>CAKSSR010000011.1 GCA_934489735.1 uncultured Eubacteriales bacterium | reverse complement strand
GATCCATTAGCTCAGTTGGCAGAGCACTTGACTTTTAATCAAGGTGTCCGGAGTTCGAATCTCCGATGGATCACCATAGAAGGTGTCATCATTGTATTGGTGGCACCTTTTATTATTTTAAATTTTATCAACGTCCTGAAAGGAAAAAGTAATATGCAGGCAGAAAAATTTAGAATAATTAATAACATATATATAATATTTTTTGAATGGAGGACGGGAAGTGTAAGCAAAATGCTTTAACTTTCTAAAAAATTATGGAAGACAATAAGTATTTTGGATCGTTATTAGGGATAGTATTTTCTTCGGTAATGATTTTATCGGGATGTAGTAATTATAATGTTAATAGCGCACATAGCGTAGGTAAAGACAAAGTTGAAAATATAAGCATAAATGCAAAGAATACTTCAGTAAATGTGAATTCGAGGAACTATGATGAAGGCGTTGTACAGTATGCGGGCAATAATTTTAACAAACTTTTTAAGTCTCGTATAGAGAATGGCACGCTGTACATAGAAAAGACTAGCGAAGACAAAGCAGAGATGGAAATTGTATTACCGCAGGACTACAAGAATGATGTAAACTTAGACATTAAGTCAACGAATGGTAATGTTGCATTTAACGGGACGATAAAGGTCAAAGACATATCCTGCAAAGTAGAAAATGGAGATATTACTGGAGACACTGTGGAGGCAGACAAGGCGGACTTAAAAACAGATAGTAATCATAAAGTCTCGATAAAGAATTTTGATGCGAAGGAAAAAGAAATTAATTAGTAGAATATGTTAATAAACAATCAAATATATATAATATTATGATATTTTATATTCGGAGGTCGTTTTTTTATGTCTTTTAGGGAATTTGATATATCTATTAATAAAAATGATAAAGAAATAAAAAGCAAAGGTACGGACATGGCAGAGGTTTTGAATTTGATAGGGAAAGACTGGATGTTAATTTCATCAGGAAATGAAGAAAAATTTAATATGATGACAGCATCCTGGGGAGGATTGGGAGTACTTTGGAACAAAAATGTGACATTTTCCTTCATCAGACCACAGAGGTACACAATTGACTTTATAGAAAGCAATGATTATTATGCATTATCATTTTATGATAAAAGATATAGGGAATCTTTAAACTACTGCGGGAAATTCTCAGGGCGAGATGTCGACAAGATGAAAGAATCTAAATTGACGCCCGTTTTTGATAGCAACACGGTATATTTTGCAGAGGCTTCTCTAGTATTGATTTGCAAAAAGATATATGAACAACAAATGGATCCGAAATGTTTTATTGACAAAGGACTTGAAACGAATTATCCTCAGAAAGATTATCATAAAGTTTTCATTGGGGAGATAGAGAAGGTTTTAGTCAACGAAAATTAGCAAAAGTATTTCAATTGGCATGGGAGCAAGTGACGAATTGCTGATAATTTTTATTAGAATTTGACATAGTATTGAAAATTGATTGAGATATGATAGCATGTTATTGAGAATAATTAAGAAATATTTACCCACTGCTAAGGATGCGGTGGGATTTTATAATGTACGGAAGGGATTTTTATGAATAATATTAGAATAGGTCATGGCTACGATGTCCATAGACTAGTAGAAGGAAGAGATTTAATTATAGGCGGGATCAAGATACCATATGATAAAGGACTTTTAGGTCACTCAGATGCAGATGTACTTGTGCATGCGGTAATGGATTCGATATTAGGAGCGCTGGCATTAGGAGACATAGGGAAGATATTCCCTGACAATGACGATAAGTTTAAGGGGGCAGACAGTTTAGATTTATTATCTCAAGTCATAGAAATATTAGAAAGAAAGAACTTTTTTATTTCGAACATAGACAGTACGATAATTGCACAGAAGCCAAAGCTCAGCGAGTACATTGATAAAATGAGAGAAAATTTAGCGAGGGTATGTAAAATTAATAAAGAAGAGGTAAGCGTTAAAGCAACGACAGAAGAAAGACTAGGATTTACAGGAGCAGGAGAAGGGATCGCAGCCCATGCGGTATGTATTTGCATAAAAGGAGACGAAAATGAAGGATATTAATATAATAATTAAGCATGTATTGAAGAGTGAAGCAGATGAAAAATTTGATAAGTAACTACAATTGAGATGTATTTTATTAAAATATAGATGAGCCAGTAGCTTATTGTTGCCGTCTGCGATAAAAATATAGTAAATTAGGCTTGATTAAATTGATATAATATTATAAAATTATATATCAAAAAGAGATAGAAAGGTCGAGGTAAATGAAAATATTAGTAATAAACGCAGGGAGTTCATCACTTAAATATCAATTAATAGATATGAGAGATGAGAAGATTTTAGCGAAAGGCAATTGTGAAAGGATAGGAATTGACGGAGGGTTTATAACTCATAAGACATTTGACGGGAGAAAGACAAAATTTAACGTAGACATGGAAAACCACAAGGTAGCATTTGCGCAAGTTAAGAATATGTTACTAGATAGTGAGTACGGGGTAATAAGAAGTTTAAATGAAGTATCAGCGATAGGGCACAGGGTAGTGCAAGGGGGATCTTTATTTAAGGAATCGGTGATAATTGACGACGAAGTATTGAAAGCGATTGAGTCATTGATACCATTAGCACCTCTTCACAATGTCGGGCATGTACAAGGGATAAAGGCATGCTTAGAAGTGTTTGGCAAAGAGGTACCGCAGGTAGTAGTATTTGATACAGCCTTTCACTCGACTATGCCGGAAAAAGCATACATGTTTGCAATCCCATACGAATATTATGAAAAATATAAAATAAGAAGGTATGGATTCCATGGGACATCGCATAGATACGTTAGCAAGGAATGTGCGAGATTAATGAACAGAGACATAAAAGACTTAAAAATGATTACTTGTCATTTAGGAAATGGTTCATCAATAACAGCGATAGATGGCGGAAAGGTGATAGATACCAGCATGGGCTTGACTCCTCTTGACGGATTTATGATGGGGACGAGAACAGGCACGCTAGATCCATCGGTAGTTACATTTATAGCAGAGAAAGAGAACCTATCGCCTAAAGAAATGAGTGATTTATTAAATAAAAAGTCAGGGATGTTAGGGATATCAGGGATTTCAAGTGATGACAGAGACGTTTCATTAGCAGCAGAAGAAGGAGATAAAAGAGCTATATTAGCGCACGACATGCTTGAGTATCAGATAATTAAATTTATTGGAGGATACACAGCAGCGCTTAATGGACTTGATGCCTTAGTATTTACAGCTGGAATAGGAGAAAACAATCCAAATCATAGAAAGAACATTTGCAAAGGCTTGACTTATCTAGGGGTTGAATTGGACGAGAAATTGAATAATGAAATGAGGTTTGGAAAAGGCGGACTGATATCGACGAGTAATTCTAAAGTGCAAGTGTTTGTCATACCGACGAATGAAGAATTAGTAATTGCTAAGGATACTTTAGAATTAGTCGAAAAAAAGAATAAAAAATAATCAATCAGATAATAATACTTAAAGAAAATGTTTATAAATAATGAGGAGGAATTATATATGGAATTAAAAGACAACGATTTAGAAGGTATATCAGGTGGATTTACAACCATCACGCCATATACTGGTGGAGTAAAGTCAGGGAATGAACGTCTGTATAAAGTAAATGAATTCTCTGATGAAGAAAAAGCATGTCTACTTGAAAACAAACTTTGTAAAGTGGATCAGAGTGGAAATATAACTGAAATAACAGACGAAGCAAAAGCTATAGGTCTATTAAGAGAAAAAGGATTCAAAGAAAATAAAATTTATGCATCAATTATGAAAAAGTGATAGACTCCTCCCATTTTTCTTAGATGGGAGTTGTAAAATATTAGATTAGATTGTTGCATATTAATAATAAGTGTAGTACAATAGGATTCTATCTTGAATAAAGGAGGTCATTTTTTTGTCGATTAGGTTAGATGATAAAAATCTTTCTAATTTTATTAAATTGGAAGATTACGAGGAAATTAAATCAAAGTTAGAATTAGCTCATAACAAGTTACATTCAAATGACGGTGAATTTCTGGGATGGCTTACACTTCCTGAGGACTATGACAAAGAAGAATTTGATAGAATAAAGAAAGCATCTCAAAAGATAAGATCAAATTCTGATGCGTTAGTAGTGATAGGAATAGGTGGATCTTATCTGGGGGCTAGAGCATCGATTGAGTTTTTGAACTCACAGGGTTACAATTTATTGAAAAAGGATGCTCCGGACATCTATTTTGCAGGAAATAATATGAGTTCATCAGCATTGAGTGAAATATTAGAACTTTGTGAAGACAAAGATCTATCAATTAATGTGATATCTAAATCTGGAACAACAACTGAACCTGCTATTGCATTTAGGATTTTTAAAGAACTTTTAGAAAAAAGATATGGTAAAGAAGGGGCAAAAGAAAGAATTTATTGTACTACGGATAAAAGTAGTGGCACACTTAAAGAATTGGCTGACAGAGAAGGGTATGAGACATTTGTAGTCCCGGATAATATTGGCGGAAGATATTCAGTTTTAAGCGCAGTTGGACTATTGCCAATAGCAGTATCAGGAGCCAATATAGATGAGATAATGATTGGAGCCAAAGAGGCTAAAGAAAGTTTGATGGATTTAGACTTGTCAAAGAATGATTGCTATAAGTATGCAGCAATAAGAAATTTACTATATCAAAATGGAAAGAGCATAGAAATTTTAGTAAGCTATGAGCCAAACTTTAATACCTTCGGAGAATGGTGGAAGCAACTGTTTGGAGAGAGTGAAGGCAAAGATGGGAAGGGTATTTATCCTAGTTCAGCAATATTTTCAACCGATTTGCATTCATTAGGACAGTTTATTCAAGAGGGCACGAGAAACATATTTGAAACGGTTGTACTATTTGATAAAGTAAGAAAAGAGATAACAATCCCATATGATGAAGAGAATTTAGATAATTTAAACTTTCTAGCTAATAAAAAGTTGTCGTATGTGAATGAGAAAGCTTTTGAAGGGACCGTAATGGCTCACACGGACGGAGGAGTACCTAATATAATTTTAAGATCAAGTGAAATAAATGAGCATGAACTTGGATATATGATATATTTTTTTGAGAAAGCATGCGCTATTTCAGGATACATATTAGGGGTGGATCCGTTTAATCAGCCTGGAGTAGAAAAATATAAGAAAAATATGTTTAAACTTTTAGAAAAACCTGGCTATTAAAATTAAATTAATTATTGATTTTATAAATTTTTTATGATATACTATGGGAAAAGTAAACAAATGATAAGACATAATTTACTCGTGACGGGTTGGAACTTGTAAAATTTAGTATTAACTAGGCGAATGTTATGAACGGAACGCCATAGGGAATCGAAAATGTGAGTTTTTGTAACCATGAGTACGAGAAAAGTTAGAATGAAGAAGTAATATATCAGGAAATTTAGCCGTAGAACAAGAAATGCGTGAAATTTACTTCCGTTTGGAAGCAAATTAGTAGTGCAAGTCAAAAGTAAAAAAGCGGTATATTAAAATAATATTTCGGAGGGATTAACAATGATATATTTTATAGTAGGAGAAAAAGGGACAGGAAAGACTAAGAAGTTGATAGAGTATACTAACAGATGCGTAGAAACATCTACGGGTAATGTAGTGGCTCTCGAGAAAGGAACACATCATAAGTACGACGTTACTCATGAGGCAAGATTGATAGACATAGATGAGTATGGAATAGAGGGCTACGATGTTTTATATGGCTTCTTATCAGGATTATGTGCAGGTAACTATGACATAACTGATGTCTTGGTTGACTCGGTATTGAAAATCTGTTCTGATAATATGAAAGATTTAGAAACGTTCATTGACAAGGTTTTGGCATTGACTACAAAAACTCAAATAGACTTTTATTTCTCACTATCTATGGATGAAAGTGGTATACCTGAGTCGGTTATGGGCAAAGTTAAGAAGATCTAAGTTGGAAAAAAGACGCCTCCGATAACTACTCGGAGGCAAATAGTAATATAATATGAAAGGAGTGTGCAAAATTGGGATTTAGAAATAAACCAGACGATAAAAGAGAACAAGATGGTATTGTCTATTTCATAAGAAAAAAGGTATCAGTAAATGGCAAAGAATATGAAAGACTTGCTATTCAGACACATTTTATCGAAAGAGGAGATTCGTATATTGATATAATGTCTAAATATGTATCGCCTTTGTATAAAGAAGGTGATATATTGTCTGTAAGCGAAAAGGTTATATCAATGTGCCAGAATAATATAGTTGAGAAAAAAGATGTAAAATTGGGCTTTTGGGCTAAGTTTTTATCAAAATTTGCATCATCTAATAACCATGGAATAGCAATGGATGAACCATATAAATTACAGCTTGCAATAAATATCGCTGGATTGCCTTTGATATTGTGGGCAAGTATATGCTCAGCAGTGACAAAGTTGTTCGGCAAAAAGGGAGTCTTCTATAAAATTGCAGGCCATGGCATAGATGGAATAGATGGATTTTATAAAGGATCTTCTTTTGATATATATCATGATATAGCATTATTGAATCCAAAAGAACCTGATAAGGTATGTAAAGAAATTAAAGACAAATTGGGTATCGAAACGATGATAGTTGATGCAAATGACTTGAGTGTCGTTATACTTGGAAAGAGCGACTCTATCAATGAGTCAGAAGAAAATTTAATGGATCTTATAAGAGACAACCCCGCAGGTCAGTCGGATGAGTTGACTCCATTCATTTTGATTAGAAACGACCACGCACACTCGTGACTTTAGTCATGAGTTAGTGGAAGAACCGTAGGAACTACGGGGATAGCTTGGTAAATATCTTTCCGTTAGGAGAGAGTTCCCAAGAACCCTGCGACTTTAGTCGTGGGAGGTTCAGCAGAGAACTAAAAAATTGAAAAGATTAAGTTTATTACTTGAATTTTTGAGGAAGGAATTTTTTTTTGGGAATATGCTAGAAAAAGGTTATTTTTACGAAAAGATCGCTCAAAAATATGTTATTAATAAAGGAATGAAGATTATATCTACAAATTTTCACAGTGAGTTTGGAGAAGTGGATATAATAGCAAGTAAAGATGAATATTTAATCTTTATTGAGGTTCGAATGAGAAAGTACGATTCAGTAGTATTGCCAGCTGAATCAGTAGAAAAGAAGAAACAGGCTAGAATAATTAAGACTGCATTGGACTTTATGAGTAATTATCATGAGAATTTACAACCAAGATTTGACGTGTTGGAAGTAATAAATAAAAAAGGTAAAGTCTATATTAATCATATATCAAATGCATTTTGGTTGGATGATGGCTTGAAAAAAGAAATTTGGCAGTAAAAGTTTATTGTAAGAAGGGAGAACATTGGGCATTATGTCTAATGAGGTACAAATATATGAGATTTTTTGATTTGCATTGTGATACACTTTATGAGTGTTATAATAATGATAAAGGTTTTGGAGAAAATGATCTTCAAGTTTCACTTGATAAGAGGGGAAATATATCTGAATGGGTTCAATGCTTTGCTATATGGATCCCTGATAAAATGAGAGGTAGGAAGGCATTAGAATTACTTAAATCTTCTTATGCTAAATTGATAAGAGAATACATATTAAATGGTAGGTCAATGTTCCTTTGTAAGGATGAGGGAGATATCAAAAAGGCTCTTAAGGCAAAAAAGTGTGCAGGTATATTTACAGTTGAAGGAAGTGCAGCAATTGGAGATGATCTAGATAACATTGATTTGCTAAAAAGATTGGGAGTAAAGATGGTTACCTTGACCTGGAATGGATCCTCAGAGATAGGGGATGGAATACTAGTTGAAAATGCAAAGGGCTTGAGTAGATTTGGTAAGCAAGCAGTAAAATTAATGGAGTATAATAAGATTATAGTTGATATTTCTCACGCAAGTGAAAGGCTATTTTGGAATGTGTTTGACGTAACCGAGAAACCATTTGTGGCAAGTCACTCTAATTCACGAAGTGTTTGCCCAAATAAGAGAAATCTTACCGATGATCAGTTTTTGGCAATCAAAAATAGACAAGGATTAGTAGGACTTAACTTCTGTAAAGAATTTGTAAGTGAAAAGGAAGATGCGGGATTCGATGAATTAATGAAGCATTTGGAACACTTTTTATCATTAAAGGGAGAGGACACTGTTGCTATAGGCAGCGACTTCGACGGATGCAAAACGATAAAAGATTTAAGCAATTTGAGAGATATAGAAAGATTTTATGAATACTTGTTAAGGCATAATTATAGTGAAGAACTTATTGATAAGCTATTTTTTAAAAATAGTTATGATTTTTTTGAAAAGTATAACTTGTGCTAGTGGAAAGGAAGCATATGGGGGTTTTTGCTATTGCTGATTTACATTTGTCATTTGGCAATAATAAAGAAATGGATATTTTTAATGGCTGGGAAAACTACACTGTGAAAATTAAAGACAATTGGACTAAAATAGTGAAAGAAGATGACACTGTGGTGATCTCTGGCGACATCTCGTGGGGAATGAGTTTAGAAGATACAATTGAAGACTTTAAATTTATAAATGAATTGCCTGGAAAAAAGATTATTTCAAGAGGAAATCATGATTATTGGTGGACAACTGCTAACAAAATGAAGAAATTCTTTGAAGAAAATGAATTCAATACCTTGTCTATCTTATTTAATAATTCGTATTTTGTTGACGGAATGGCTATATGCGGAACCAGGGGGTGGCCTTTTCCAGCAGATAGTCAGGAAAATTTAAAGGTACTTAAAAGAGAAACAATGAGATTGCAAAGATCAATCGAAGAAGGGAAGAAACTATCAGACAATTGCATAGTATTTCTACATTATCCGCCAGTATATAAGAATAGAGAATGTAATGAATTTTTGGATATACTAAAGCAGAATGATATCAAAAAATGTTATTTTGGACATATTCATGGGAAAGATATGAACGGAAATGTTATGCAAGGTAAGTACAAAGGAATAGATTTTGAACTTATTTCATGCGATTATCTCAATTTTTTTCCAGCTAGAGTTACCTGGTAAATAAAAAATATGAAATTTGATTTAAAGAATATATACAAAAGGTAGAAAATGATAGATGGATTGAAAATAAAATAGAGTTTTTTTCGTTTTTTTGTTGCATTTTTTAAAATTATTAGTTATAATAGTATGTATAGTTTATCTAATTATCAGCATAGATGCTTCTAAGATCTAGAAAAAGAAAGCAAATGTCATTATCTTTCTTTAAAAAATGTACTTGTAGACACAGACATTCTGTAAAATGTAAGCAAATTTTGCAATTGTTGCGGATGTCTTAAAAAAATGATATCCGCATTGATGCCATGTGTCTACAATTTTCCGAAACATTTATGCGCTTCAATGAATGTAAACCTAGGACTTGGTGTGCGAAAATAAGTAAATATATTTCTGCTGGATGTGTTCCGGTAGAATCAAAAAAGCGGGTGTCGTCAATCCCCCGGAGATGTATCGATAATCCTATGTATTTGGGAGAAAAGTCTAAGAATATTGCAAGAAAATGTTACGACTTGATAGAAACGACCACGCACACTCGTGACTTTAGTCATGAGTTAGTGGAAGAACCGTAGGAACTACGGGGATAGCTTGGTAAATATCTTTCCGTTAGGAGAGAGTTCCCAAGAACCCTGCGACTTTAGTCGTGGGAGGTTCAGTTAAGTTAAAAAAATTTTAAAATTAATTAAGAATTGAGAGGAATTTCTTTATGTCATCAAACAAATTATTTCAAAATGCTATTTATCAAATGAAAGATGCTATCGATAGAACTATAGGAGTTATTGATGAATCAGCTGTGGTAATTGCTTGCAGCGATATTGGAAAAGTGGGAGAAGCTAAAGAAAACATTGGCTTCGATTATATGATGTCAGCAGATACTTTTACAGTAAACGGTTATACATATAGACCATTTGGTAACGGAGCAAGATCAGAATATGCTGTCTTTGTTCAAGGCGATGACGAAATGGCTAGAAAATATACAATGATTTTATCGGTATCTATGAACAGCATTAAACAATATTATGACGAAAAGTATGACAGAAATAACTTTATTAAAAATGTTATCTTAGACAACATTTTGCCAGGAGATATCTACCTAAAGGCTAGAGAATTGAGATTTAATTCAGAAGTTAGTAGAGTTTGTATGTTCATTAAGATCATGTCGAATGTAGATGTTTCATCATTTGATATAATCCAGAGCTTGTTCCCAGATAAAACTAAGGACTTTGTTATAAGTATTAGTGAATCTGACATAGTTTTGGTTAAAGAAGTTAAGGCAGGAATATCTTTGGACGACCTAGAAAAGCTTGCTTCATCAATAGTGGATACCTTATCTGGAGAATTTTATGCTAATTGTGTAGTGGGAATTGGTACAATCGTAAATAGTATTAAGGATTTGGCTCGTTCATTTAAAGAAGCTCAAGTATCTCTAGAAGTTGGTAAAGTATTTGATACCGAAAAAGTAATAGTTAGCTACGGAAACTTAGGAATTGCTAGATTGGTTTATCAATTGCCAACAACTCTTTGCGAAATGTTCTTGAAAGAAGTATTCAAGAAAGGATCAATTGAGTCTTTAGATCCAGCTACTTTATTTACAATTCAAAAGTTCTTTGAAAATAACTTAAACGTTTCAGAAACATCAA
Organism: uncultured Eubacteriales bacterium; assembly: GCA_934489735.1. Taxonomy (GTDB): domain Bacteria; phylum Bacillota; class Clostridia; order Oscillospirales; family Acutalibacteraceae; genus CAKSSR01. The sequence goes on along the minus strand of CAKSSR010000011.1, from coordinate 58,777 downwards.
GAAAGTTGTTTGTTCATAGAAACACACTCGTTTACAGACTAGAAAAGATTAAGAAACTTACAGGTTTGGATTTGAGAGAGTTTGAAGATGCAATAGTATTTAAGGTTGCTTTGATGGTTAAGAAATATCTTTCAGCTAATCCTGTTAAATATTAATATTGATAAGCAGAATTAAGATTATGCCCGACATTTTTAATCTTTAGACAGCAAAATGTCAAGCACATATTAGTAACAAATGTCGGGATATTATAGATTAAATAAACTTCAAGTCAGGAATGGGAAGAAAATTTATGATAGAATTTATAGATGTCTGCAAAACCTACAAAAATGGAACAGAAGCTTTAAAGAACTTTAATTTAAAAATAGAAGATGGAGAGTTTGTTTTTGTAGTTGGAAGCTCAGGGGCAGGAAAAAGTACCTTTCTAAAGCTAATAGTTAAAGAAGAAGATGTAACTTCTGGGAAACTGATAGTAGGCGGGAAAGATTTATCTAAGATGAAAAAGCGAGAAGTCCCTTATTTTAGAAGAAAGATGGGTATAGTCTTTCAGGATTTTAGACTTATAGACAAAATGACTGTCTATGATAACGTAGCATTTGCAATGCATATAGTAGGAGCAAGAGAAAGAGAAATAAGAAGAAGAGTTCCTCTTATTTTAAACTTAGTTGGTCTTCAAAACAAAGCGAGACGATATCCAAAAGAGCTTTCAGGTGGAGAGCAACAAAGAGTAGGACTTGCGAGGGCAATAATAAACAATCCAGAATTGATTATAGCAGACGAACCGACTGGTAATGTAGACCCATCCATGTCATTAGAAATAGTAGAGCTATTGAAAAAGATAAATGAAAATGGAACTACTGTATTAATGGTTACGCATGAGCATACTTTAGTAAAAAAGTTCAATTATAGAATAGTTGAAATAGGAGAAGGTATGGTCAAGAGAGATTTTCCAATGAGAGAAGAGAAAAATGTATATATGTATGAAGAAGCAATCAATTAATTAGTAATGAGAGCTTTATATAATTAATCAATAGGATTTTGCAAATTGAGAAAAATTTTGAAAAAAAAGAGAGGAGGATGCGTTATAGGAACGATAAAAGGCAAGAGTTTTCTATAACGATACAGTGCTAAATGACAGGAGTAGGTACTTCCAAATACTTTTTAAGAGAAGGAATAAGAAATGTTTGGACAAATAGAATGATGTCGATAGCATCTTCTTGCGTTCTTATGATATGTTTATTGCTCACTGGTATAGCTGGACTTGCTTCATTAAACTTAGAAGAGATTATAAAATCCATAGGGCAACGAAATAGCGTGAACGTTTTTATAAGTGATGAACTAAATCCAACTGAAGTTCAAAATTTAGAAGAAGAAATTAGAAATATGGATAATGTAGCAACATGTGACTTCTATTCGAAAGACGAAGCATTATCAGAATATAAAGAAAAATTAGGTTCAGCATTTTCTTTATTAGAGGGTCAAGAGAATTCTTTACCAGATGTTTTTAGAGTTTCTTTAAAGGACTTAAATAGTTACGAGGAAACAATAGAAACAATTAAGAATATACATGGAGTCGACAAAGTAGGAGATAGGATTGACACAGTTAGAAAACTAAATAAACTAAGCCATTTGATAACTTTATCTGGGATAAGTTTTGTATCAATATTGGGAGTAGTATCATTATTTATAATATCGAACACTGTTAAGATTACAATGTATAACAGACGATTAGAAATAAATATAATGAAATCAATAGGAGCAACAAACGGATTTATTAGAATACCATTTATAATAGAGGGAATTATAATAGGGCTAGTATCGGCATTGATCTCTAGTGGACTGTTAATGCTTATTTACAATATCATAATAGATAACTTGAAAAAGGTTATGTCTATTTCAGCAATTCCATTCAATTCAGTTATTTTACCGGTAATTATCATATTTTGTCTAATGGGAATAATATTTGGATTAATGGGGGGAGTAGTATCCATTACCAGATATTTAAGAAAAGAGGGAGAGAATATTGTTAGGTAGTAATCTAAAAAAGATTGGTTGTATCATATTATCAATGATTTTTATATCGGATATATGTAATTTTAATCATTTGAAATCATATGCGAGAAGTAGTGATGTGAGTATTACAGAGGGGATAGAAATATCAAGAAGAAGACAAAGAGAATTGACTCAGAAGAAAGACTCGCTAAGAAAAGATTTACATACAGTGAAGGGCACAATAGAATCTCGAGAAAAAAGGAAGAAAGAACTAAGTGAGCAGATAGAATCGGTTAAAAAAGATATAGATGTAAGTAATGAAGTTATAAATGACTTGGATGTAAAAATAAAAGATCAGAAACAATTGATAGATGAAAAGCAGAACCAAATATCAACAGATGTATCGATAATCATGAAGAGATTAAGAGCTTCGTATATGGGAAACAAAGTAGAGGCAATTGATATTGTGCTGGGAACTAAAGACTTTTTAGATTTCTTTGATAGAATGGAAATAGCTCAATGCATGTCAGAAAAAGACAATAAAATTATATCTAAATTAAAGGAAGACAAAGATACAATAGAAAGACAAAAGAAAGATATAGAAGACTCTCAGAGCCGTATGAGAAAAGAAGTATTGACAAGAGAGAATAAAAAGGCTGAATTAGAAAAACTTATTGATGAAAATGAGTTATTAATAAAAGAATCTAAAGATCAAGCTGTAAAGATTCAGGATGAGATTGATCAAAGCGATAAAGAATATAATAAGATAAATAGAGAAATAGAAGAATATTATAGACGTCAAAGAGAATTAGAAGAGAAACGACGCAGACAGAACCAAAATAGAGTACGCGGACAGAACCCAAATAGAGTACATAACAACGTAGCCAAGGGAACTGGAAGATATATGTGGCCTGTACCGAACTTTCATTATATATCTTCGAATTTTACTGACACAGTTAACAGAGGCGGAAGAATGCATGGAGCTATAGACATAGCAGGACGTGGCATATATGGTGCGAGTGTTGTAGCTGCTGACAGTGGAGTAATAATAAAAGTCAACGATACTCCATGGGGTGGCGGATATGGGAACTTCATTGTCATAGACCATGGAAATGGAAGGTCAACTTTATATGGGCATTTAAGTCTCAAGCGTGTTACAGTGGGCCAAACCGTAGCTAAAGGGCAACAAATAGGGAATGTAGGAAATACTGGATTTTCAACAGGACCACATTTACATTTTGAAACCAGAATGAATGGAAAGAAATATGATCCTCTAACAGAGGTACGTTAGATATATGTGATTGTAGAAGCAGTCGTAAAAGAATGTCTGAGGGATGCTTAAGGAAGAGTTACCCTCGGATATCTTTTTTTAATAGAATCATAAAAAGATTAAGGATAGTCCTAGAATTTTCTAAGACTATCCTACTTACATTGAGAAAAACTTATTCAATAGTAAACCGAATGACGTTCCGAATGTGATCTTATCAACAGATGATGACGTTCTTATATCAAAATTAGCAATTGGTTCTTCATCTATTAAAAAAGTCAACTTACCTACTACTTGCCCTTTATCGATAGGTGCCTGAAGTTCAGGAGTTGTTTCGACCATATACTTAATATTCTTTTCTTTTCCTTTTTGGATCAAAATATCGTTGTTAATGTCTACAAACGTCCCAACATCTGTTTGCATTCCATGTGTCACTTTTATATAAGGATTTTCAATTGCCTTTTCTGATGGGTGAAATATTATATAATTAGCGAAGCCGAAGTCTAACAAAGTTGCTGAATCTTTAAATCTTTCTTTAGTAGTTGGGCTAGCCAAGACTACGCTGACAAGGCTCATTCCATCACGTGTAGCTGAAGCCGACATACAACTCTTAGCGATGCTTGTAGTTCCTGTCTTCAGGCCAGTAATTCCCTTATAAGTTCTCAATAATTTATTAGTACTAACCAATTGAGTCTTACCGTCTCTCAAATAATCCATCCAAATGGAAGTATATTTTAATATTTCCTTATGCTTTAGCAATTCTCTTGACATAATTGATATATCATACACGCTACTGACATGGCCATCTATATCCAGACCGTTACAATTTTTAAACAAAGTGTCTTTCATTTCTAATTCATTTGCTCTTTTATTCATTTCTTCCACAAATGCCTCTTCAGTTCCTGACACATGTTCAGCCAATGAGACAGCAGCGTCGTTAGCTGATACTACTACTGTAGCTTTTATTAGATCATTTACGCTCATTTGTTCAGATTCTTTCAACCAGATATGAGATCCCGTCATAGATGCAGCATGTTCGCTTGTAGTCACCATATCGTCAAGAGATATCTTTCCATTGTCTATTGCTTCCATTACCAATAATAAAGTCATAACTTTTGTAATAGAAGCCAATGGTTTCTTGTCATGTATATTCTTTTCATAAAGCACTTTGCCTGAGCTTTGTTCTACTAGAATAGCACTTGGTGCAGAGATTTCTTCATCTGACAGTGAGTCCGACTTAATTTTTGGTAAAAGCATGATGCATATTGAAACAATTGCTATTAGTATTTGTTTAGAAGTCACTACTTTATCACCACTTTTATAATATTATGCAAATAAGTCCATTACAGCCGTCATTTATAATTCGTTCTATAGTTTCTGTTACTTTGTTTCTAGCATCGTATGGCATTCTGTATAATTTGTTATGCAATCCTTCATTGACCAATTCATGCAAAGACTTACCAAATATATTCGATTCCCATATCTTAGTTGGATCTTCTTCAAATTCTTTCAACATATAATTAACTAACTCTTCAGATTGCTGTTCCGATCCAACTATAGGCGTCACTTCTGTAGTAATTTGAGTCTTCATCATATGTATTGATGGTGCTGCTGCTTTTAATCTTATGCCATATTTCCCCCCTTGCTTTATTATTTCAGGCTCTTCCAAAGTCAATTGTTCTATAGATGGCATAACAATTCCGTAGCCAGTCTCATTAACTTCATCATATGCGCTGCTTATTTTATCATATTTGTCTTTTATTTTAGACAAATTCATCATACATTCCAATAAATCTCCTTCGTCTTTTATATCGATATTAGTTTTTTCTCCTAAAATCTTATAAAATAACGTCGGATCCAATTCTATGTTAATCCTAGCGTGACCTTTTCCTAAATCGAGCGATAATATGTCAGCCTTATTTATATATTTTGATTTAGACATGTCATCGACTATATTTTTAATCTTTCTTATTTTATCCACTTTGCGTGCTGATTTATTGATGTCGGAATAAATATCTGACCTCAACCAATGACTTTTCTCTAAATTAGTCAACCATTTTGGCATATTTATCTTTATTTCTTTAACTGGGAATTCAAATAGTATGGTCGATATTATATCTTTGATCTCTTTTTCTGACATATCAAGACAATTTACAGGAATTACTGGCACTGAGTATTTTTTATTCATCTCTTTGACGATTTTGGTCGTCTCTTCTGAGGTGGGGTAGGCACTATTCAATAATATTACAAATGGTTTGTTAATATCCTTTAGTTCATCTATTACTCTTTCTTCAGCTTCTTCATATTCTTCCCTTGGAATGTCTGTAATAGATCCATCTGTTGTTATAACCAATCCTATTGTCGAGTGATCAGTGATGACTTTTTTTGTCCCTATCTCAGCTGCCATGTTGAATGGGATAGTCTCTTCATACCAAGGCGTCATTACCATTCTTGGTTCGTTCTCTTCTATATATCCCAAAGCACTTGGTACTATATATCCTACGCAGTCTATCATTCTCATTTTGAATTTAGCATTCTGATCAATTGTTACTTCTACTCCACCTTCTGGAATAAATTTTGGTTCAGTTGTCATTATGGTCTTGCCTGCAGCTGATTGTGGTAGTTCGTCTATTGCTCTTTCTCTTTGAGATGCACTTGAAATATTAGGAATTACTATAGTATCCATAAACTTTTTTATAAAAGTTGATTTCCCAGTTCTTACTGGACCTACTATTCCTATATATATGTCTCCATGAGTTCTGTTCGCTATATCTTTATAAATGTCTCTTTCTTCCATATTTCAGTTCATATATCATATTTCGTTGGAATATGATATACTTTCTAGCCCCTTTCTATATTAATTTAAATTTATCTCACATAGGTATTAATATCATACTGTTTTCTTCTATAACATCGCTTTCTAATTCATTTTCTCCCTTTATAGCATCTGCCGTCGTATGATAATTCCTAGCTATATCCCATATATCTTCTCCTTTGTCTGCAAAATATATTATCAGCGATGCTTCATCCTTACTATATGGTGAATCTTCATCTACATATATATCGCTTACCATAAAGACTTCCTTAGAGCTAGATATTTTTGACTTAAATAATAATTCCGTTTTTATTTCTATGCTATTGTTTGCTATTATTCTATAACCAATCGATACAATTTTTACATTGGTATCTATCTTGGAATCATTTTCTACCATCGCATTGCTTATATATTCAAAGTTTATTGGTTTTTCAGTATATTCTGGGACTCCTTCGTTATTAATGCTTAATATGCAAGCATTGATTTTTCCTGAAAATTTTAATTTCTCGTCTTCTATTTTCGAGGAAAGGTCAATCCCTTCGTCCCATATGTCAATTATTTTTGCCAATGACATAGAAGGCTCTACTTCTATCGTACTTTTGTCAATATATGACTCAGTTACGAAATCCTCAATATGATTAAAGTTGACCTTGTCTTTATTTAAATTTAATTCATAGTTAGTAGAATATGCATCTGTTATAAATTCTATCTCATTTTCTCTATATGATAACACACTTGCGCATAATTTTAAGTTGACTTCGATTAAGTTTTCGTCTTCAGAATTATTTGATTTTATTCTAAATTCATCTTCTAGTATATCTAAGTCTACATCGCATATGTCATCGTCACTGCTCCCTAAGACATCTATTATCTGACTGATTGGTATCGTATATTCTATTGTTTCAAGTTCATTGTCTGGGTTGACGCTGTCGTAAAGAATTTTAATAAATACGTCACCTTTTATTATGGCTTTGTCATTTAATAGCTTGCAATCATTGATTACTGCATTTATATCTGACTTGACAATAGATCTTATCATTGGTTTGCTTTTGTTCGCTTCAAGTATCTCATTTATCGAAAACTGTTGCTGAGACATCCCTGTTAAAGTGCTGATCGGTAATGACATTTTCTTGACGGCTATATCATTTTCTTCTATATTACTTGATATTTCTTTATTGGATCTTGATATTATCGTCGTACAGATAGAAAATGCTCCATGGATGTCAATCTTTCTTGGACTAGTTGCATGACAATTCATATATTCTGTCTTGATCTCTGTGAATGCTATTGAACTTAGATCGACTTCTCCTATATCAATTGTACAAGAGAAAGGGGAAATGTTGTCAAAATGTCTAACTTGTTTCTTGTCAGCGTCTAGATACATAAACTGAACGTTGATAATTCCATCTATGTCTAACCTCCCTGATGTTATGTTCTTAGACGTAATGCTTGGAATTACTATGCATTTTAATATTTTTTGTATGTCCGGACAATAATCTGGTAGAGAAAAGTTAAGATCTACTGGCTGTTCCTTGCATAAATTAGAAATTTTGTCTTCTGATAATATATTTTCTTTTTGTATAGTATAATCCATATGTTTGAGTCAGTCCTTTCGTAAATTAAGGCAAAGAAAATTACTAATCGTTATAAAATAAATGTATTCTAGACAACTTAAACTTATGCATAAATAAAAGATCATCACTTTTTTGCAGCAATGATCTTAAAAATCTTTACCTAGACTTGTCTTAGCTTAGGATGTTTTAAAATATATTTGTATAATAAGAAAGTTATTAATAATATAATGAATGATGATATAAAAATTGACAATGGGACGGAATTTTTTACCGAAAAGCCACTAAATACTAAGGAAAAGAAGAATATTACTATAGAAACTAAGTTAATTACTAATCCAAGCAAGCTTAATAGTATACTTACTAAGACAGAAGCACTTTGTTTGACGACAACGGATTCATTTTGCCACTCCATTTTAGGCAGTTTAAGATTAACTAATATCCCAAGGACAGAAGTAAATAAAATAAATGAGAATTGGATGACAATAGAATAGATTATGTCAAGAAAATTCAACCTGAAGGCGATAGAAAATAGTAAATCTATGACAGCCATTAAGCCAGAGTTGACAAGTGTGCTCAATAATATCTTACTATTAAAGATATCTTGATACGAGACAGGGGAGGATTGCAAAATCCAATAATTTTTACCCTCAATTGATATAGAGCAACTGGTTGTACAGGAAGTGGTTAAGAAAATGCAACATATTACAGAAAAAGCTACAGAAATTACAGATTTAATAGAGATAACATGCAAATTTGAGAATGCATTTAAACTATCTTTAATATATCCGTCAAAGAAAAATACAAAAGAGGCACAAATTAATATCAATGTGACAGGGCCTATAATTGTATTGATCATGTAAGAGGGAACTGCAATATACCTTTTGACTTCTCTTTTAAACAGAGACTTAAAGCGAGAGCTTACTTCATTTTTAATTTTCTTTGTATCGGATGACGAAACCTTATAAGTAGTAACGATCAAGTGAAGATTTTTATAATGTTTATATATGAGGGATATAAATATTACTTCAACTGAGGCAGAAGCCAGTATAAATAGAAAAATATAAGGAATATTTAGCTCTATCAATGCTTTAGTAAATATAATTGACAACGGGAATACATTCGAGACATTTATTATATTGGAAACAACACTTTTATCAATAAAATCAGGCCGAAGTATTAAATTTGATACGAACAATAAGAAAGCGATAAGCAAAAATGTGACCAATGTATTAAAAATCTTTCTATTTTTTAAATTATACGATAAGAAAGATACTATGATAGAGACAATAGTAGAAAGAGTTAATGGAATGATTGGAATAAATAGCATTAAGATACCAAATGTCAAGAAGAACTCTGCCTTTACATAAACATAATGACAATAGACTATCAATGAGGGAATAATAAATGTGGCCAGGGACAGAAGATTGACGGTATATAATATTGTCATCTTGCTTAATATTACTGAACTCAGCTTTATTGGAAGAGACATGAGAATGTCATAATCCTTATATGAGAAGAGACTCATGGCAGCCTTAGAAATATTAGTCGTAAATAAGACAAGACAAGAGGAAGCAAAGGCAATTGTTAAGACTTGATCAATATGGCCATTGATATATAACGAAGGGGCAAGGGACCTGTAGTATCCGTATGACAGAGCGCAAGAAATGAGAGAAAATATTAATAGACATACAAGCAGTCCAATAATTCTTAGTAACTTAAAGTCTTTATCAGAATGAATTATTTTATTTATTCCTAAGATATCCTTCATTTCGACTCGAAATAGTCTTATTGCTTTCTTTATCATTCCATCACCTCCATAAAAACTTCCTCCAAGCCTTTATTTCCTACTATATCTTTTGTCGCTCCCGATACAATTAGTTCTCCGTTTCTAATTATTCCTATCTTGTTACATAATTTTTCTGCAACTTCTAATATGTGCGTCGAAAAAAAGATAGATTTTCCTTTCTTGCATAAACTCTTCATTATCTCTTTTAAACTATGTGAAGCCTCTGGGTCAAGTCCGACAAAAGGCTCGTCTAATACAAGTATATCTGGACTGTGTACTAATGCTGATATTAGAGCTAATTTTTGTTTCATTCCATGAGAATATGATGATATAATCTTCCCTAAGCTTGCATTTATCTTAAAAATGCTTGCATATTTCTCTATAAGACTTTCTCTTTGATCCTTCATTACTTCAAATATATCACATATGAAATTCAGATATTGTGATCCTGTCAAGTAATCGTATATATCTGGGTTGTCAGGGATATAAGCTATCTTACTTTTGCATGACTGGGGATCCTTTTTTATTGATAAAGAGTCTATTAATATATCTCCTTCGTCAAAGTCTAGTATCCCGGCTATAGATTTTATCGTGGTAGTCTTTCCTGCCCCATTATGTCCGATAAATCCATACAAGTCACCTGGTTCAACCTTGATGCTCAAGTTCTTAACTGCTTCTTTATCTTTTCCATATTTCTTTGTCAAGTTAACGATTTCTAACATTTTTATTATCTGCTCCTTTCAAGTTTATATTTTTTTTATTATATATTATATTAGCATTTATAATTATTTTTTTCAATTATTATAATTTTGCTTATATATCCATGCATTCTTGTTGATTAATGCAAATCTTGACAAATGGATTCTAGAATGTTATAATTATATTGTGAACTTTAGATATATATTGCTTTACAGTTCATTATTATATTTTAAAAGGAGTTGTTTTGTTATGATGACCAAAGAAGAAATAGAAGGCGCTAGAGAAGAAGGTGCTAAAGTAATAGTAGATTTTTTAAAAAAATATAAAGTCGAAGGTGAAGAAATACAAGATACTGATTGTTCTGTTTGTGGAAAGCCTCTTAGTTCTTTAAAAAATGATGATTTTGTTTGCTCTGTTAAAGGCCGTGATGGTGATTTCTATCAAGTTCATAAAGATTGCATTATGAATTCGTCAGATATTTCTAGAGAAATGCACTTTAGTCCTGACTTTTTACCAGAAGAGGTTAAGGAAGCTATACATGATTTTGACTTTGATCCTAGTTCTTCAAGTCTTAGCGAGTCTTGTGGTGACTGATAGTAATCCTTTTTAGTTTTTATATAATCTTATACCGATTCATGGGACTTAGTTCCTTGAATCGGCTTTTTTTATCTATATCAGTTAATATTTTTGGAATATTTCCTTTTCCCCTTAAGTATTATTACATTAGGACAAGATTATAGATTATTTGTGAAAAGAGGTTCGTTTGTGAATATAGATCTAATATTTAAAATTGCTGCCATAGGTATAATAGTTTCTGTCTTAAATCAGCTTTTGATAAGGTCAGGAAGAGAAGAGCAGGCTATGTTAACTACTTTAGCAGGCTTAATAGTTGTTTTAATGATAATAGTTAAAGAGATTGATATTTTATTTAGAACGGTAAAATCTATCTTCGGACTTTAAAAAAATCTTAGGAGGCCATTATTTGTGAACATATTAGCTATACTTGGAGTAACTGTCATCTCAATAATTATGAGTTCTATGTTAAAAAAGTATGTTCCTGAATATGCTTTGGTAATAAGTATTCTAGTTGGAATCATTTTAATTTTCTTTATTGTGAACAATATTGTCCCAGCGATATATAAAGTCAAAGACATCATAAATATAAGTAATCTTCCTCAAGAATATTGCTTAATAATTTTCAAAACTCTAGGAATTTGTTTCTTAACTCAATTTGTTTCTGACTTATGTCATGATGCAGGAGAGTCAGCCATGTCATCTAGAGTAGAACTGATTGGTAAGTTATCTATAATAATGATCTCTTTGCCACTTTTTGAAGAGATAATTCGTATAACTTTGGATCTTATAAAAGGATAAGCTATGTATAAAAGTAAACTTCTATTTTTAATTATTTTATTAATCTTTTCACTTTTTGTCATCAATGCTAATGCAGATGTTTACAACGAGCAACTTGATGCCAGTGGTGCCGTACAATTATTCAATGATCTCCCTAATAATGTAAGAGAATCCCTTGACAACTTAGGAGTTGTGGATCTAGATTGGAAGAGTTTGTCCAATATAAGTATAGACAAAATACTGTCTGAGGTAACAAAGTTGTCTTCTATTTATATCAGAAAGCCTCTTCGTGCTATATCTGTCTGTCTAGGTATTATCTTGTTGTGTGCCCTTATGGATAGTTTTAAAGATTCTTTCTCTTCTAAACCATTGAGTGGCTTGATAAATGCTGTCAGTAGCTTATGCATATGTATATCAATCGTGAATCCTGTTGTCAAATGTCTTTCAAATGCTGGCAATGTCTTAAAATATTCTTCTACTTTCATGCTTTCTTACATTCCGATAATATCATGCGTAATGGCTTCGACTGGTCAAGCCTTATCGTCGATTGCTTATCAGACCACTATGATGACTTTTAATGAAGTTTTGTTTAAATTATCAAGCGAGTTCATAATTCCCTTAGTATATATCATTCTGGCTATCAATATTGTCTCTTCTATTTCGCCCAGATTAAATTTATCTCGTATTCCTGACGTGTCCTATAAAATTATAAATAAGTTGTTAGTCGCTATAGTATCTATATTTTCTATAATCTTGACGTTGCAAAACATAATTTCTTCATCCGCAGATAGCATTGGTCAAAAGGCTGTTAAAGCGATGATTGGGAGTCTTATACCGGTCGTTGGGTCTGCTGTAAGCGGGGCTTTCTCGACTGTTTATGGATATGTAAATTTACTTAAATCCAGCATTGGGGCCTTCGGAATAGTTGCTATTTTATTTATTTTTCTTCCAATTGTAATAGAATGTTCTATGTGGAGCCTATCTTTAAATGTGTGCGTGATAATAGGAAGCATATTTGATCTGCCGCAAGTATCGAATATGGTTAAAGGAATCATAAAGTCTTTAAATATAATGATAGCCATCATATTTTCTTCAGCAATTATAATGATAATATCAACTTCCTTAATTTTTATATCAGGGGGAATGACAAATTGAATGTAATCAGGAACTTTGGGATAGTAATATGTATCATAACGATAGCATGCAGCATAATAGAATTTATTTATCCGAATGGAAACATGGAGAAAATAGTGAAATTTGTCATGAGTGCGTTTATAATTTATACCTTAGTCTTTTCCATATCAAACATGGCTAAGATAAGTATATATGATTTTTTATCAACAGACAGGAATAAGGTTAGCAGAGAGCAAGATAATCAATTCATGAATAAGATAAGTGAACAGACAAATGACAATATGACAAGAAATCTATTGCCAATTATAAAGAAACATTTGGATAGTATAAATGTGACGGCTAAAAAAATTAATGTGATAATGGATACTGAGGACAAATCTAGCATATCTATTATAAAGGTACTAATATATCTGGATAAAGACAATATAAAATTTGAGGAGGAGGTTAAGAAAATGATAAATGAGAATATAGGATTGACATCCGAAATAATAGAATGTTGAACTTAAGGAGATAGATTGATTTGGATTTGAGCGCTATATTAAGGAAATATAACAAGAAAAATATTATTGTGATTGCCGGGATAATTGGTATAATATTGATATTTATTTCTACTTTATTTAATAATCAAAAGATATCTGATGAAAAAACTTCGCACTCTATTGAAAATCAACAACATTATGTAGCTAAGCTTGAACAAAATATAAAAAATATTATCTCTAAGATAGATGGAGCTGGCAATTGTGACGTGTTAGTGACTATAGAAAGTGATGGTGAAATAGTATATGCAACCGAGGAAAGAAAGAATAATCAAAAAGCTAAAGACATATGCGATGGTAAGACAACTAAAGTGCAAAAAAGTGGGGATAGTGAGAAAAGATATATTAAAGTCAAAAATAAAGACGGAACTGAAAAAGCCTTAGTGGTAACAGAGAAAAAGCCAAAAATTCGTGGAGTGGTAGTTATATGTGACGGCGGAAATGATCCAAAGGTTCAAGAAAGGATAACAAATGCCATAACAATTGCATTAAATGTTACCAGCAATCACGTATTTGTAACGAAATCATCACCGCAAAATGAAAAAAATCGACATAAGTAAAATTTTATTGACTTGGAGGACTATATATCATGAAATTTGGAAAGAGACAATTAGTTTTATCTGCTTTAATATTAGCTTTGGGTGCCGCTGTTTATCTTAATTGGCAATTCTCTGATAATAAGTCTTTAATAACTACAACCTCTATGGACGAGGGCAATAAACATCTTGGAGAAGCGAAATATGTTAACAATTACATAGAACCTTCTAATAATGAAGAAAATAATGCTTCATCAGGCAGCGAGAATGAAAAAGAAGATTATTTTTCTCAAGCTCAAATGAATAGGAATAAGGCTAGAGACGAAGCATTGGAAAAGGCTAAGAATTCTTTAGGAGATGTAAATTCCAGTGATGAAATTAAGAATGAAGCTTTAAAGATTATATCGAAAATTACTGACAACATTCAAAGAGAAACTAATATTGAGAATCTGATAAAAGCCAAAGGCTTTGAAAATGTAATGGTTATGATACAAAATGATGAGTGCAGCGTGATAATCGCTAACAAAAAGTTAGACGAGAATTCAGCTGTGATAATAAAAGATATAATTCTTGGTCAAACTGGTTTGAACTGCGACAATATTAAAATCATAGAGCATGAGAATAATAATTAAAAATGATTAAAAATGATTAAAAATGATTAAAAAAATAGGCCCTCGTTAGAATCTACGAGAGCCTTTTTAAAAAAATATTAAATAATTGAATTAGGATTATTCATTTCATTTGAGAATTGAGAAGAAACTGAATCCATTGGTTTATCACTAGGATAAACAGGGCCTCTTGGTCCTTCGCTTCTGAAAGCAGTTCCTCCATAAACTCTTGACTGAGTCTGAGTTTTGTTTACATAATCGAAACCTGAGTTAATCAATTCTTCCAAAGCTGATACAGCTTCTTTCTCATCAGGACCATCAGCTATAACTCTGATACTTGTATTCCCTACTATCCCTAATGAAAGTACTCCCAATAAACTCTTTGCATTTACTCTTCTCTCTTCTTTCTCTACCCAGATAGAAGATTTGAATTCATTTGCTTTTTGAATGAAAAATGTAGCAGGACGAGCATGTAATCCAACTTGATTTTTTACCGTTATATCTTTAACGAACATAAATGATTCTCCCCTAATTATAAGATAATTGTAGACTTTTCTTAATTTCAATTAAGAAATTCCTATTTTGTAGTCTACCAGTAATTCAATCGTATAAAATAGTATTATATATAAGTAAAAAGGTGCTAGACAATGCATATTTTTTTCTTACTATTATCATACGATTGCTGCAATTTATCATGCTGACCAATGCAACGTATAACCCTTATGCCATACGTCTGGTAAACTATTTAACAGAAGCCTCAGCTCTTGGTGAACTGGGATATACATATTCTAAATAGGCTTTAGGTTCGGACTGTCCATATCCTACCGTTATTATACATTAGACCACTTTAATTCTCTGAACCTCCCACGACTAAAGTCGCAGGGTTCTTGGGAACTCTCTCCTAACGGAAAGATATTTACCAAGCTATCCCCGTAGTTCCTACGGTTCTTCCACTAACTCATAACTAAAGTCACGAGTGTGCGTGGTCGTTTCTATCAATTCTTTATTATTTACTTTACTATTTAATCTTTTTACAATATTAAGTCAGGTCTGTACTTCATCGTTTCTTCCAAAGCTTTTTCTTCTCGCCATTTTTTTATATTCGCATGGTGACCAGATAATAATACACTTGGTACTTCTTTCCCTCTCCATGTCTGCGGTTTGGTATATTGAGGGTATTCCAACATACCATTGTAATGGCTTTCTTCTTCAAAGCATTCAGAATTTGAAAGGACTCCAGGTACAAGCCTTGCTATTGCATCAATAAAAACTAAAGCTGGTAGTTCGCCTCCAGTAAGTACATAGTCACCTATAGAAATATATTCATCTGCATATTCTTCTAGTACTCTTTCATCTACGCCTTCGTAATGGCCACATAAGATTGATATATTGTTGTTATTTTCAACAATATTTTTAACTTTTCGTTGATTGAGCACTTCCCCTTTTGGTGACATATAAATAAAGTGTGGTCTAGATCCTACTTTTTTACATATATCTTCAAAACAACATGCTATAGGTTCAGCTTGCATTAACATGCCGTTGCCTCCCCCATAAGGAGTGTCATCCACTCGCTTGTGTTTGTCGTTTGAGTAGTCTCTTATCTGATGATAATACAACTCTATTATCCCTTTCTTTATCGCACGTCCAATTATACTTTGACCAGTCACATTGGCACACATTTCTGGAAATAAAGTCATCACATCAATCCGCATCATCAAATATTCCTTTCATTGGTCTAATGTATATTACATTTCTATCGGTATCTATTTCTTTAACGACATCGTTAATAACTGGAACAAGATACTCTTTTTCATTATCTAACCCTTTAACTTGATATATGTCATTAGCACCAGTATTGATTACATCTGTTAATTCACCGTACTTTTCCCCATTGTCTATATTGCAAACGCTCATTCCAATTAAATCCTGTATAAAGTATTCATTCTTTTCCAATCTAGCGTCATTACGATTGATATATAATATCTTATTTTTTAATAATTCTGCTTGATTTATAGAATCAATTCCTTCAATTTTTATAATTGAAATGTTCTTATGGACTCTGGAAGACAATACTTTTAACTCTTTTAAATCATCTAGATACAATTTCTTAAACTCACATATAAAATTTGCATCGTTGCACCAGGGGAATACTTTAATATCCCCTCTTATTCCGTGAGTCCCGACAATTTTACCTACTTCTAGATATTGTTTTTTCAATAAATATAACCCCTTCCAATGCTGCTATATATCTGAACCTTATGAATATATTCCAATTGCATCCGAATATGCTCATATTTCTCATACATATACATCATATTCATAATGTCCTCTTGATATAATTCTTATGATTCTAATTACTTTAGTCCTAAAATTATGAATCTCTTTAAATTATATTAACCTGAACTAATTTCCCTTGTTTATTAGCAGTTGCTCTCATGATTTTTCTTATAGCCTTGGCAATACGACCTTGCTTGCCGATAACTCTTCCCATATCACTTTCTGCTACTTTTAAAGTATATAATATAACTCCGTCTTCAGAAGATGTATCTTCTTCTACTGTTATTTTGTCTGGATTCTCTACCAGTGCAGTAACAATTGTTTTTAATAACTCTTTCAAATCTTGACACCTCGTCTATAAACTAAATAATATTATTCTTCTTTAGTAAAGATTTTACGGTATCAGTTGGTTGAGCTCCATTGGACAACCATTGTTTAATCTTTTCTTCATTTACTTTAACAACAGCAGGTTCTTTCATTGGATCATAAAATCCTATTTCTTCTATGAATCTCCCATCACGTGGAAATCTTGAATCAGCTACCACTATACGATAACATGGAGCTTTCTTTGCGCCTACTCTACGTAATCTAATTTTTACTGGCACGACGTTCACCTCTTATAAAAAAATTTAAATTTGCGGCTATTTTTGCCACATCTTTCTTTTGAAATTTCATTACTATGCTTTCATTTTCAATAAAATTTACATAGCAACTCTTCCAGAACTTAATCTAACCTAAATAAGTCCTAAAATTTCTAATTCTTTTTCGATCTTTTAGTGGAATGCCTTCATTTTTTTTACGAAAACTTTAGAATATCATTATATCCATTTAAGAAGTTTAATGCCAAGTCTTTATCACTTGTCAATCCTTATTCTTACGGGCGTATCCACTTCGCCCCTACCGTATAGAGTATCTAAGCTCACAACGTTACTTTTCTTTAAAATGTTTAATGCGCCATTCAAATCGGCATTCAATAACATCCCATTGGCGGTCTTATACAAGCCTCGCTTTATACGTTCTCCACTGAAACTATACGATTCCTGGTTGTTGTCAGCACTGTAAACAGGGATTTCATCTTTGTCCCAAAATGATGCCGTTGATGTGTAGCTTTCCTCTTGCTTTACAAATATAATATTATTCAATTTGCAAAGATGTTCTAGCCTCAGATATAATTGGCCGTAAGTAATATTAAAGAAGCCTGAATTATCTTGACTATTTACATCTAAAAATGCTTCATCATAACCTATCACTAGTATCCCAATTTCATTTAAAATGCAATAATCAATGATCTTTTTTGCAGCTTTAACCATGTAATCTCCAATTTGTCTATTCCTTTTTTCTATTAGTGCCCGTTGATTCTTTGTCATTTTCTCTTGGATCCTTTGTTTATCCTTGATAATCTGTAAACGATTGTTCTCTTTGTTAAACCACTGGTTCATAGATTTTAATTTTCTTCCATCGATAATAAAACTTCTTCCTTCATTTGATACAGCTGTGACCAGATTGTTTATGCCGAGGTCAATCGACAGTGCTCGATTCTTATTTGAGCTTTCCTTGAGGCATTGATTTTCATAAATATACTGAATTTCAAAGAATTTTGCCTTCGATCTTGGAATGATTCTCACTTTTTTTATGCATTTGTCAATGAGAACGTCTGGCATTTTAATCTTGATGGGTTTATATCTTTCTTTAAACGTGTCTGAATATGGAACTGTTATCTTATTTTCATCTAATTCGATAGGTTCTATTATAAGTGCGGCAAAACCGTCTTTCGATAAGTAACTTGGTAGTCGACAATTGTTAATGGAATCCTCTTCTTTCTTTTCAAGTTCTAAAGATTTAAAAAAACTCTTGAACAAATTGTCTACTTCCTTAATAATTCCATTTGCTACATTGGTATCAAGCTTCTTATAATTTAAACCGTTTTTTAACAAAAGATAATTTTTTTCATATCCTAGGTCTTTCTTTTCTTCAAAATAGCATTGGCGGGCATTGTGCACTGCTTCATTCATAAGATTTTTTGCTATATGGCAAAGCTCTCTTAAAATAAATTGTTCTTCTTTTGATAAATGTTCTATTCTTTGCTTCAATGCAAGATCCATAATTTTTATTTCCTCACTTTCTTAGTGAAGTCATCTTTATGCTTTGCTTTTTCAGATGACTTATTAAAACTTATCATTTCTTACTCGATATCGTCGATTTGCATATTAGTATCAGTGATTCCGTCAATACAATGCTCGTATACGAATTCCTTTATTTCGTTCATGTCATTGCTCTCGTAAAAAGATATCAATAGTTTGTAAAAGTCCTCTATCTTTTCATCCGGTATGCTTATTATCCCTGCACCATTTGTTATCATTTCTTTATTTGCTATCATCATCGCAGTACGTTTGTTGCCATCTATAAATATTTGTCTGCGCATGCACCAGAGCATTAATGTGATGGCTCTTTCAGTTGTAGATGTTATTTCTAAAATATCTGCCATTTCGTTCCTTATTTCATATTCAAAAGGAATCTTTGGTACCCACTTTGTGCCTGATATCCTCACATCATATGCTCTTACTTTCCCAGCGCCATAAATGCTTCCTTCGCTTCCAATTATCATATTCAGCCGGCTTAGATAATCAAAATCTGTAATTCTATCCAAGGTTTCTAACAAGAACATCCAAGCCTTTTTTAGATTATTTATCTTTTTTATGTCGTCTATGCTTATTCCTTCAACTGACTTGCCATCAAAGATAGCCTGTGTCTCATGAAATGTTACATTTATGCCTTCTAAGACTGAACTTCTGTAAATATATTCTACCATTTTCCTTTTGGCTAGAAGAATATTTTGTTCTTGTATCAATAGTTTGTTTACCATTTCTAACGTCACCTTAATTTTAAGCAATTCTTTATCTACTAAATTTTAAAATTTCTAAATCCCATGAAAGGTTTTTTCTTCTTTTTCTTAAATACTCCCATGGTTTTTATAACTTTTTGCATTTGATCAAATTGCTTGAGTAATTTGTTGACATCTTCCACTTTCATACCACTTCCACTGGCAATTCTTTTCTTTCTTGATGCATTGATTATGCTTGGCTTTGACCTTTCCCTTGGAGTCATCGATAGTATTATTGCACAAACTCTATCTATTTGTCTGTCGTCTATGTCAACATCCTTGATTTTGTTATCTAAACCTGGGATCTTTGATATTATCGATTTCATTGGTCCCATTCGCTTCATTTGAGCTGTCATTTCTAAAAAGTCATTGAAGTCGAACTCATTGTTACTTAATTTGTTTGACATCTTTTCGGCTTGCTTTAAATCGATGCTTTTTTCTACGTCCTCTATGAGGCTTAAAACATCTCCCATGCCTAATATTCTTGATGCCATTCTGTCTGGATAAAATTGCTCTAAATCTTCTACCTTTTCCCCGATGCCGCAGAATTTTATCGGCTTGCCCGTTACTTCTCTGACAGATAAAGCTGCTCCACCTCTTGTATCTCCGTCCAGTTTGGTTAGAATCACTCCAGTAATTCCTAAAGTGTCATCAAAAGACTTTGCTACATTAACAGCATCTTGACCCGTCATTGCATCGACTACTAGTAAAATGTCTGTGGGGTTTATTGCTTCTTCCATCCTTTTTAATTCGTCCATTAAAACTTCGTCTATATGAAGTCTGCCGGCAGTGTCAATTATTACAATGTCATATCCATAATCCTTGGCATGCCTAACAGATAGCTCTGCTGTTTCTACAGGATCTTCTTCTCCTCGTTCAAATATCGGAACAGATATCTTGTCTCCCAATACTTTTAGTTGAGTGATCGCAGCTGGACGATATATGTCGCAAGCAGTTAGTAATGGTCTATGTCCACTTTTTTTTAACATGTATGCAAGTTTGCCTGCATGAGTCGTTTTTCCTGACCCCTGTAACCCGCATAGCATTACAACTGCAGGAGGTTTTGATGGCATGTTTAGTCTTTCTTGAGTCTTTCCCATCAATTCAATTAATTCTTCGTTAACTATCTTCACCACCATCTGAGCAGGAGTTAAACTTTCCATAACTTCTGAACCTACTGCTCGTTCAGATACCCTTTTGGTGAAGTCTTTCGCCACTTTGTAATTTACGTCTGCTTCAAGTAATGCTAATCTGACTTCTCTCATAGCTTCCTTTACATCTGGTTCTGATAATTTTCCTTTTGATCTCAGCCTTTTAAATACTGCTGATAACTTCTCTGACAAACTTTCAAATGCCATCGTATGCACCTCAACTACTCAAGTTTTTTACTTTCTCTCTTATATCGCTTACGTATTTATCAATACTATCTGATTTAAATAATTTCTTGTTCTCATTGTCTATCTTGTCTATGTCGATTAATATATCAAGAACGTCATGCTTAACACCTTTAAATTTCTTAAATAAAGATAACTTGTCTTCTAATTGGTAAATCTGGGCTTCAGATCTTTTTAGAATATCATAAACACCTTGACGAGTAATCCCTATCATCTGAGCAATTTCTGTAAAAGAAAAGTCCTCATTATAATATAATTCCATTACTTTCTGCTGCTTCTTTGTTAGTATATCTTTATAAAAGTCCATTAAAAGTGATACTTCCATATTCTTTGGCATAGTATTACCGTTACTGAAAACTTCCAAAAAGTCATAAATTATAACTTTTCTGTCCTACTTTCTTCCGTTGCACTCGATTTTGATTAAAAAGCCTTATCCGTTGCCTGATATGACATTCAATCGGCTATCTATCTTTAAAAATCGCTTTTAACTTTTGAAAATATTCTTAGTCTTGCAATAACGTCCCCCTTCCTCGTTTTTTGTCTTTTTTTGATATTCTGCATTGTAACTTATGCTTTTTTCTTTGACTTCCTGACTCTTCGGTATCATCTTGCTATTTGCACCGCAATGTTATAAGAAATATTAAAAGCATGAAATAATATTCAAAGCTTTTTTAAGATATTCTCTTTGAAGGGTTTGCCTTCTGTTTCAATTCTTTGTTTTTACCAATAATAATCGTGCAAATATCATATAGCTTGCCTAACTGAACCTCCCACGACTAAAGTCGCAGGGTTCTTGGGAACTCTCTCCTAACGGAAAGATATTTACCAAGCTATCCCCGTAGTTCCTACGGTTCTTCCACTAACTCATAACTAAAGTCACGAGTGTGCGTGGTCGTTTCTAGTCAAATTACTATTAAAAAACTTATTAATGGCCGGTAGTTTATTCTTGTACCGTCCATCTAATTTCTAAAGGAAGAAGACCTTTTACCTATATTTGTAAAGTCTTATCCTTTACAGCATACTAATAGTATATAACTTTTCTTTCAATCTGTCAAGTAAAACTTAAATTTACTTTGAAAAATTTTAAATATTTGCATCTGTTTCTCTATATTATATCATTACTAGTATATTATTTCTTAACATAATCGGTAAGTTGATATTAAAATTTGTATTCTTATATCACATTATGTCTGGAACTCGATAATAATGCTTTAATGATGGGAGAAAGATGCATGAATAAATATATCTTATGTCCAGTCTGTGGGAAGCATGAGTTTAGCAATAGATCATCAAACGAAATTTGTCCCTCCTGTGGATGGCAGGATGATAGCCTTATGGAAGATGAGTCAAACAAATGGGCAAGCTGCTCAAATGATTTATGTTTGAAAGATTATACTAAGAGATACTGCTCGTTAATAAAAATTAAAAAGAATTATAAGTATATTAAGGATAAATATTTGAAATAGTGACAATTGCCAGCTTTCTTTTAGATGGTGGGCTTTATCTGTATTGCATTAGACTTGCAACTTTTAGCCTGCGCAGATATTTTGCTTTCTGAATTAAATATTCCTTTGAAAAAAATGTATACTAAATGTATTTTTTGGTCGTTTAAAACAAGTTTAGTATGCGTTTTGTTATATAAATCTACGAATTTATTAAAATATATTTACTTTAAGTAGGAATATGTATATAATTATCGTATTGTTCAAGTTAATTATATATATAGATTAATTAGATTGCTTGAGATTTACTGAAAATATATTATAAATTTAATGAAATGATGAGGAAAAGCTATGAAAAAGAAACTTTTAGTAAACATGCTTGTCTTTACGACTACTATTTCTATAGCATCTTCAACCGTGCTTGCAGAAGATGATTTGAATAATATGACGCAGATCGAAAAAAGTAATGACAGCCAAGAGAAAATGTATGACATAGAGAACAAAATTGTAAGTAAACAACTGGATAATATTAAGTTGTTGCAAGATAAAATTCACCCTCCAACAG
Organism: uncultured Eubacteriales bacterium; assembly: GCA_934489735.1. GTDB lineage: Bacteria > Bacillota > Clostridia > Oscillospirales > Acutalibacteraceae > CAKSSR01. The sequence goes on along the minus strand of CAKSSR010000011.1, from coordinate 35,921 downwards.
CCATAGAAGAATCTAAACTATTACAAGATGATAAAAAAGATGAAATTTATAAATCATCTGAAAAGGAACAGATAAATAAAGATAAACAACTGGAAGACTCGCTTGAACCATGCGACAATAACCTATCGGGGGGGGGTACAGGCGCTGCTACAAATTCGAATGAAGGTATAACGACTATTACCCCAAGTAGTTTAACAGGAGGGATATATTCGATAGATACAGGAGGGACTTATCAATTAGAGAGCGGAACTTACAACGGTTCAATAATTATAAATACTGAAGAGAAGGTTGTTTTAAAGATTGTAGGAAGCATTGAAATAAGTAAAATAGCGGCTGGACATGGAGGATTTATCGATGTGCAAAAGAAATGTGAAAAATTGCAGATTGAATGTGAGGGTAATTCTGGTTTTTTAGGTAGTAATATTTTGTATATTGGCGCAAATGCGAATGTTGAATTAAATAATTGTAATTTTATTAATTCAGGTTCTGCAGAATGTATAATATCTCAAACAAATGGGAACTTGATCATTGATGGATGTAGAATACTTTCAGAGACAACTAAGTGTTTGATATTCCAAAAAGGAGGAAGTTTAACTATTAAAGGTAGTACAAAACTTTCAGGGGGAAGCCAGTGTGCAATAGTTCAAGGAGGAGGAAATTTAACAATTAGTGTTGCGAGTGACGGTGAAATCTATTCTAAAGGAACATGTGTACTTGGGTTAGAAGGAGAAACACAAATTACAGGTGGCACACTTTCAGGGGGGGGATATTTTGTGATATCCCAAAAAGGAGGGAGTTTAACTATTAAAGGTAGTACAAAACTTTCAGGGGGAAGCCAGTGTGCAATATATCAAGAAAAAGGAGATTTAATTGTTAATGGCGGGACCATTAGCAGTAGAACTGGAATATATCAGCTTGGAGGAAATAGTTGTAAAGTAGGAAATGTAGAATTTAGTGATAGAGAGGTTGATATTTTTCTAAACACAGGGCAAGTATTTGATCCATCTGAGTACAATAGGAATAAAAAAATAAAGGTTTATATATTAGGTGATCTGAAATTTGGTGAAAGTCGTCAGATTACTGCAGAGGGTATGAATGAAGATATACTTCAAAAAGTAGAACCTAACAATAGTAACTATTCCATTAGGTATGATGCTGGTGAGAAATGTTTATATTTGTATAATGAGCATGATTTTAAATATTCTATTGATGGTAATAAATTTGTTGTAGACTGTAAGGTTCACGGAAAAAACGAAGCATATTTAGAACTTACAGCCAATGATGTGGAATACTCTGGAAAGCCGTATGCAGGTGTAACAATAGATAATGGAATTTCAAGTGTTTTTGGCGATGATATTAAAATAGGTGATACTACCTATGTCGGAATAGATGGAACGAATTATGGAGGAACAATAATTTCCCCAACAGAATTAGGAAAATACAAAGCAATAGTAACCTTAACGAATTTGAACAATCATCAATCATATACGGTGGAAGATGAATTTGAGATAAAGAAGGCGGTAAGAAGCAATATACAAGTTGCAATAGTTGATTATACATATGGAGGAACAGTGAATGAACCGACTATTATTGATGCTTCTGGATTGGAAGAGAGTCCTAAGATTACTTACTATTACAATACCGAGGGGAATAATTCAAATGGAACAAAGTGGGAGCAAGGAACTGTATTGGACGCAGGGACATACTACATGTATGCTGTGGTAGAAGAAACAGCTCATTATGAAAAATTTACAACTGATGCAGTTGAATTTAATGTAGAAGAAGCGACTATGGAAGGAATATCTGCTGATAATATTAAAAAAACATATGATGGAAAAGAAGTTGGGATATCTGTAAATGTAGGAGGACTTAAAAGTGCAAAGATAACTTACGGGACAGATGGGGAAATTTATGATTCAGATGAAAGTCCTAAGTACAAGAATGCAGGTAGTTATACAGTCTATTACAAAGTTGAACTAAAAAATTATAAAAATTACGAAGGTTCAGCGAAAATTACTATTGCCCCCAAAAATATTTATGCAGAATTAGCAGCAAATGATAAAACTTACGATGGAAATGTAAATGCAACGATAAAAGACGAGAATTTGCCGACTTATGTAGGGGAAGAGGAACTTATAATTACGGGTGCTAAAGGTACTTTTAAAGATAGTTCAGCTGGCGACAATAAAGAAGTAACCATTGATATCGGGGATGTTGAAGTTACGGGAAATGCTGTTGATGCAAGTAATTATAATTTGACATATAATACTAAGACGACTGCCAATATTAAAAAAAAGAAACTAGAGACAATAAAATGGAGCAATACGGAACTTATTTATACAGGAAAAGAACAAAGTGTAACGGTGAAATCTGTTGAGGGCTTGGTCGGGAAAGATACCACTGGTGAGGTTACGTATGAGAATAATACTGGAACTGAAGTTAATGAATATAATGCGAAAGTAATTAGTATTGACAATAATAATTATCAACTGCCTGACAAAACTGAAACTAAATGGAGCATTAAATATTGGGAAGGATGCGGGATTAATATATCAGGGAAAAAGATTGGTAATTGGTATAAAGATAATGCAACGGTTGCTCCCAGTGAAACTGGTTGTAAAATTTCTGAGGATAATGGTGGCAGTTGGAAAGATGATATTAAAATTTCTACGACATGTGAACTAAAATATAGACTTAAACAAGAAGGTACTAACTATATTTCTGAAGAAAAGAGAGAAATTATTAATATCGATTCAAAAAATCCAACAGGAAGCATTAAGACATTGAGTGGAAGTTATCAAAAAGAATTTAAGGACAGACTAAATAGTACTGGCTTTAAATATTTCTTTAAAAATAATGTGGATATACAGATAACAGGATCAGATGATCAAGAAAGTGGAATAAAAACTATAGAATATCAGAAAGTTGCGGAAGGAGAATCTTTTGATAAAGATAAAAATTGGACAGATTGTACACATGGTTCTAATGTAAATATAAAGGCGAGTGAAAAATTTGTCATCTACGCACGAATTACTGATAATGTAGATCATATAACAATTATTAATTCTGATGGAATTGTAGTTTACCAAGATGCAACTGGTAGTTGTAGTGAGGAATATGAAAGAGGATCGGACAGTGATTTGACAACAGGAATAAAAGTGAATGGAAATAAAGTTAAGTCTATAGTGGCTGGTGGTACAAGTTTAAATGATTCTGATTATGACATAAAAAGCGATACTTTGATTTTAAAATCAGAATATTTAAAAAATCTAAAGGCGGGTAACTACGAATTTGAAGTAAATTACGACCCTTGTGGCGAGACTTATCAGAATGGAGATAGGCCAAATAGTTCTATTGTTAATCTATCAGTATCAAAGAAAGAAGGACAAGTGAGTGACATTTCAGATATTTCTAAGATATATAATAAAGAATCAGTGCAAAAGCCTAGTTTTAGGACAACAAATAATAATGAACCGAAAATTGAATATAAAAAGAAAGATGCAGACGATGCAACATATTCTGAAAAACAGCCATTTGAATATGGTAATTACATAGTAAGAATAACTGTAGAAGAGGATGATGATTATACAAAGGCAGTTGGAACAAAAGAATTTGCGATAAAGAAGGCGAAAGCAAAGATAGTTGTGGAAGACAAATTGAAACATATTGAAACGAATGATCCAAAGTTTACTTATTCATTGGAAGGACTTTTTGATGGCGATAATATAGAAAATATTGAATTGACAAGAAATGAGGGAGAAGAAGCAGGGAACTATAATATTACGGCTAGTTTTACTAAACCAAAAAATTATGATGTTTTAGTAGAAGGAGGGAAATTAACAATTGAAGGCCATACAAAGCCTAGTAATCCAGTAGAAGAAAATACAAAAAATGCAACTTGTACAGAAAATGGATATTATGATGAAGTATATTATTGTACAAAAAAAGAATGCCAAAAGGAACTTGAACGAATTAGAGTAGATACTCCAGCTATAGGGCACGATTATAAAGAGCCAGTATTTAAATGGAGCAAGAATAGTGAAGGGAATGAAGTAGCGGAGGCTGAGATTGAATGCAACAATGATAAAAGTCATCGATGGACAAAGGAATGCCAAGTAACAATTGAAAAAGAAGTGCCAGCGACATGTACAGAGAAAGGAGAAAGGACCTATAAAGCGGAAGTAGAATTTAACGGGCGTACATATACGGATACTAAAATTGAAGAGATTCCAGCGAAAGGGCATAATTATGGAGAGCCAGTATTTGAATGGAATGCAAGTTGTACATCTGTGAAAGCCATATTAATTTGCATCAATGACAAAAATCATGTTGAGGTTAGAAATAGTGACGATGGTGAGATAAAAATTGAATCAAGAATAATAAAAAAGCCTACCGGCAAACAGAAGGGCAAAGCAGAATATAAAGCGACTTTTGTTTTTGATGGTAAACTTTATGAAAGTGTTAAGATTTTAGATATTTCAGGTGATAATAATCAACGTAACAATGAAAAGACATTTGTAAATACGACAGATAATTTTAATCCGTTATCATACATAATACTGTTGGCTACATCTTTATTAAGCATTATTAGCTTATCCATTAGAAAAAGTAAAGATGGTAGATAAAATGAATAGAAAATAAGAACAGGAGGCTGTAATTTTACAGTCTCCTATTTAAAGGGAATTAGGGTAAGGAAATGGGGATAAAAATAAAAACTCGCAAGCAAATTAATATTTAGAAGAAAGACCTATCTATAGCAAGAACTTGATTACCAATACGTGATCACAAGGCAACCAAGTCGTGCTATAAAGTGTACGAAGTTTACTTGCAAATCAATTAATATTAGGATTGTTCTTCATTGGTCTTGCTTCGATAAATATACTACCATACAGAGGTTAAGAAAAATGTCAAATATTGTTAACGATTTTAAATTATAAAGGATTTTTTTTAATTTTAGAGCATAGCCTAGGATATTTAGAACTTGTGCTATGCTTTTTGGTTACTATAACTAGGCTTCTACTGCTCCCATCAGGAAGGTTGAACCTTTTTACATCAGTCAACTCACATCCTAATTTTTTTATCGCAGACTCTGATTCTTTTATCTCATTTTCAATATTGTCGCTCTTCATTGCTACAAATTTGCCCCCAATTCTTATTAATGGGATGCAATATTCTGCTAATATGTTCAATGGCGCTACAGCTCTTGAAGTGGCGATGTCAAATGTTTCCCGATAGTCACATTTTTTTGATAAATCTTCTGCCCTTGAATGAATTATTTCTGCATCTATATCAATTAAATTAATGAGTTCTTTAAGAAATATTAATCTTTTATTTAAACTGTCTAGCAAAGTTAAATTTATATTAGGATTTACTATTTTTAAGGGGACACCTGGGAACCCTGCGCCTGTTCCTACGTCTATTAGTTTAGCTTTGTCTGGCATTTCTATTTTCAATTCCACCATTATGCTGTCTATGAAATGCTTGACTATTATCCCTTCATGATCAGTTATTGAGGTTAAGTTTACATTTTTATTATATTCGATTAAAAATTCCATATATTTTTTAAATTGCTCTAATTTTTTATCATCTATAGTAAATCCTAGTTCTAGTAAGTATTCTCTTAAAAGATTCATGCTGACTATTGCCTACCTCCCTAAATATATTATTAACATTGATATGTCAGCTGGACTGACTCCGGATATTCTTGATGCTTGCCCTAGGTTTAATGGCCTTATTTTCTCTAATTTTTCTATTGCTTCAAGCCTTAAGCCTTTTATTTTAGAATAATCAATGTCAAGTGGAATAGATTTCTTTTCTAGTCGTCTCATTTCTTCTATTTGTTTTGATTGCTTCTTTATATATCCATCATATTTAAGTTCAATCTCAACTTTTTCAAATATTGTTTGATCTATGTCTGGTCTGTCCTTGTCTATCTCTTTGATTAGCTCATAATTTACTTGCGGTCTCTTAAGTAAGTCAGATAATCTTACTCCTGTATCTACCGCTGTCGTCCCGTTTGATAAAAGTATGTCATTTAGTTCAGCCGAAGGAGATAAAATTGTATTCTTTACTCTCTTCAATTCTTCCTCTTTTAATGACTTTCTTAATAAAAACTTGTCCCATTGCTTGTCATTTATTAGTCCTATGTTGTGCCCTATTGGAGTTAGCCTTTCATCTGCATTGTCTTGCCTTAGTATTAGTCTATATTCCGATCTCGATGTCATCATTCTGTATGGGTCGCTTACCCCTTTCGTTACCAGATCGTCTATTAATGTCCCTATGTATGAACTCGCTCTATCTAAAATTATCATCTCTTTATTCTGCGACTTGAGCGCTGCGTTTATTCCTGCTATTAACCCTTGTGCTGCTGCTTCTTCGTATCCCGAGCTTCCATTGAACTGTCCAGCTCCAAATAGTCCTGGAAAGTCTATAAATTCAAGTGTTGCATTCATCTTCGTCGGATCAACACAGTCGTACTCGATTGCATATGCCGGCCTCATGATTAAAACATTTTCTAATCCTTTTATCGTTTTGTAAAACTTAATTTGTACGTCCTCCGGTAAAGATGATGACATCCCTTGTAGATACATCTCTTCTGTATCTAATCCGCATGGCTCAATGAATAACTGATGACGCTCTTTGTCAGAAAATCTTACTATTTTGTCTTCTATGCTAGGACAATACCTTGGCCCTTTCCCTTCAATCTTGCCGCTGAACATGGGAGACCTATCTAAATTGTCTAGTATTACTTCCTTTGTCTTATCATTAGTCCAACTTATGTAACATTTTATCTTGTTTTCTCCTGGATTTTCTGTATCGTATGAGAAAGGTACTATGTTTTCGTCACCATCTTGCTCCTCTAGGCTTGAAAAGTCTATACTTGAACGTAATACTCTGGCTGGTGTCCCTGTCTTGAACCTTCTGATTGGAATCCCTAAGTCTCTTAACGATTGCCCTAGGAATGTTGCAGGAAACGTTCCATCTGGCCCGCTCTCAAATGAGACTTCCCCTATGTATATCTTGCCTCCCAGATATGTCCCGGTAGCAATTATCACAGTCTTTGACTTGAATGTACGGTTTAGCCTAGTCTTCAATATCCATGTATCATTATCATCCTGACATATGGATACAATTTCAGCTTGCCTTAGATCAAGATTCTTTTGTAATTCAAGCTTGTGCTTCATTATTGAACTATACTTTCTTCTATCTATCTGTGCCCTTAAAGAATGAACAGCAGGACCTTTGCCTTTGTTTAACATCCTACTTTGTAGAAAACAAGCATCAGTAGTCCTGCCCATTTCACCTCCGAGGGCATCTATTTCACGAACTAAATGCCCTTTGGCAGTACCTCCAATAGAAGGATTACAAGGACAATTGCCAACGAAGTCCATATTTATAGTAAAGACAGCAGTTTTAGAGCCTAATCTAGCAGCTGCTAAGCCTGCTTCTATGCCAGCGTGACCAGCGCCTATCACGGCGACATCATATATATCACTACTATTCAAAAAAAATTCCCCCTAATTAAGTTAATATATCTGTCTAATTACCATAATATATTATAGCAATAGAAGAAATTAAAATCAATTAGCATATTGCGCATTTTTATTTTATATGTTATAATTACTTATGTAATATTTGACATGAATCAAAGGGAGGTATTTTTATGAAGGATAATAATCCTATTACTGAAACAAATAATTTTAAAGATGGGGGTGATAATAAGCCGAAAAAGGGCAAGGGAAAATTGAAATTGGTTGGCATATGTATATTCTTGTCTTTGGTACTGGGACTGTCGGGAGGCTTTATTGCATCAAGATTGTTTACGGGTGGTACCGTGGATGATAGAATAACTCAAGTGGTCGATGATATAGATGACTGCGTGGTTGAAATTGATACCGAAAAGGTAGAAAGTAATAGCACGGAAACTGTATCATCGTCAGGAAGTGGAATAGTAATATCTGCAGATGGATATATAGCTACTAACCGTCATGTATTGGAAAATTCTAAATCTGTTGTGGTTACTCTTAAAAATTCAGAAAAATATCCTGCAACATTGGTTGGATATGACTCGGATGAGGATATCGCAGTAGTAAAAATAGATAAAAAAGGCTTGAGACCAGTACAATTTAGCGATTCGTCTGCTATGAGGGTCGGCCAAAAGACAATAGTAATTGGAAATGCTTTAGGATTACTCGAAGGGACTGTGTCGTCAGGAATTATAAGCGCAAAAGAAAGAGAAATGGTATTGAATGGGGAAACTATGGTACTGTTCCAAACAGATGCAGCAATAAATAATGGAAACTCTGGTGGCGGTATCTTTGATATGAATGGTAAATTGCTTGGAATGGTGGTCGCTAGATCAAGAATTACTTCATCAGAAGGATTGGGATTTGGTATACCATCTAATACTGTTAAATTCGTTACTGATCAAATATTGAAATATGGATACGTGCCGGGTAGAATAGACTTGCAAATGACTTTGGTCCAGACCGACAGTGGAAGCATAATAGTGGCTAAAATGAAGGAAGGATCAAACGCAGAAAGCGCTGGATTTAAAATAGGAGACATCATTAAAGAAGTTAAACATCAACCGGTTACTTCTCTTGGAGAAGTGGATAAAATAGTTGACGATTGTAAGGTGGGAGAAGTGATTGATTTTACAATTGATAGAGATGGGCAAGAATCTACGATAAGTTTGCCATTGGCAGAGTTTAAACCGGTAACCAAATAGTATAAAAAAAGATTTAGCTAGCCAAGAATTTTAAACGGCTAGCTAAGTTTTTTAGGCTATTGAAGAACCAGCATTTTGTTTTGCATGAAAATCTTCAAGCTTTTCTTCATATTTCTTATTGAGTTTAGTTACAGATAGTATCCATCCGATAAACGTGAATCCTAGTATAGGAATGATTGTAAATAAGTGAGACATTAACTTTGAACCTACTGAAATGAAGTTTACTAACAATACTTGAACTGCTGATGAACTGGCCTTACCAATTCTACTTCCAACAACTTCAACTGCGGCTTGTCCTTTTGTTTTAGTCTCGTAATCTAAAGGAATATAAGCCATGTTCTTGGTTACGTCGAAGAATGTATATTTACAACATTTCGATAAAGCATCTTGTATCAAACCAAACCAAACTGAGAAATAAGCAACATTGATTCCCAAAAGTGTTGGCGATATGAACTTGCCATAGACAACTAATGAGAAGAAGATTGATGAAAGCGTGATCAAAGCTATTGGAGTTATGAGAGCTACTGTCTTCCATTTGAATTTTCTAAGTAGGTTTGTACCAACTATCGATATTATGATGTTTAGGATTGCTAAAGTCATGTCTAAGTTTGCTTGCATGCTGGCATAACTACCGCTATTCGTAAAGCATAGAGACATTTGCTCTTTCCATATTACTTCTGAGAAATTGACACATATTCCGTAAGCTATCGATATTAAAGCAATTAATAATAAGTACTTGGATTTGATTAATAACCTGATTCCGTCAGTAAGTCCCATCTTTTCTTTCTTTTTTCTGGGCTTTACTTTAGATTTATCAAATAATCTAGGATCTTTTAATACTACGTTATTTATGTACCAGAACATGACGCAGGCTAATAGCCCTAATGCTACACAAATGCCAACTAATGTCTGCACATTGGTTAAAAATTGATCGTTGCTGGCTCTTGACATGACCTTTAGGGAAGCACCTGAAGCAAGTGTCCCGACATATCCTAGTACAGGATAGAGTAAATAAAACCTTTTTACTTCATTCTCCATCGTTATATAATTCGCAAACTGCCAAAACAAAGATTGTAGCATTACTGTACTCCATAATTCTGCAAAGACATAGAAAAGCGTGTACGACCAGTTAGTTATACAAGGTATTATATAATAAAAAGCGCCAGGTAATGTAGCACGCATTGATGCAATCTGTTCTTCGTTAGCATGAATTACATTTGAATTAGGTAACAAAAAGAATAAGAAAATAGCATAAAAAGCGGTCAATCCTAGCGTTATTGTGTAAAAGGTTTTCTTAAATCCGAATTCGTTTATTAAGAAAGAGTACAACATAACGATAAGAAAAGCCGCTGGCATAACAAAACATAATTTTAATTGCGATATGAGTTCAGTCTCGCCACAAACTGCGCACTTAATTATAAGTACGTCTTTTAAAGATCTTAACATAGCTTGGACAAATAGTATGCAGAACATAAGTATGCTCATTGGAATGAACTTCTTTAATTCAAACTTATGAACTGGCCAAAAAATAGATTGAAATTTACCAAATTCCGGTTTATTCTGAGTGGACGCCTGTTGAGAGCTGGCATTCATTTGGATCAAACTCCTTTACAATCATCAAAATATGACAAATAATTTAACTACTTACATTGTAGCATTTTAATAAGATTTTTACAAACACCAAAATAATGAATTAATTTATAAATATATATTCAATTGTATATTTCAACTATAAATTTATTATTATAATGATAACATCAACAATAAAAATGTAATGGAATTATAAAAAATGGCTTCCGTGAGCTTACTTTTTTGTGATTTTAACTGTTGATATAAAAAGATGTATTTTAAAAATTTGTTTACTTAGATAAATCGGTTTCAAGATTAAAATAATTATTATAATTTTCTTCTGGATCATAATCGGATTCGTAATTCTTTGGTATCCGATCATATATTTCAAAGACTTTGTCTCGCATCCACAGTCCAGGTGTAATCCTTATCGAATAGCCACATCCATTGTCGACTAGCCATTCGTGAGCTTCTGCTTTTGGTATGCCATATCTGGATAACAACATTAGTATTACTCCGCCATGCGTTACTATTACTGCTGATGTATCTCCCTTTTTCATCATGTCTTCTACCAGTTTTTCAAATGCATTAAATATCCTGCTTGTGAATTGATTATTGCTTTCTCCATTTGGAGGGGAAATATCATTATCGCCTTTTATCCATTTCTTAAAAGTTTCATCATTTACTAAGTCTGCCATGCTTTTGTCTTCCCAATCTCCAAAACTGCATTCCTTTAAACCATCGACCGTTGTAAAATTGTCTTCATTATATAATATTTTCAAAGTTTCTTTACATCTTATCAATGGACTGCAAAAATACAGCTTACCTCTTGGATAATCGTATTTATCTCTTAGTGTCTCTAAGTTTTTTACTCCTTCCTCGGACAAATGTACATCCATTTGGCCTGTATATTTTTTTTGAACATTTTCAGTTGTAAGACCATGTCTTACGAAATGTATTACGTATGACTTCATTTATTTATACTACCCCTTCGATATAGAATTATAGATATTTTTTTACTTTTTTCAACAAAATTCGACCTGAATGAAAAAATCTATTTATTATAGTAATACAAATAGCTAAGAGCCGAACTAATCGACTCTATCCTTACTTAGTTTACCAGTGCTTATTAGTATAACTATATTAGATCCATATTCAATTTTGTCACCAGGGCTATTTGATTCGTAACCGATTACTAAATTTTCTTCTACAGTGTTACTTGGTTTTTCTTTTTTCTGTGGAATTAATGATAACTTAGTCAGCTTATTACATGCAGTTGAGATCGAATCCCCTTGGATTTCTGGTAAAGTTTTCATTTTGCTTCCCTTGCTCACTACGACAACTATATTAGAAATGGAATCCGTCGATGTCCCCTCCTGAGGGTTTTGTGACATAATGCAACCTTCTGGAATTGTTTCGCTAAATTCTTCTCCCGATAGTAACAATTTGATTCCATTTTTTGAACATGTATTCTTTGCTGATTCAAAATTCTGTCCGATTAGGTGAGGGACTACTTTTTTGTCTTGCTTGACATTTGTTTCTACCTTTTGATTTTGAGCACTGTCGTCAGTTGTTGGTTCATTATTGCTTGGTTTGACATTGTTTAATAAGACCCAAGTCACAAATGCGCCTACCAATATAAATGTAACGATTATAGATACCCACAACCAATATACATTTTTCTTTTTACTTTCTTGATCTTCTTTATCATTTTCGTCTTCTTCCTTTGGCTTTTCATTGAGATGTAATTCCTCTGTGATACTTTCCATCAAGAAGTTGGCAGAGTCTGATAATTGATTCCTAAGCGTAGAGAAGTCACTAGTTCTGTTTTCTGGTAGAACTTTTAGTCCTCCTGCTATCGCTGATATTACATTCTTTGGAATGATTTTTATCATGTTCTTAGATATTAGTAACTTGTCGTCATCTTGCCTCTTCAGAGCTGATGCAGGACTCTTACCACATAGAGCATATAATAAAGTTGCGCAGAACCCATATACGTCAGTACTCTTATCTATTGATAATGCGTTCGTATATTGTTCCAATGCTGAGAATCCAGAATGTAAACCTGAGTCTGAATTTTGGTTCTTATCTCTGACTATTGTCAAAGAAGGGCCAATTAATACAGCTGAAAATTCAATTTTTTCATTGCTACTCAATTCATTGTCGTCACTTCGTCTCTTGACAATTATATTATCTGGGCATATTCCTAGATGCAGCACTCCAGCTGAATGCATCTTATCCAGTCCAGATAATATTGGCATGAATATCTGTTTCGCAATGTCCCACGAGATATGTCCGCCCTGTTTGTATACAAACGAACTCAAACTATCTCCTTCTATGTACTCACATATTGCATACCCGGTATTGTTTTCAGAGAAGATATTATAAATTGGACCTATAGATGATAAATCTCTAAATCTTGCTACATCTCTAAACCTGTTCAAGAATACATTTAGGTTATTATAATAGCAGTCTTTATCAATTTTTCTCAAAATAATATTATTTGAATTCCTGTCGCGCATGCACAGATTCTTTGGAAAAAACTCAATTATGTAGACTCTGCAACATAAAACCTTGTCAAAACCTATATATTCTATGCTATTAGCATTTTTACTCTTTTGAGCTCCTACTATATATCTATTATCAAGTATAGTACGCAATCTAAGAGCGTAAGGTTTGTTGTCTCCGTTGTATCCGCATATCTCGCATATATCATTTTTCTTTATGTTCATGCAACCCATACATAATTTATCAATATTATCCACTTGAACCACCCTATTCTATCATTATATTATTGATAAGATGATTATACAACATCTATTACAATATAGCAACAAAAAGATATAATAATCTCTCATATTATTTCGGTTAACGGTGGTGTCGGGTTAAAAATCGTATAAAATGCATAAAAAATTCAGCTTTTATATAGATGTTTTTAAGTTGCTTGTTGTGTTTGTATATAAAATTCGTAATTAACAATTAAATATTTTGCTTTATACATTATCACAAAATATGATAAATTTACTTCAAAACTTAGAAAAAAAGATGCAATTGACAAAGAAATCATGAGAAATCTAAAGAAATGGCCAAAAATTTTTAGTATTTGTGAAACAACTGACTGGGATAAAATGGTCTTTTTTAAAGAGAATTTGTTAAAACTTAACAAAAATGCTCTAATTTACAGAAAACGGACATAAATCGCTGGAAAAATGTTGACGTTTACTCGAATATATAGTACAATATAGTCACTGGAAGTGATGACTAATATTTTGGGACATACATATTCTTAGTACTGGGCATTAAATTTTTGCAGCAGGCTTATAATTTGAACTTAAAAATAAGGGTAAAAGTTTAATTGGAATAGAGTGCGAATGTAAATGTTTAATGGAACCTTAAAAATTTTAAAGTTGAAGTAGCGTTGTGGATACTAATATCCTATGCGGTAGAGGCGAAGTGGACACGCCTGTAAGAATAAGGATTGCCTGACTCGGTTGGGTGGCGGCTTAAAGATCAAACTTCTTGGAACAAGTGCATTAGCACATTAGAAACCCAGTAATTTCTGCAATGGGTAGTTCACGTCAGACTAAAAAGTGGAAAGGTGGTAGTTGCTACATTTTTATAGCAACGAGAGATTGTTATGATTTATGAAAACAAATATCGTACTAAGGTTATAAACGAGATTGGAGAACAGGACATCAATAATGACGTAAAAGTGTCAGGGTGGGTCGATTCCATAAGAGATCATGGAGGCGTGTTATTTCTTGATTTGAGAGATGAGAGTGGCGTTGTCCAAATAGTAGTCCAGGACGAAAACATGCTAGAAGGAATTAATAAAGAGACAGTTGTAAGCGTGTTTGGTAAAGTCTTGATGAGGGATGAAGATACTATCAATGAAAAGATCTCGACGGGGAAAGTGGAAATAAAGATGAATTCAATAGAAATTTTGGGAAAATCTTTATCCAACTTACCATTTGAGATTGAATTATCTAAGGAAACTAAAGAAGACATTAGGTTAAAGTATAGATTTTTAGATCTCAGGAATAAAAAAGTTCACGACAATATAATAAAGAGATCAAAAATCATATCATTCTTAAGATCAAAGATGGAACAATTAGGATTTATTGATATCCAAACTCCGATATTATCAACTTCTTCTCCAGAGGGAGCTAGAGACTATTTAATACCAAGTAGAAAGCATAAAGGAAAGTTTTATGCCTTGCCACAAGCACCTCAAATCTTTAAACAATTATTAATGGTATCAGGATTTGATAGATATTTTCAAATCGCACCATGCTTTAGAGATGAAGATGCTAGGGCAGATAGGTCTCCTGGTGAGTTTTATCAATTGGACTTTGAGATGGCATTTGCAACTCAAGAAGATGTTTTCAGAGTTACTGAAGAAGTATTATATGATACATTTAAAAAATTCAGCAATAAGAAAGTGTCGGATAAGCCTTTTAGAAGAATTTCTTATAAAGAATCTATGCTTAAGTATGGAACTGACAAGCCAGATTTAAGGAATCCTCTAGAAATTATAGACATAAGTGATATGTTTGTTGACTCAGGCTTTGCACCGTTTAAAAATAAGACGGTTAGGGCTATAAATGTACCAGACTGCGCAAGCAGACCGAAGAGTTTCTTTGAGAACATGTTGAAATTTGCCACAGAGATAGGAATGAAAGGGCTCGGATATGTAAAGGTAACCGATGAAATGACATTCCTAGGGCCAATAGATAAGTTTTTATCTGATGAAGATAGAGAAGAGTTAAAGACAAGAGCAGGGCTAAAACCTGGATCTGTATTGTACTTTATAGCTGATAATAAGAAAGTGGCAGAGAAGTTTGCAGGACAAATAAGAACAGAAGTTGCGAATAGATTAGATCTTATAAACAAAGATTCATTTGAATTATGTTTTATAGTGGATTTTCCAATGTTCGAACAAGATGAAGAAACGGGCAATATTATATTTAGTCACAATCCGTTTTCAATGCCTCAGGGAGGAATAGAAGCATTAGAAAATAATGATCCGTTAGATATTCTAGCATATCAATATGACATAGTTTGCAATGGAGTTGAGTTATCATCCGGAGCAGTGAGGAATAATAGTATTGATATAATGGTGAAAGCATTTGAAATAGCTGGATATACCGAAGAAGATTTGAAAGAAAAATTTGGATCACTTTATAATGCGTTTAAGTATGGAGCACCTCCACATGCGGGAATGGCACCGGGAATCGATAGAATGGTTATGTTACTTTTAGAAGAACAGAACATTAGAGAAGTAATAGCATTCCCAATGAACAGCAATGCTCAAGATTTATTACTCGGGGCACCTACGGAAGTAACGGAAGAACAACTAAGGGAGATTCATATAAAGATAAGGCAATAATTTTTGAGAAAGAGGTGTATTTTTATGGTAACTAAAGAGGAAGTTCTTAAAATAGCAAACTTATCTAAAATATTTGTTGACGAGAAAGATTTAGACAAGATTACAGAAGAAATGTCTAACATAATAGCCTTCGCAGATCAAATCAATGATGTGCTAGAGTCTGACATCGATATACCTGATATTGATGAAAGTTTCAATGTTTTTAGAGAAGATGAAGTAAAAGAATCATTCGACAGAGACCTAATCTTAAAAAATGTTGACGGTGGTGAAGATGGATTCTTCTTTATTAAGAAGCACTCAAACTAATGTGAAGGAGGGTTAACGATATGTCTGAAATTATTAACAGCAAGATAAGGCGCACGCATGATTTATTAAAGTCTAAACAAATATCTTGTGAAGAACTTACTAAGAAGTATCTAGAAGAAGCTAATAATTTGAAGAAAGAATTAAATGCATATGTGACTTTATGTGATGATTTAGCTATAGAATCTGCCAAAGCAGTCGATAAAAAGATAGAGCAAGGGGAAGAAATATCATTACTTGAAGGCATCCCGATGACTTTGAAAGACAATATATCAACAAATGGGATAGAAACAACATGTTGTTCTAAAATCTTGAAGGGCTATGTGCCAATATATGATGCAACAGTTTGGGATATATTGAAAAGAAAAAATGCAATATTATTAGGAAAAACCAATATGGATGAGTTCGCAATGGGTTCAACGAGCGAAACATCATGCATAGGAGGTTCACTAAATCCTCATAATATTAAGCATGTCGCAGGAGGAAGTTCGGGCGGGGTAGCCAGTGCAGTAGCAGGTAATATAGCAGTCTATGGATTGGGATCAGATACTGGAGGATCAGTTAGAGAACCGGCAAGTTTTTGTGGAATAGTTGGACTTAAACCAACTTACGGTTCTGTATCTAGATATGGTTTAATAGCATATGGGTCAAGTTTTGATCAAATAGGTACACTAACGACTACGGCAGAGGATGCAGCAATTGTATTTGATGCAATATCTGGTTACGATGAGAAAGACTCTACTAGCAGCAATGTTAAGAGAGAGCCAACTTTATCAAAGATAAATGATAGTCTAGAAGGACTCAGAATAGGTATAGCAGAGGAATATTTTATGGGAATCAATGATGAAATAAAAGAATCTTTAGAAAAAGCTATAAAAGTTTATGAGTCATTAGGGGCTAAGATAGTACGTTTTAAACTACCGGAACTAAAATATGCTTTGCCTGTTTATTACATTTTAGCATGTGCTGAAGCATCATCTAACTTAGGTAGGTTTGACGGAATAAGATATGGCTATCGGGCAGACAATTATAGCGACATAGATGAAATGATATGTAAAACGAGAAGTAAAGGCTTTGGAAAAGAAGTACAAAGAAGAATACTATTGGGAACATATGTATTAAGTTCAGGATATTACGATGCATATTATAAGAAAGCTCAAAAGTTGAGAAGAAAAATTATTTATGCATTTAGAGAAGCTTTTAAAAATTGTGACA
Organism: uncultured Eubacteriales bacterium; assembly: GCA_934489735.1. Lineage (GTDB taxonomy): Bacteria > Bacillota > Clostridia > Oscillospirales > Acutalibacteraceae > CAKSSR01. The sequence goes on along the minus strand of CAKSSR010000011.1, from coordinate 18,714 downwards.
TAATTTTATCACCGACAGCACCATCGACATCATATGAGTTAAATTATTCAGTAGATGATCCTGTAGAAATGTACATGACAGACATATGTACTGTTCCAATAAATACAGCCGGAGTACCAGCTATATCAATTCCATGTGGGTTTGATAAGTCTGGATTACCAATAGGCATGCAATTGATTGGGAATATGTTTTCAGAAGGTTTGTTATTAAATGCTGCTAATATCTATGAGAAAGAGGCACATTCATTCAAAAGTGTTGACATGGGGGTGAGGATATGAAATGGGAAACAGTAATAGGACTAGAAACACATGTAGAACTATCGACAAAGACTAAGATTTTTTGTTCGTGCAAGACAGATTTTGGAGGAGATCCAAACACGCATTGCTGTCCTATATGTATAGGGCTACCTGGGACACTACCAAAGATAAACAAAAAAGCTATCAGGTATGCTGTCATGGCAGGGTTGGCAACTAATTGTACTATTAATAACATTTCAAAAATGGATAGAAAGAATTACGTCTATCCAGATCTTCCAAAAGCTTATCAGATATCACAGTTTGACAAGCCACTATGTAGCAACGGGCATATAGAATTATCGAACGGTAAGAAAGTTAGAATCAATAGGATACATCTGGAAGAAGATGCAGGTAAATTAGTACATGAGTCAGGCAACGTTTATATAGATTATAATAGAGGTGGAGTACCACTAATAGAGATTGTAACTGAACCTGACATAAGCAATGAATTGGAAGCAAAAGAATATGTTGAGAAGCTTCAAATGATAATGCGCAATATAGGAGTCTCGGACTGCAAAATGCAGGAAGGCTCAATGCGTTGTGATGTAAATTTATCGGTAAGGGAATCAGGAAGCAAAGAACTGGGAGTAAAGACAGAGATTAAAAACATGAACTCGGTTACCTTTATGACGAAAGCGATAGAGTATGAAAGAGAAAGACAAATTGACTTACTTGAATCAGGTCAAAAGGTAATTCAAGAGACTCTTAGATTTGATGAATCAACAGGGGCAACAAGTAGCATGAGGAGAAAAGAAGATGCTCATGACTATAGGTACTTTAAAGACCCGGATCTAGTTGAGATTCACTTGACTGATGAAGAAATAGAAAACATAAAGTCGTCGTTACCAGAATCTCCTGACGTCAAGTTATCGAGATATATAAATGACTTAGGAATAAAGGAAACTGACGCATCGATATTAATAAAATATAGAAATATATCTATATTCTTTGACGAAGCTGTTAAAGGGGTAAAGAATCCTCAAACAGTATCGAACTTTATCATAGGTCAGATCTTCAGAAGTTTAGATGGAGACAACGATAAAGAGAAATTTGATATCAAAGTAACTCCGGAAGAATTGAAGGAGTTAGTACTTTTAATAGAAGATAACAAGATATCTATGAACATTGCAAAAGCAACATTAGATAAAATGCTAGAGAATGGTAAGCCAGTGAAAGAGTTGATATCCGATAAGGATATGCAAGAAATAGATAAAGACGCATTAAATAAAATGTGTCAAGAAGCAATAGCTTCAAATGAAAATGCAGTTGCCGATTATAAATCAGGCAAAGAGAAAGCATTGAAATCTATATTGGGATTTGTAATGAAATTATCTAAGGGCAGAGCAAATGCCTTGGAGGTAGAGGAAATCTTGAAAGGTTTATTAAAATAATAAAAAATATATTTACATTTGGGAGGAAAATAGCATGTTGTCAAAAATGCTAAAGAAAATAAGATTAGGCTGTGGATTCACACAGAAACAAATTGCTGATGTTTTAGGAGTAGACAGATCAACTTATACTTACTATGAGATAGGGAAAACATCTCCGGATATAAAGACTCTTATAAAAATGGCTAGGATGTTTAACGTTGATTATGTTGATTTCTTTCTCGACTGTGAGAAAAATGTATTAGAACCAGGGTCATATGAAGACGATTTAGAAACATATGAGAAATATGATAGAAAAGCAGATAGTAAGATATATGACCTATCAGTGGATGAGAAGAATTTACTAGTTAGATACAGAGTTCTTTCTGCTGATGATAAGCTAGATTTCTTAAATCAAATGGGTGAAATAGCGAAAGTGACCATGAGAGGAAAGAAAATAAGAGTGGTTTAGCGAAAATTAAACATACTTTACCTAAAAATCGGGTAGAGTATGTTATTTTTTGGTGATATCAATGAATTTATTAAGAAATTAGTGCTTCATGCATATAGATGGGCGAAAAAATGCAGAAAATAATTAGCGTTATGCATATAATAATATAGAAAATATATTAAAAATGAAACATATAGAACTGCGATGCATGCTAATTTTGAAATAATATGTAATAATTAAACAGAAAAATGCAATTAGTAAGTAGAAATTAAAAGATAAAAAATGGTTCTTGCCAAATTTTAATTTATATGGTAATATATGGATACAAAACAAATTATCGGAGGAATCGAAATGGAAAACAAAATAAAATTATTAATTGCAGATGATTCTGTTGAATTTAGTAGACGAAGCTTAGAATTCTTAAAAAGTTATGGGATTGAACCATCGTTTGTCCCTAAAAACGGCTCAAATCTAATTGATACTATAAGGTCTTACTCACCTGATGTAGTTATTATGGATTTGTTTTTGTCTGAAATAGACGCTATTGGTGTCTTGAAAAAGTTTCCTTTAAATAATATTAGACCTTGTTTCATAGTTCTTTCTTCTTTTTCAAATGCAATCTTAGAAAAAGAAGCTTTATCATATGGTGCGTCCTATTTCTTGGTTAAACCGTTTGAAATTCGAGACTTAGTAAATAAAATTGTCAATCCAATTTCAAATTCTATTCAAGATTTGTTTAAACCTGACATCCTTAATAATCTAGAGATAAAAGTTACTGAGATTTTGCATCAGATTGGTGTGCCAGCTCATATAAAAGGTTACCATTACTTAAGAGATTCTATAATAATGTCAGTAGAGACGCCTGAAATAATTAATTCCGTTACAAAGCAACTGTATCCATCTGTTGCAAAACGCTTTGATACTACTTCATCAAGGGTAGAAAGAGCTATTCGTCATGCAATAGAAGTTGCTTGGGACAGAGGAGATATCGATGTATTGAACTCATACTTTGGTTATACCATACATAATGAAAGAGGTAAGCCAACAAATTCTGAGTTTATAGCAATGATTAGCGATAGATTAAGACTACAAATGAAAAATGCTGGTTAGAATACATACTGGGGCAATCCAAAGTTGGTTTGTCCCAGCATTTTTGTTATTAATTACTTGATAGATTTAAGCATTTTCTTAATTTCTTTGCTTTCTTCTGAAGACATGCGTGTATAATACTTGTTAGAATATCGTTGGGCATATTCTTCAGCTGCGGTTTTATTAGGGTCTGGTATTAATGTCATATATTCTGCAAAGGCTTTGGCTTCTCTATCCAAAGACCCTTCTTGAATTTTTTCATTATAATATGAGGAATACGTGTCTGCTTTTGACCTGAGGTTACCGATTATAGACCATTCTGCAAAAGCTCTTGCCTTTACGTCATTGCCGCCTTCTGATATTACTTTAGTATAGTCTTCCAAGTATGTGGAGAACTCACAATCTGGTTTTATTTGCATAAAGTTTCCCATTGTAAATGCAGCATAAGCTTTTGCAATCAATTCATCGCTTCCAGATGTAATACTATCTTCGTAATGTTTAGAATATTCTTCTGCATCATATTTAGAATGCCCAGTAGCTATCCAATCTGAGTATGCTCTTGCTTTTATGTCATTATTCCCATGATTTATTATTTTTACGTATGCGGAAGCAAACTTTTCACACATTTTTTTAGAATATCCTAATTTTTCGTAATAGGTATGTGCCTGATTAAATAATTCTTTATTGCTTGATCTTTTCTTTTCATCACAGATTGTAGCATATTTAATAGCATTTTCTTCTGTTTCCCCTTCTATTATGCATTGCAAGTAAGTCTTTATCCAAAATTTAGTGAAATTTTCCTTACGTTTGTTGACATATAGTTGAGAAAGTTTATTTGATTGGTCATGATTGTATCCTTTTTTCAAAAGTTTTAGATAGATACTTGTTTTTAGATTCTGATCCTGAGTCAAATCTGTAGCTAAGCAGCAAATACTTGATGCACTTAAACCAAGTAAACAAATAGATAAAAATAATTTATTCATAAATGAAATCTCCTTACAAATATTAATCAAATAATATAATATCATAGAGAAAGCATTAATTTCCATATGCTATTTTCACTAAAATCACAATTAATTTATACCGAATTTTTACGAATATGAGAATATTGATTATTTACTATTGATATAAAATAATTAGATGTGATAAAATGATTATAATACAAAAGGGAGGGGTTATTGTGAATAAGGATAAAATTATAGAATACTTTAAATGTGGTTGCAAGTCCCCAGAAATGATGGAGTTGGGAGTAGAAATAGAACACTTCATAGTAGACAAAGATACGATGAGGTCAATAAATTATTACGAAGAGCATGGAGTAGAAGACATTTTAAACAGATTTATTAAGATTATTAAAGGGGAACCTATCTATTCCGAGGAAAGATTAGTAGGAATATTAACGGATGATTACAATATTACAATAGAACCTGCAGCTCAATTTGAAATAAGTATAAAAAAATGTTCATCTATAGAAGAAATAATGAAAATATATGAAGGGTTTATAAAGTCACTTAGTCCAATATTGGATGAGTATGGTTACAAAATGGTGAATTTAGGATATCATCCAGTAAGTTCTATCAAGGATATGCCATTAATACCGAAGAAAAGGTATAAGTATATGGATAAATATTTTTTGGATAAGCATACTAATGGGGCAAACATGATGAGAGGGACTGCATCAATACATATATCGATTGATTATTATAATGAAGAAGATTTTATAAATAAGTACAGATTAGCATACTTTTTAGGACCAGTGATAAAACTACTGACAGAGAACACTCCAGTTTTTGAAGGGAAGAAGAATGAAGAAAGATTTAAAAGGAGCAGCTATGTTTGGAAAAACGTAGACAATGATAGATGTGGGGCGATATCAGATATATTTGAAGAGGGATTTGGATTTGGATCATATGCAGATTTTATAATGAATATGCCAATTATATTGGATGTAGAGGACGATGGCACGCATTATGTAGGAGATGACACGCCCAGTGTAATTTGGAAAGACAAAGAGATGACTATTGAAAACATAGAGCATGTAATATCAATGGCCTTTTTAGATGTTAGATTAAAGAAGTATATAGAGATAAGATTTGCTGACAGCATGCCAATGGAATACATGTTAGCATATGCGACGTTTATAAAGGGATTATTTATAAATGAAGAAAATATAAAGCATATATTGGAAAAGTATAAGATCCATGATAAAGATTTAAGCATGGCTGAGAATAATTTGAAAATGAATGGCTTTTCAGGGGAAGTTTATGGACAGAACGTTTGTGATTTGGCAAGAGAATTACTTGACATAGCGAAGTCGTCGGTCCAAATTGAAGAGCAGTCATATTTAGAACCTTTTTATAATATAATTGATTCAAAGAAAACTTTAGCAGAAAGATGGTGTGTTTAAAATGAAAGAAGTAAATAATTTAATAAAAGAAGAAATATTAAGCAATTGGAAAGAAAACTATGAGTCGTCATTAAGAATGACGGAGTATTTAAAAGATGGGAATAGAATGTTTAGAGGAAGATACTTAAAATTATTACAGATTCCGAAGATATATGACAGCGAAGATATAAAGAAATTTGAAGAAATAGTAAGCACGACATATAGAATATGTGAGAAAATGATACAAAAATATATAGATGATGAATCGTACAGAGACATATTTCCATTGTTTTCAGACAAATTAAAAGAACTTATACTAATACCACGTAGATACGAGAGTATCATGCCTATTGCGAGATTTGATATATTTTATAATGAAGAAACTAAAGATTTTAAATTTTGTGAAATAAATTCAGATGGAACAAGTGGAGCACAAGAAGAATTATCGATAAGTGAGGCGACTTTAAAAGAAAATGCTGCAGTTAATGCTATAAAGGATAAATACAAATTAGAACCATTTGAATTATATGATACGTGGATTGATACATTTTCAGAAATATATAAGACATATCACAAAGCAGTAGAAAATCCGTACATAGGTATAGTTGACTTTTTAGAAAAAGGAATCATAAATGAGTTTGAAACATTTGAGGAAAGATTCAGAAAAAAAGGATACGATGTAGAAATTTGCGAAATAAGAGATATGAAATATATTAACAATGAGCTTATCAGCCCCAAGGGACACAAGGTAGACGTTGTATACAGAAGGGCAATAACAAGTGATATCGAGGAAGAAATAGATAAAGTTCAAGATTTTATTAAAGCGGTGAAAGATGACAACGTATGTATTATAGGACCATTTTGTACTCATATTCCTTATAGCAAGTGGTTATTTATAGCGATGTGGGATAAAAGGACTTTTGATATTTTGAATGAGGAAGAAGTAAAGTTTATAAAAGATCACGTACCGAAGACATACCTTTTATCTGATGAAGAAGTAGATTTAAATGAAGTAAAAGGAAATAAAGATAAATATGTTCTTAAGCCAGTTGACGGATATGGTTCACGAAATGTTTACGTAGGCAAGATGTGTTCAGAAGAACAATGGGAAAAGTTAATAAATGAAAATACAGATGGTAATCATATAATACAAGAATTCTGTCAACCATATAAGACTGAGAACATTTATATGCCAGAAGACAAAGAATTTAAATTGTACAGTAACATGCCAGGTTTGTTTTCATATAATGGGAAGTTTAAAGGAGTTTATTCCAGACTATCAGATTCAGAGATAATATCATCAGATCCCTCGCAATATAATAAGAAAGTTGCACCGACATTAAAAATAATTAATTAATTAGCATAAAACTATTTACAAATTATAAATTATATTGTATAATATAGTTATGCGATTCTAAATTTGTATATGGGGGATGATACGTATGGGGAATAAAGGGTCAGATGGATCTCCTGGGCGCTTTAGCAAAAAGATGGATAGGTTAAGCTCAAAGTATAGCAAGACGTCCATACCTGGGAAAAAGATTTCTAGCAAGAACAAAGATTTAGATTCATCTAGTGCGGGTGATATAGTAGGTGAGTTTGTTTTTAATATTAGAGACAAATTTCACAGTAGGAATGCGAAAAATGGAAGAGCTAAAAAGAAGAAGTTTGTTTTGGTTCCGATTTGTATAATAATTATAGCATTGGTATCAATAGCAGCATTAATTTTTTCAAATCCTGCATTATTTGATAGCTCAAAGGACAATATAACTAAGTCATCTATAAATAGAGAAGCGTTGCCAAAGGGAATGGTTGTAGAAACTGATTATTATTCGGATAATTTAGGATGGATTAATAATAAGACTAAATTGCTATCAGGAATGAGAGAGTTTTATAATAAAACAGGAGTACAACCATTTTTATACTTAACTTCATCTATTGAAGGAAAAGATAATCCAAGCTCAGAGGACTTAAATTCATTTGCAGATAAGCTATATAATGAAAAATTTAAAGATGAAGCACATTTGCTTGTAATATTTTATCAAAAAAATATAAATGGTTATCAAGTGTGCTATGTATCAGGATCTCAAGCTAAGTCTGTGATTGACGTAGAGGCAGCAGACATATTGCTGGATTATATAGATAGATATTATTATTATAAAGATTTATCAAATGAAGAATCATTTAGTAAGGCCTTTAGTGACGCAGCTAATAGAATAATGACGATAACAAAGTCACCGTGGATTGATACTACTATAATTATATCTATCATAATTTCAAGTTCTGTTATCATTATAGTGGCATATTATTTCTGGAAAAGAAAAAAAGAAAAAGAATCGCAAAAAGCATTAGAAACCGAAAAGATTTTAAGCACTCCGATGGAAAAATTGGTGCAAGATGAGGCGGAGTTGAGAAGTAGAAAGTATGATGATTAAAGGGGAGAATAGAGATGAATATATTAACTAGATTTAGAGACATTATGTCAGCGAACATAAATGCAATATTGGATAGAGCAGAAGATCCGTCAAAGATGGTAGATCAATATCTTAGAGATGCTATGAATGATTTAGCAAATGTAAAGAGAGAAACAGCTGGGATAATGGCAGAGGAAAGCAGATCAAAAAGATTGGTTGATGAAAATATAAGGGAAGTTTCAAAATATGAAGAACTGGCTAAGAAAGCATTACTTGCTAATAATGAAGATGATGCAAAGGTATTTATAGCCAAGAAGCAAGAATTAGAAACAGTAGGGGCAGACTTGCAGAAATCTTATGCAGTTGCACATGAAAATGCAATAAAGATGAGAGAAATGCATGATAAATTAGTAAAGAATATCTCAGATTTAAACAATCGAAAAGAACTTATAAAGTCTAAGATAGCAATTGCAAGGACACAGCAAAAAGTAAACGAAATCGGGACAACATCGAGCAGAGCCATAGGAAGAATAGGAGCTTTTAATGAAATGGAAAAAAGAGCAGACAAAATGTTAGATGAAGCTAATGCTATGGCTAAATTGAATGAGATACCTTTAGATGAGGCACAGATATTAGAAGGGAAGTATATATTAAGTGACAGCCCTTCAGTTGATGATGAATTAATAAAGATGAAATCAGAATTAGGTATGTAACCTATTAATTATTAGTAAAAAAAGGTTCCACTATTTTAAAACAGTAGTGGAATTTTCTTTAATTATTCTATATCGATTCTATATTTATTCTATAAACATTGCATCTCCAAAGCTAAAAAATCTATACTTTTCATTGACTGCTGCTTTATATGCGTTCATAATGTTGTCATATCCTGCGAATGCTGAGACTAACATTATTAAAGTGCTTTCAGGTAGATGAAAATTTGTAATCAATGCATCAATTACGTTGAATTTATAGCCCGGGTATATAAAAATATCAGTCGTGCCGTGACCTGCGATGACTTTTCCATGTTCTTTGAAAGCCGATTCTAAAGTACGGCAGCTAGTTGTTCCTACTGATATAACTCTTTTATTATTTTTCTTAGTTTCGTTTATTATATCTGCAGTTTCTTTAGGAATTTCGTAATACTCTTCATGCATTTTATGATTCTCAATCAATTTTTCTTTAACTGGTCTAAATGTTCCCAATCCGACGTGCAAAGTAACGAAACCTATATTGATCCCTTTGCTTTTTATATCTCTTAGTAGTTCTTTAGTAAAATGTAGTCCGGCTGTTGGAGCGGCTGCAGATCCAAGTTCATTTGCATAGACAGTTTGATACCTGTCTTGATCTTTGAGCTTTTCATTTATATACGGAGGTAGAGGCATCTCACCGATTCTATCCAATATCTCAAAGAAGTTCCCTTCATAATCAAAATTTATAATTCTATTTCCATTTTCTAAAGTATCTGTAATCGTTCCTCTAATTAATTCTTCTTTATCGTCACTAAAAGTAAAACAGTTACCTTTTTTTGCTCTTTTCCCTGGTCCAGCTAAACATTCCCATGTACCATTTGATAGACATTTAAGCAATAGGAATTCCACTCTTGCACCTGTGTCTTTCTTTATTCCATATATTCTAGCTGGTAGTACCTTTGAGTCATTCAATATTAAGCAGTCACCTTCATTTAGTCTGTTTATGATGTCCTTAAATACAGAATGCGTGATGCTTCCGTTGCTTTTATTTAAAATTAATAATCTGGAGTCATCTCTTTTATCAATTGGAGTCTGAGCTATTAATTCTTTAGGTAAATCGTAATAAAAATCGCTTGTTTTAAGTTGCATAAGAAAATCCTTTCTATATATATTTACTTACAATGTCTTCATTATACAACAATTTTATCATAATTTCAACTTTTAAATCATAAAAAGGCAACCACCACGTACTTTTTGTTAGTAGGTCGTAGTTGCTTTTTGAATTTTGTCACTGTTCTCCCTTTAAGAAAGTGAATTATCTAAAATTTGTATTATCTTGTCCCATCTTTCATAATCACTTGTCTCACATTCAGATACAGGAATTATATCTGAATCTTTTAATTCATTTGAATTTAATATCTCATGTTGCTTATATACCTTATCTGAAGAGTCACTTTTACTTAATAATATATATGGGATAGAATTCTCATCGCAACAGTAGACAAAGTCAGATATGTCATGGTTTTTAATATCTTTGTCTTGGATTTTCCCTCTCTGTATAAGGTCTATGAAGTCATCAAGGAAACATCTATATTCATTTATCTCTTTAATTGTTTCCCCCTGCAGTTCGTTTTTATCAATTGTTTTAAAATCTATACTATTTTCTTTTATATCCCTTATTACTTCCTCGTTTACAGCTAGGTATATTCCACTTTTTCCTATGATTTTCTTGATCTCATCTGACAAATTGCTTATTATATTACTACTTGTATTAGGATTTTTTAAGTAGTACATAGTCCCATCACAGTTTTTGTCACCCAGTATTATACATTTGTCATTTGATTCTTTATTATTTTCATTATTATTCTGACTTTTTGCTGGGATACGATTTATGGAATTACTTAGTAAGGAATTAAGGGTTTGATAGCTTATAGAAGTTATATTTTCGGTAGTGCTTCTTGTATTGTCAAAATCACAAAACGTTAAACACTTAACACATGTACCTTTAAATTCTTCTATATTAGGATTAAAATTTTCAAATTCTAAAAGATCTGTGCCTGCAAGTATCGTTAAATTTTCTTCTATACATAAGAAAGTTAAATCGTTACCATTGCGGGAGTATATAAAATACTCATATTTTCCTGAACTGTTTGAGGCTGTTTTTAATTTAAAAAATGATATGTTATAGCCAATATTGTTTATGTCACTTATTGTCTCTATATTTATTATTTGAGACTTCAAAAGCCCGGTGGTAGAACTTCCATTACTTAAATATGGAACGAATTTGTCGGAATATTCAGACGGGCATAAGTAATATTTAATGAAGTTGAGTAAATCAGTCATCGTTTTTTCAGTGAAATAATACATATCGCCGACGTTTAATATTTCATAGTCGCAGCTTGCAGTATGATCAATATAATTTACTGACATCATGACTTTTTCTGTAGGAACGAATACTCTTCCATTGACTTCTGTTATTTGATTAACATTACTATTACTATTATTATCCTCTTGGCAGTCCTGAGGTTCAGATGTATCAACATTACTATTACTATTATTATCCTCTTGGCGGTCCTGAAGTTCAGATGTATCAACGTTTGTATTACTTTCTTTAGATTGTATGTCCTCATTTTCTAATAGATCTGTTAAATTTTCTATATTGATACTAAAATTTTTAAAGAATTTTTCAAAGGAATTTAGATCCTCTTTATGTGGGTCAAGTCTTATAAAATAACTTTTTTCATCATTGTATACAAATGTATATGTCTCGCCATATCGTACAAGTTCGATAAGTTCAAAAGTATTAATTTTTCCTTTTAATTTCGCTATGTTTTCTATTTTAGTTAATTTTAAGAAGGACATGATTTCTTGTTTTGAAGATTTCTCTATTTGTATTGATTCTGGAACTAGGATGCAGATGCTTAATCTATCGCTTTGATGAATATATAGCAATTTACCATAATTGTTTTCATCTTTTACGAACGAGAATCTGAAGAATTCGTACTCATCTGTTAGGTCGTGGATATAATTTAGTTTTGACTTTAAATTTGTTATTTCATCATTGCTATTACTTTCTAGTTCGCTATTATTTCTAAGATATGTTTCTATAAAGCTCTTTTTCATTTCTTTAGTATTATTGATGATATAACAGGTTTCGTCATCTACTTTAATTCCTATTAAGTTATCTGCACTGGGATCTGTACCTTTTACAACTCTAAAAGATTCGTCATTTGATTTAATTATAATTGGATTTAGAGCCTCCGATATCTGGACTTCATTGTCTTTAAAGAAATTATAGAAGAAAGTGTCAAAATCTTTATTTATTAGCTCTTCGCTTTCATCAGAAAGTCTGATTTCTTTAATTGAGACTATGCAATGGTTTATCCTTTCCCGGAAGTTTATAGTCAAGTTGCTACTTTTGAATGAAGAAATATCATATACTCTTTCAAATTTTAAGGATCTATTGTTTTGGAAGATATTATTTTTAAAGGCATTATCTACTTTTGGAAGAAAAATGCCAAAGGCTGATTGTGAAGAATCATCGTTTGTTGTCTGGGTTAATAGATATTCAGATGTATAGTCAATATTAGCTAGCTTGAAGAAGATAAATTCTTCTTTGCAAAACTCATCTATTGTTTTTATGTCCTCATCCAAGTATTGGTTAATGCATTCTAGCTCTTCTTCTGCATTTATTTTACGAAATTCGTTATTTTCTTTAAAGTAGTTCTCAAATTCTGTAGAATCTCTCAATATTAACTTGAGTAAATCCTTTTTTTCTTCACGACTGTTATTGAATATGTAATTTTTCTTGTCGATTGAGACTACTTTTTTATTTTTGTTAAGAGAAGTATTGTTTTTTACATAAGTATTGTTTAAATTTATACCTTCAATGGCATAATTATTTGCTATATCGTTTGGGCTTGCCTTTTCTGTAATATTGCTTATGTTTTTATAACTACATATGCTGGATATTATATTTGTTAAGTTACTTGATTCATCCCAATGTATAATATTGTTGTCAATAAACTCATCTTCACTGGAACTTTCAAAGAAATCATCAATTGAATCACATCTTTCGAATACATTATTATACTTATTAGTTATTAGTATTTCCACCCTTTTAACAGGATCATCATATAATTCTGTTGGAAGCTTGACTATCGATAGGTTGTCCTGATCTAACGAAGCTATAAATGTATATCTATTCTCGGTTGCATTTAGCCCTTCTATACCATCTTTTATTTTAAAATAAGAGACTTTTTTTGACCATTCATTAAAATCTTCTATTTCGTCTTTACATGGATCGTAGTCGTCTTTTTTAAAAAGATCGTTATAAGAATCATTATAGTAGGCTTTTAGTAATAGCATCTTTTGTTCATTAGAATTACTATTTACCATATAATAATTTTGATTTATTTCGAATATTTTTTTACCATTGCTTTCATTAAAATCTTTAATTTTATATACGGGACGAAGCTTTAATACACATTTAAGTTCATCTATATCTATGTAGTTGCCGCCACTAGCGAGGGAATATTGAACAGTATAACTAGTAAATCTATGCATCTTTCTTGCTTCTGAACGGACCTCATCTGGGCTATTACAATTTTTTATTATATTTCTTACTTTTTTGTCATTCCAATTGAACAATATCTTGTCCCAGATGCACAGATGTGCATTGTTTTCTAAGTCACATCCTTTAAATTTTAAACATTCTCTAGCTTTGACTTTTATTTCATAGTTATAATTATCTAAATTGTTCATAAAATTCACTCCTCTTTCATTTATTACAATACGTTTTATTAATTATTTTTGCCATACCATAATTTTTTTTATCTCGATGTTAGCTTATTTAACTAATATTATTATATCAACTAACAAAATAAATGTCAAATCGTAACAAGTTATATGTTGTGCCAAGAAAAAAGTAATACCAAGATTAAATAAATGCTGATGAATAGTAAAGAAAAGTTAAATTTTGATGCCATAAGTATATAGAATCCTATTATTGATAAGATAATTAGTATAGAAAATGAAATAGTTTTTAATATTTTGTCAGCTACCATGCAATTTTTATGTCGATTTATCAAAATATGTAAAATTTTACCACCGTCTAGAAAATAAATCGGAATCAAGTTAAACAAACCTAGAATAAGATTCTCATTCATAAAGCATATCATAAATTCTCCTTTCAGATTGATATTTATAATCAATAAAAAGATAAAAATAATAAGATTTACTAAAGGACCTGCTAAAAGAGTTAATATATCTTTAACATAATATTGACAAGTTGATTTCTCAGTTATTCTTATATCAAATAAGTTAATACTAATTGAAGATGGGATGTTATTATTTATCATCATTATTATTATGTGACCCAACTCGTGGCATATAGCTGCCAGCAGTCCCCAGAACAATGTGTCAGACTTAGATAGTAAAATTATTAAAGTCATTATGCAAAAGGCGGGGAAGTTTATGCTTATCTTAATTTTGTTTAAAAAGAATGTCATATTTTTAAATTATTTTTAATCATACTTGTACTTATGTAAAGGTTAGGATCCTGACATTTATCATCCACTATGACTTCGAAATGCAAATGGTTCCCGCTTGAATCCCCCGTGCTGCCAACCAGAGCTATTTCTTGACCAGCGGTTATCTGTTTATCTTCATCCACTATTATTTTATTGCAATGTGCATATAGTGTTCTAATGTTATTGTCGTGCTCCACTATTATATGCTTACCATATGATGAGTTGTTGCCAACTTTTATCACTTTTCCATTCGAAGCACACTTTATTAAAGTATTTTTTGGAGCTGCTATGTCAATTCCTTTATGAAATTTCTTTTTGCCTGTTGTCGGATCTATCCTTTCTCCAAAGTCTGATGTAACAATTCCTTCTACCGGGGTAAACATTGTTTGATTTGAGGTGATATTTTTATCATCATCTATAGAAGAAGTCTTAGTCATGTCTTGATTTTCTTCAATTTTATCAATTTCTTCCTGTTTGTATTGATTTTCTACTATTGCAGGAGTTAAAATAGAGTCATTTAGGCTAGTCGTATACCAATCTTTTATACAAGTAAACAGATTTGGAAATACATATTTTGTTGCTATCATAAATATTATAGACAGTATACATAAAATTATTTGTATTAGTAAAAGCAATTGAGCCTTTGGTCTGGATTTATTTAAATTTTCTTGTTCCATGTTAAAAATCTCCTATAAGTACTTTTAATTTTTGATTATATGATATATAATATATATGTTGGGTTCTTTTTTTATATGATAACTAAGCGTCAATCTAAGAAGTTTATGCAGATTCTTTAGTATTTTCAAAGATTTATTGTTTTTACTTAGCTAAAGTAAATAAATTAGTGAGTATCTATTACATATGATTACAATAGGCATTGATTTGCTTTAAAAATTGTAATATGATTACTTAAGTTTATGAAAGGTGAAGAATTACTATGTTTGAGTTACATTCTAAATACAGACCTACAGGGGATCAACCGAAAGCAATCAATGAGTTAGTAGAGGGGATAGAAAATGGTAATAAATATGAAACTTTACTAGGAGTGACTGGTTCAGGTAAGACATTTACTATGGCAAATGTTATAGAAAGGTTAAATAGACCTACGTTAGTTATAGCGCATAATAAGACATTAGCGGCGCAATTATGCACTGAGTTTAGAGAATTCTTTCCTAACAATGCCGTGGAGTACTTTGTTTCATATTATGATTATTATCAACCAGAGGCATATATAGCATCTACTGATACCTATATAGAAAAGGATGCGATGATCAATGAAGAGATAGACAGATTAAGGCATTCTGCAACATCATCCCTTTCAGAGAGAAGAGACGTTATAATAGTATCCAGCGTATCTTGTATATATAGCTTAGGAAATCCTATAGACTATAAGACAATGGTCATATCATTGAGACCAAATATGAAAAAGAGTCGAGATGAATTAATAAATGAATTAGTTGAGATTCAATATGAAAGAAATGATTTAAGTCTTAGTAGGAATAAATTTAGAGTCAGGGGAGATATAGTTGAAATTTTCAATGTTGCCGGCTCAGAAAATATAATAAGAGTAGAATTTTTTGGAGATGAAATAGAAAAGATAAGCGCAGTCAATCCAATGACAGGGAAAGTTCAATTCTTATTAAAGCATGCAGCTATATATCCTGCATCTCATTATATAGTACCTAAAGATAAATTAAGTAATGCGATAGAAAGAATAGATAAAGAACTAGAAGAAAGGATCAATTTCTTTAAAAGTAACAACAAATTTTTAGAAGCTCAAAGAATATTGCAACGCACTTCTTACGACATGGAAATGTTAAACGAAATAGGATTTTGTAAAGGGATAGAAAATTATTCAGGAATTATATCAGGGAGAGAGCCGGGCAGTGCACCATTCACATTAATGGACTATTTTCCAAAAGATTTTATAATTTTTATAGACGAGTCTCACGTCACGGTACCACAGATTAGAGGAATGTATGCGGGAGACAGGGCCAGAAAAGAGAATTTAATCAATTATGGTTTCAGGCTACCATCAGCATTTGATAACAGGCCATTAAATTTTGGAGAATTTTGTAGCAAAGTGAATCAAGCGATATTTGTAAGTGCAACGCCAGGGGAGTTTGAAAAAGAGAATAGCAAGATAACAGTTCAGCAACTAATAAGACCAACTGGATTGTTAGATCCTGAAATAATAGTAAGACCAATACAAGGGCAGATTGATGACTTAATATCAGAGATCAACAATAGGATAAATCTAAAAGAAAGAGTACTAATAACGACTTTGACAAAGAAAATGGCAGAAGATTTGACTTTATATTTAGAAAACTATGATATAAAAGTCAAATATATTCATCATGATGTCGATACTGTTGAAAGAATGCAAATAATAAGGGACTTGCGGTTAGGAAAATTTGATGTTCTAATAGGAATTAATTTGTTAAGGGAAGGCTTAGACATTCCAGAGGTATCTCTTGTTGCAATACTAGATGCAGATAAAGAAGGATTTTTAAGATCCGAGAGATCTCTTATCCAGACAATAGGAAGGGCAGCGAGGAATGTAAATGGCAAGGTCATTATGTATGCGGACAATATTACTGATTCGATGAGGAAAGCTATAGACGAAACGAACAGGAGAAGAACGATACAAAGTGACTATAATAAGAAAAATGGCATCATCCCGAAGACAATAGTGAAGAAAGTTAACGAAATATTAGAAATATCAAGCGGTGGAGAAAAAGAAAGTATCAATATTAAAGACATGTCCCGAAAAGAAATATTAAAGCTTATAGAAAAATTGAAAAGAGAAATGAAAAATGCATCCAAAATGTTAGAATTTGAGCATGCAGCCACACTAAGAGATAGAATAAATGAACTATATAAGCAGGTGAAATAAATGAAAAATGTTTTAATGTTTGCATTTTTAATGAATTTTGTAATGTTATTTAACAGTTATTCAATGGATTGTTTAGAATTTGAAAAGGATAGAATGTCAGGAAGTTACGATGATAACATAGTAAGCTATTCCAAGAGAGAAAGTCTCAGCCTGGATTCCCCTTTTGATGGCAATGGCATACATTTTTCGTTAAGTGATGACGGTATTTCTAAATTTGAACTTGACAGAGCTTCAGAATCTGATGACGATGACGATGAACTTATATTCAAATTAGAAGAAGATATTGAAGAAGAGAATGAAAGAAGAGACAGAAATAGAAGATTGATAAACAGTCTTAAATGTAGCTTTGTCTCAAGTCCACCATTTAATTTGGATTTAGAAAAAAGAAGTGATCATATCAAGAAAGAAAGTGCCAGATATCACAATTTAGTGCACAACGGCAAGTTTTCGGGATATGAGATGAAAATGGACCCAATAAACGGCAACATAAATTGCTTAATTTTAAGAATAATGAAGAAAATAGAAGCAAAAGAGAAGGTTGTCATTAATATAAGTTCAGATAGTTTAGCAGAAGAATTTGCATCAATTTTATCATGCAACGGGATTAGAACTAAGTTTATGCCGCACTTTAGTAGTAAGATTGATAAGATTAAATTAGTCGAGGAATTGCATAAAGATAGATTAGATGTTTTAGTAGGAGTCAATATTTTTGAAGATGATATATGCATAAATGGATTTTCTGTTATACTTGTATCTGATTTATGTTGATAATTGCAAGGCGCAATCATTAATTGGGAGGGAAATGTAATGAATAAGATGAATTGGCTTTTAACATTTGCAATAGTTTTAAGTATGCCATTAGTGCTAAGCTCTTGTGCAACTGATGGAAATGAGAAAAAAGTTGATACAGATTCGCTCTATCAAAAAGATGAAAGTTCATTTTGGAGCAAGAAAGGTAATCCGGCACTGGAAAAGTTGAAAAAAAGACATGGGAACAACATTCCTATGAAAGAATTTAGTAGAAAAGAAAGAGGATACAAAGATAAAGAAGAAGATTACAATGAGGGCGAATTAAAGCATAAACTATTATCTGGTTATGAGATAAATGATTATAGCATAATTGATGGCAAAGATAAAGAAGGTTTGAACAGAGAACTTGAGTCTATAAGTAAACTCTGTATGCTATCAGGAAAAGTAGACAGTGATAATGATATAGATTCTCAGGAAACGTTTGAAATCAATGAAAGCAAAAATAAAACAGACCGACAAGAAAAGATGAAAGTCCAAGCGTTTGAAATAGAAAAAGAAACGGGTAAAACTCAAGTAACCAAAGTAATAGGAGATAACTTAAGTAAAATCGAAAAAGCCAATCAAGGAGGGAAGGTGGAAAGATACAGAACTATAGAGGCACCGGTAGATGAGAAAACAGAATCAACGGAAACTAACCGAGAAGTGAATGGTGTTGTAAAAGCACAAATATGTCAATCGGCAGGAGAAAACGAAACTATAGAGGTCCCAGTGGATGGGAAAACAGAATTAACGGAAGTTAAACAAGAAGCAGACGGCATTGTAAAAGTGAAAATGACCAAATCAGC
>CAKSSR010000010.1 GCA_934489735.1 uncultured Eubacteriales bacterium | reverse complement strand
ATTTGTATAGCAACAGTTGCTATGGTCTTATTATACCATTTTCCTATTTTTTTATCAAGTCATTCTATCTATTCTTTGTATTTTCTCTAAAAAATTTCAATCTTTTGCTTCTTTTTATAAAAAAATAAAGGCAGAAGATCATTTTCTTCCACCTAAACATAACGTTATGCATTCTCTTTCATTAACTTTTCGAACTCTTCTCCACTAATCTTTTCTTTCTCAAGTAAACATTTTGAAATCTCGTGAAGCTTTGACATATTATTTTCTAATATTGCTTTAGACTTTTTATAACATTCATTGATTATCTTATATACTTCTTGATCTATCTTTGACGCTGTCTCCTCGGAATAATTCTTAACTCTTCCTATGTCTCTTCCTACAAATACTTCTTCGTCAGAATTGTATGCTATAGGTCCCAAAAGGTCACTCATACCATACATTGTTACCATTGACAATGCTTCTTTTGTTGCCCTTGAAATGTCGTTCGAAGCTCCTGTTGATATATCTCCCATTGTTAATGATTCAGCTATTCTACCTCCCAGCAAAACCATGATATCTTCTTTCATTTCTAATTTAGATTTATATGATCTGTCTTCGCTAGGTAATGACATCGTATATCCTCCTGCCATTCCTCTTGGAACAATTGATATCTGATGTACTTCGTCTTGAGTATCGCAAAAATAAGTCACTATTGCATGACCTGCCTCATGGAATGCTGTCAATTTTCTTTCATGCTCATTCTGAACTCGTGATTTCTTTTCCGTTCCCACTACTACCTTAACGGTTGATTCTTCTATATTTTTCATCGTTATTGCTTTCAAGTCTTCTTTAGCTGCTAATAATGCCGCCTCATTTATTATATTCTCTAAGTCAGCCCCTGTAAAACCTGCAGTCGATTTTGCTATTGTTTTCAAATCTACGTCAGGCGCCAGACTCTTATTCTTAGTATGGACTTTCAATATTTCTTCTCTGCCCTTTATGTCAGGATAACCGACGAATACCTGTCTATCAAATCTTCCTGGTCTTGTAAGAGCTTTGTCTAAAATATCTGCCCTATTTGTAGCAGCTATTATTATTACTCCTTCATTTATTCCAAATCCGTCCATCTCTACTAACAGTTGATTTAAAGTTTGTTCCCTTTCGTCATTTCCTCCACCTAGTCCTGCTCCACGTTGACGTCCTACTGCATCTATTTCATCAATAAAGACTATGCACGGCGAATTTTTCTTTGCCTGATCAAATAAGTCTCTTACCCTTGAAGCTCCTACTCCTACAAACATCTCTACAAAATCTGATCCTGAGATAGAAAAGAACGGTACTCCCGCTTCGCCTGCAACTGCTCTAGCTAATAAAGTCTTACCCGTCCCTGGAGGTCCAACTAAAAGTACTCCTTTTGGGATCCTTGCCCCTAATTTATTATATTTATCAGGACATTTTAAAAATTCTACTATTTCTTCTAGTTCTTCTTTCTCTTCGTCTGCTCCTGCCACATCTTTGAAAGTAGTCTTTCTCTTCTCATCCGCTACATTTTTAAACCTTGCCTTTCCAAAACCAAATTGTTTTCCACCGTCTCCCATATTGCTGAATAATTTTCTAAAGAAAAACCAATATAGTCCTGCAAAAAATAAAAATGATATTATCGTTGGTATTAAACTTTGAATCCAGCTCGTTTCAGATGCTCTAATTAAATTATATTTCATTTGGTTGTCTGGATTTTCATCATTATATTCTTTTATATAACCTCTTATTTCTCCATACATTAGTTCAACGCTCGGTGCAACGTAGTAAATTATAGATCCGTCCTTTAATTTTATATTAGTCTCTCCGCTGCCCAAGTTCATGCTGTACTCTACCACTTGTTTGTCTTTAAAATAACCAATTATTTCAGAATAGTTGTAATTGTTTTTAGCCCTGTTAGATATCGTAAACAAAGCTGTTATTAAAATCAACGGTATTCCAATACATATTAAAATATTAAGCCATGTCTTTTTCATTAAATAAATGCTCCCCCTTGTTTGAAGTGAACTATCACAGATTATTCTTATTTTTTTCAAGCAAATTACAAAAACTTAATACCAGTTCAATCTTCTTCAGATAAACATAGTACATTTTTAGTTTCTTTTTTTATCTTATACTTATTAAGACATTTAAAACCTTCAATCCATAAGATTTCGTTATTGTTAGCCAGTATAAGCAATTTATCTCTTTTTTCTACTGGTACCTTCTCTTCATTAAACAATTTCTTCAATGACTTAGTCACTTTCCTATATGGAATAAAAATTTTATCTGAATCTCTTCTATTTCTAATCACAGAGTCTGCAGGAATCGAATCAATGTCAAACGCATACACTTTTTCTTTCTGCAAGTCATTCATATCATTATATTCCTTCACAGTAATCCTTTTTATTATGAACTTTCTTCCTCCTTCTGTCAAGGAAGAAATATCATTTAATTTATATTCCCATACTTTTTTCTCCTTTTTATAAAAGCTTGATATTTTTACTTTACCATTCTCTATATATGCATATACATTCCTAGGCAAATTAATACTTCCCTTGCCCAGATCAATCATTGATAAAACATTATTGATATGAACTCTCTCAATGTCTGAGTTGCATATTCTTTTTATCATTTTTATAACAGCACGTGTCCTAATACAAATATCTTCTTTTCTTAAAATTTCTATATCATATCCATCTCCTGCATATGAATTGTTTAAAATTCTCTCCGCTTCTTTATCTAAGTAATTATTGTCCAATATAAATGATGATATTGCTCTATTCATTGATTCCTCGAGCTTAGGATTTATCTTCTTTAGTACAGGTATCACATTCAATCTTATCTTATTTCTATTATAATCGTCAGAGAAGTTGGTTGAATCCGTAACAAATTCTATGCCATTTCTCTCACAGTATCTTTCTATTTCTTCCCTGCTGACAAATATTAACGGTCTTATTATATTGTCTCTAACCGCTGGGATGCCACAAATTCCATTGAGTCCTGTCCCTCTGCTTAAATTAAATAAGATCGTTTCTATATTATCTGAAAGCGTGTGTGCCGTAGCTATCTTAGCTTGATATTTATCTGACAGTTCTTTAAAAAACTCATATCTTTTCTTCCTTCCACACTCTTCTAGTCCTATATTCATATTTTCTGATTCTTTTCTTATATCTATTCTCTTTATGTAAAATTTTATACCTTCTCTTTCACAAAAGCTTTTTACAAATGACTCATCTCTATCTGAGCTTTCTCCTCTCAATAGATGGTTCACGTGTGCTACTATAATACCTATTTTCATTTCTTTGCAATTAGTATGTAAAAAATGCAAGAGAGCCATTGAGTCAGCTCCTCCTGATGTACAAACTATTACATTTTCATTTTCCTTTATCATATTAAATTCATTAATTGCTTTAAATATTTTTTCAACCATCTTCTCTAAATACCTCTCTGGCAGTAAATTTCATAAATTCTCCTTGCCAATGTAATGGAACCGATTTCGTTTCTCCATGTCTGTTCTTAGCTATTATACATTCTCCACTATTTTTATCACTTACGTCTAAATCATCATCTGAATAATAATTGTCTCTATATAGAAACAGTACTATGTCTGCGTCTTGTTCTATTGATCCTGAGTCCCTTAGGTCTGATAACATTGGTCTATGTTCTGTTCTCTGCTCACTTGCTCTTGATAATTGTGACAATGTTATAACTGGAACGTTTATCTCTTTTGCCATGATCTTTAAATTTCTAGTGATTTCTGATATTTCCTGCACTCTGCTCTCAGTTTTCTTCACTCCCGACATAAGTTGTAAATAATCTATTATAACTAAGTCAACTCCGCTTAATCTTCTTAGCTTAGCCTTCATCTCTGGTACTGTTATTCCAGGCGTGTCATCAAAATATATATTTGTTTTAGATAATATGTCACCTGCCTCTATTAATCTTATCCATTCGTCTTCATCTAATTCCCCCGTCCTAAGTTTTGATCCACTTATCATTCCTTCAGTCGATAAAAGACGAGATACCAATTGTTCTTTTGTCATCTCAAGGGAAAAAAATGCTACCTTTTTATTATCTTTTATTGCAGCATGGCTGGCTATGTTTAATGCAAAGCTGGTTTTTCCCATACCCGGCCTAGCTGCTAATAATATTAGGTCTGATCTATTAAGTCCTGTTATAGTATCATCTAATTCTCCTATACCTGTAGGTACTCCTTTTAAGTCTTTTCCTTCGTCTGAGTTCAATTTATCAAGTCTATCAAACGTTTGTATTATAATTCCATTAATTTTTTCTAGGCCCTGCATATTTTTACCTGATCTAATATCAAATATGCGTTGTTCTGCCGAATCTAATAATTCCCCTGCACTTATGTTGCCATTTGATGCTTCATCTATTATTTCCTTTGCAGTCATAATTAAAGTCCTAATATCATACTTATCCCTGACTATATATGCATATGATTCTACATTTGAAATAGATGGAACTAC
This sequence comes from uncultured Eubacteriales bacterium, assembly GCA_934489735.1. Lineage (GTDB taxonomy): Bacteria > Bacillota > Clostridia > Oscillospirales > Acutalibacteraceae > CAKSSR01. The sequence goes on along the minus strand of CAKSSR010000010.1, from coordinate 66,590 downwards.
TTGTATCAATTGCATCAAATAACTTTTGCCACTATTCTCATCAAATCCTTCTTCTTTCTTTAGTCTGTCTAATACAGTAACGTAGTCTATTGGCTGCCCAGTAGTAAACATATCTATCATTACAGTGTAAATCAGTTTATGGTTTACTAAGTAGAAATAATCTGGTCTTGGTAGTATCTCTGCTACTTTATTAAAACAACTCGAATCTAGTATTATCGCTCCCAGTACAGACTGTTCTGCTTCTATACTAAAATTTGAATCTATTCCGGCATTTCCTAAATTCATCTTTTTAACCTTTATTCCTCTCTAAATCAATTTTAATTTTTCTATCAAGCTCCTAAGTTTTTTAAAGTCTTCCATTGCATATTGTTTCTGAGCAGGATTCCTAAGCAATGCTGCTGGATGTAAAGTTGCCATTAAAATCATTTTATCTTCAGGCAGGTTATCTTCATCAATATTAAATAGATTTCCTCCTTCTTTATAAAACAATATTCCATGATCTCTCGTTATCTTTATATCCTTTTTTATAATCACTTGTGCAGCTATTCTTCCCAGGCACATAATTATCTTAGGCTTTATCAAATAGATTTGATTTCTCAACCAATTCTTACATAAATTCTGTTCTTCTTCAAGTGGGTCTCTATTTTTTGGTGGTCTGCACTTTACTATGTTTGCTATATATATATTCTCTTTTCTATCAAGGTCTACATAGTTCAGCATTTTATCTAGTAATTTACCACCTCTCCCTACAAAAGGTTCCCCTTGCAGGTCCTCATTCTCACCAGGGCCTTCCCCGATCAATAAAACCTTTGATTCTTTATTACCAACTCCAAAAACCACTTTAGTCCTTGTTTCACTTAGCTTACATTTTTCACATTGTAAGCATTCTTTTTCTAAGTCTTCCCAATTATTTATCATAACATATCTCTTTCTAGTTAAATTTTTTCACTATTTCGTTCTTGTTCTTATATATACTTGATTTTTTTACAGTTCCTCTCACCATAGACAATGGATATATATTAGAATTTCTTTCAATTATCGTCCCAGGGTTTAGCACGCTGTTGCAACCAATTTCCACATTGTCTCCGACTATTGCCCCAAGCTTTCTTAATTTCGTATCAATTCTTACTCCTTTATAATCTACGATAACAGAAGTCTTATCCGACTTAATATTTGAAATTATTGCCCCAGCTCCCATATGAGATTTGTATCCCAGTATAGAATCTCCAACATAATTATAATGAGGCACTTGTACCTCATTAAACAAAATAGAATTTTTAATTTCAGTTGAATTTCCTATAACCGATCCTTTACCTATTATAACATCTCCTCGTATAAATGCGCAATGCCTTATTTCTGAGTCGGCACATATTATTGCAGGGCCTTTTATACAAGCGCTTTCATAAACCTTGGCACTTTTATGTACCCATACATCATTTTCTCTATAATTATACTCATTGCGGTTCAAGTTTTCTCCTAATTTATATATAAAATCATGAATTTTACTTATTGCTTCCCAAGGATAATTTAATTCTTTTAATAAATCGATTGCTATTGTTTCTTCTAAATTAAATAAATCTGTCATATCTCTACCTTCTAACTAATGGTAATTTTACTGTGAATTTAGTGCCTGCTCCATAAATGCTATCTACTTTTACTGTCCCTCTATATATTTCTACCAGACTCTTCACTATAGAAAGACCTAATCCTGTTCCCCCTACTTCTCTTGATCTACTCTTATCTACTCTATAAAACCTTTCAAAAATTCTATTAATTTTATCTGCCGGTATTCCTATTCCTGTATCTTTTACTTCTATTATAGCAACATTTTTATCGCTTGTTAAGTTTATTTCTACTTTTCCTTCTGGCTTATTATATTTTATAGCATTTTCTATTAGATTCGTAAAAACTTGGTTCGCTCTTGATTCTGGCATCCTTATCACGACATTTTCTTTTAAATTACTTTCAAGTGAAATATTATTTTCCTCTGCCATAGGTTTAATTCTTTGAATCACTTTTTCTATTTCATATTCCAAATCGCATTGATCCATCACATTATTGGGTCCTATTGCATCAGCCTGTGATAAAGCTAACATGTCATTTATTAATTTTGTCAATCTATTTGTCTCTGCTTCTAACACATCGTAAAAATATGCTCTTGTTTGCTCATCTCTATCTTCACTTTTCAATAATTCTACAAATCCTTTTATAGATGTCAGTGGCGTTTTCAATTCGTGGGTCACATTTGCTGCAAAGTCCTCTTGTATTTTCTGAAGTTTATCTAATTCTGTTATATCTGTTAAAACAACTACTACACCTTTGGCTCCATTTGCTTCTATTTCTGCTGCATATAAGTTCATGACTCTTTTCGGATTGTCCAAAACTATAGTCTCCCTTTGTATGTTGCCAGTATCTATCACTCTTGAAATTGCTTTTGATATCTGATACATATTATGCTCTTTCTTTAAATTAATTCCTGGTTCCAAATCATAGTTAGCCAACAGTTCCTTCACTCGATTATTTAAAAATAGCAAGTTCTTATCTTTATCAATTGCTAAGACTCCGTCATCCATCCCATAGAAAATTGCTGATAGTTGACTGTTCTTGTCATTAATTTCTTTCATTGCTTTATCGATCGCATCAGCCATTTTATTAAATGAGTTAGCCAAATCTCCTAACTCGTCTTCATATTTGTTATCTATTCTTATGTCATAGTTGCCACTTGATATATCATTCGTTGCCGTAGTCAATTCTTTGACAGGTTCTGATATACTTTTGGCAGTAAATACTGTCATTATGATGGCAAATATTATACCTATTATTGTCCCCGCAAAGGCACATATCAACAACATCGATATAAATTCAAATGAATTCGAATAATTGTCATTCGATATATACCTCCAGTAAACATTTTTTATCGTCGGTATAAATATTAGTAATTGACTTAAAATACCTATTATCACTGATGCTACATTAGCTATAATTATTTTCTTTTTCAAAACAATCTTGCTGCCTCCATTTGATTGCAATTTATTCTTGCCTGGCGACAGCTTCTCCTTTCCTGATTAATAAATTCATTCTATTTTACCTTATTTGCTACAAAATTTATATCCTACTCCTCTAACCGTCTTAATAATTTCTGGTTTTTCAGGATTGTCTTCTAATTTCTGTCTTAAATATCTTATATGAACGTCTACTGTCCTTGCGTCTCCAAAATAATCAACATCCCATACGTTTTCCATTATCTTCTCTCTTGTCATAACAAGATTCGGATGTCTCATAAGTAATAACAATATTTCAAATTCTTTTGTCGTTAAATCAACTGGTTGTCCACCTTTTGTTACTGCTCTCTTAGGTGGATTTATCTTTATATCCTTTATTTCTATCTCTTTGTCTAAGTCTATATCTTTTTTAGTAATAAAGTCCTTCCTTCTCAAAAGTGCCTTGACCCTTGCACATAATTCTTTGACCCCAAATGGTTTTGTAAGATAATCATCTGCTCCCATTTCTAATCCTAATACCTTGTCCATTTCTTCTCCACGTGCCGTAAGCATCATGATAGGTATATACTTAGTTTTGTTGTCCGCCCGTAATTTTGCACATATCTCCATCCCATCTGGTTCTGGCATCATCCAATCTAATATTATTAAACTTGGAATTTCTTTTTCAATTGCCTTTAATAACTCGTTCCCATTAGAAAATTCATAAGTTTCATAGTTCGCATCTCTTAATGCTAAAGATGCTAGTCTTCTTATATTTTGCTCATCATCTACTATATAAATCACATTTCCCATATTAATTCCTCCATTATTATAAAATTTCATGAAGTCCAGTTTGCATATATACTATCCAAATTGAAATATTCATGCAGTGGTCTGCTATCCTCTCTATATATTTCGCTATAAATATTAAGTCTACCTCCTTCTTTACTTTTGATCTCGATTCTGATATATGGTCGCAAATTCTTACTACTATGTCTAAGAATGCTTTGTCTATATCATCATCCATAGTTCTAATCTTGACAGCTGATATTTCGTCTTTGTTCTTTAAAGCTGAAATAGTATCGAAGTATATATTATATACCTTTTTTAACATATCTACAACTCCAGATAAAAGAATCATATCTTTATCCATTTCTCCAGTACATATTATATTACATATGTCACAACATTGGTCTGCTATTCTTTCTATGTCATTAATTATCTTTAAAAAACTTGCTATTTTCCTTAAATCTGATGCCAAAGGTTGTTGAAGTGCTAAAATATCTATACATTGTCTCTCTATCTGATGATGTAAATTATCTATCTCGTCATCAAATTCCATGACTTTCTTTGATTCATCCATGTCCATAAGTAATAATGCATCAATAGTATTCTTAAAAATGTTGTCCACCATTTGCGACATTAGGTTGATTTTTTCATCCAGTTCATTCAGCTGATGTAAAAAAGACTTCCTTAACATAAATTTTTTCACTCCCTTCTTATCCAAACCTTCCAGTTATATATTCCTCTGTCCTTTTATCAATAGGACTGTTAAAAATTTTCGATGTGCTGTTGAATTCTACCAACTCCCCCATCAAAAAGAATGCCGTTTTGTCAGAAACTCTGGCCGCTTGTTGCATGTTATGAGTCACTATTACAACTGTATAGTTCCCCCTTAGTTCACTTATCAAGTCCTCTACTTTCAATGTCGATATCGGATCTAATGCTGATGTCGGCTCGTCCATTAAAATTATGTCTGGTTGGACAGCCAGTGCCCTCGCTATACATAATCTCTGTTGCTGCCCTCCTGATAATCCTAATGCTGACTTCTTTAGTCTGTCCTTTACGTCTTCCCACAATGCCCCACTCTTTAACGACCTTTCCACTATTATATCCAGTTCTTTCTTGCTCTTTATCCCATGGATCCTCGGCCCATATGCCACATTGTCATATATGCTCATCGGGAATGGATTCGGCTTCTGAAATACCATTCCGGCCCTTTTCCTTAATAAATTTATGTCAGTCCTTGGATCATAAATATCTTCGCCGTCTATCATTATTTTGCCCTCAATCTTGCATTTGTCAACTAAGTCATTCATTCTATTTATCGACTTTAAACATGTCGACTTGCCACATCCTGATGGCCCTATAAAAGCTGTAACTCGGTTCGTCGGTATCTCTAAGTTTATACCTTTCAATGCCCAAAAGTCTCCGTAGTATAAATTTAAATCTTTTATTAAAATCTTTGTGCTCGTATTAACCACCTCTCTTTCTCCTTTACTTCATTCTTTTATCTATTATTCTTTTTGGCAACGTAACCATTATATTGATTAAAAATACTAAAATCAACAATATCGCTGAGATGGCAAATGCTATCCCAAGTGAATCTGATGTGTCCGCTTGCTTTGCTATTCTAAACAAATGCAATGTCAATGTCCTTCCGCTATGCATTATATGCGAAAATATGTCATTCGGCATGTTATATGCCATACCAGATGTATATAATAATGCTGCAGACTCTCCGACTATCCTTCCTATCGCTAAGATAATAGACGTTATGATCCCTGGAAGTGCACAAGGTAAAACTATTTGCATTATTACTTTGAATTTGCCTGCTCCTAATGCTAAAGCTCCTTCTTTGTAAAACTCTGGTACAGAAAGAAGAGATTCCTCTGTTGTTCTTATTATCGTCGGTAATATACAAAGTGTCATCGTTAAACAGCCTGATAATATTGACGTACCCATCCTAAACATTCCGCAAAATATTATAAATCCAAACAAGCCAAATATTATAGATGGTATCCCTGATAGTACCTCTGTGGTGAATCTTATCAGCCTTAACAGTCTGCTTTGCTTAGCATATTGCGTCATGTATATTGCTGCTGAAATCCCTATTGGTACAGATATGATCAAAGTTATTATAATTATATAAAACGTATTGATTATCATCGGTAATATGCCTTTCATCTCTTCATTATTCTCAGAGTATGGCTTCGTTAGTAAATCAATCGTAATATACTTCATCCCATTTGATAGAATGTAAAAAATTATAAATCCTAATACAAAAACGCAAGCAAATGCTGAAAAATATATAAAGAACTTTAAAATTGCATCCCCAATGTAACTCTTCTTTGAATATATTGACTCTCTTTTATTCATAATATCTATTCCTCCCTTACTCTTTATTTTTGCCTGATAAGACTGTAAATGATATATTTATTATCACTATGAAGACAAACAGTACTAATCCTATCGAAAATAATGCCTGTCGATGTATCCCCGTTGAGTAAGGTAACTCAAGTACTATTCCAGTCGTGAGTAATCTCACACTTTTTAATAAATGTGGCATATTAACTACATTCCCAGCAACCATTATCACAGCCATTGTCTCTCCAATTGCTCTACCCACTCCTAAAACTATGCCAGATAGTATCCCAGACTTAGCTGCTGGTATTACAATCTTAAAAATAGTCGTTATTTTAGTTGCGCCCAGTGCCAGTGATGCTTCCCTATATGAGTCCGGCACAGACCTTAATGCATTCTCTGAAATACTAACAACTGTCGGCAATATCATTATTGATAATATCATTATTACGGCTAGAAGGCTGTGCCCTATCGTCATTCCTTTAAATACTTTCCTAATCACTGGAACTATTATCAACATTCCAAAGAATCCGTATACAACCGATGGTATTCCTGCTAATAGTTGAATTGTTGGTCTTACTATCTTTGGTACAAACTTTAATTGCATTTCTGAGAGAAATACTGCTGTCAATACTCCTATTGGTACTCCTATCAAAATTGCTCCTATTGTTCCAATAATTGATGATAAAATCAATGGCAATATTCCATATTTATTACCGTCTGGGTTCCATTCGGTACCAAATATAAAATTATTAAAGCCTATCTTTGAAATTGCCGGTACTCCGCTTACAAAGATGTAAATTGTTATGACCGAAACTATAAAAACTGATAAAAATGCAAACAAAAAGAAGACCAATTCTGCCAATTCTTCAATTCCTACAATCAAAATCGATAAAAGTGAAGCTATGACGTTAGAAATTATAATAGTAAAGAATGGCCAAGTAAAGTATACTTCAACCTCATTGATCTCTGGCAAATTCTTAAACATGTATATCATAAAGACCAATGATATCTCGACCAATGCCCCAGATAATAAAAGATATGAAGATATCTTATTCTTCTTTGATAAAGTAAGGCAAATTGCTACAATCGGTATAATCATGGAAGCAAATAATATCAATTTAAATATAAAATTGATAGGTACAATGTGATCATTGTAATTAAATCCTCTAGAGATCATCATGTCAGCTGCAGAAACGATATAAACTTTGTTATCCAACTTAAATTGTGCAAACGAAAACAAGTTCGATGCCGTTGACAACCCAGCAAAAAACAAAAAGAAGAAGAAAAATATTGATTTTTTCTTAGATTTTATAAGCAATAGTATATCATTCATAAGCATCACCCTTCACAATAAATCCTTCCTTTTTAATAATTTCTTTTCCTTTCTCTGAAAATACAAAATCAAACCATTTACTTATCAAAGGATTCCTATTATTATTCATATAAATCATTATAAAAGGTCTAACAACTGGATAAATTCCCTTTTCTATATTATCAAATGTTGGTTCAATTCCGTCTATAGAGACAATCTTAACATTATCCGATTTAGAAGCCATTGAAACATATCCTATTGAATTTTCATCGCTTCCCACTTGCGATAATATGTCGCCTGATTCAGAAAATATAGCATCATACTTACATTTTCCTACCAAGTTAAAGCTTTCTTCAAATCCATCCTTAGTTCCTGATGCTTCTTCTCTGCCAATTAAAACAATTTTCTCATCTTTTCCATTCAGTTCCTTCCAATTGGTTATACTTTTCGTAAAGATTTGATATATTTCTTCTTTACTCAAGTCATTTACTGCATTATCCTTATTTACAATAATGCATATCCCGTCATCGGCTATTTTAATTACATTCAGCTTATCAATTGGTTCCCTGTTATTCAATTTTCTAGACAAAGCTCCAATTTGTGATGATCCATCTATGACTGATTCAACTGAAGCTGATGACCCTGTATCCAATTTCTCAACTGATGTTCCCGGATACTGTGACATAAATACTTCTCCTAAAGAGTTACATAATTTAGTCATAGAAGTTGATCCATCTATTGTAAGTATATTATTATATTTCTTACCTATGTCATCGTCTACGTAAGATGGGTTAATAACTTTACAACCGCCTAGCATAGTAATCAATAAACCGATAACCAAAGCTTTGATCTTATGATTAATCATTGAAAACGAATCATCCCCTTTCGAAGGTAGTTACCTACCAATTTTTACTCATTATACACTATATGAACAAAATTTTCAAGTTTAATATTTTATTTTGAAATTTTATAAGTAAAGTAGCCCTAAAGTAGTTACACTCGTTGTTTTATTTGTTACCAGTTGTAATAAGTTAGAATCATATTTTGTAAAATTTTTAATTTTTTTTTATCAATTTGCTGGCTTCTATAATATGTTTTTCAAATATGTATTTGTATATTCAAATATATATAAAAAACTGCATCCCTATTATTATAAAATAGTCTGCAGTTCTTTAATACTTTCTTATGCTTTTTCTATTCTTATCTCTTCGATTACAACATTTTCTAAAGGAGCATCCATTTCATTGGTCTCAACCTGTGAAATTTCTTTTACAACGTCTAACCCTTCGTAAACCTGTCCAAAAACTGTATGTCCTGTACCATTTACGTTAAATGCACCGTCTAAATGAGGATTTCCTCCGTGATCTATGTATAATTGTTTTATCTCTTCAGTTATCTTTGACATGTCAACTATAGATTTGTAGTACTTTGATACTACTTCTGGGCTCTTTGCATATTGGTCATATATCTTTTGATAAGTATCCCAGCCATTAAATTGTTCTTTGTCCATATAATTTATAAAAAACTGACTCTGATTCGTATCCTTCCCTGCATTAGCCATTGATAAAGCTCCACTTATATTGACCAATTTGTCGCTAAACTCATCTTCAAATGGTTTTCCATATATGCTTTCTCCACCTCTGCCTGTTCCTGTTGGATCTCCTCCCTGGATCATGAAATCCTTTATTACTCTGTGAAAGATTTGATTGTTATAGTATCCTTCTTTTGCATGAGTCTTAAAGTTTTCTACAGCTTTAGGTGCTTCCTCTGGGAAAAACTTAATTTTTATTTCCCCTTTATTAGTTTTGATAACAGCTATCTCTTCATTTTTCTTAGGATTTCTCAATTGATATGGTACACTGCTATCCCCTTTGCTATTCCATCCAAATATACATAAGGCTCCCACTAACACTACTAACACTCCTAATAACTTCTTAAACATATTCAGTTCCCCTTTTGTTAAATTATTCTAGATATTATATAATTTGAAACAATATATCCTTCCCTAGTCAAACGAATTGAATTGTTATCCTTTATCTCTACCACTCCATATGGCTCATATAGTCTTGCTTTTTTTAAATATTCGTCAGGGATATCTTTTTTAAATCTTTTTCTATATTCTTCATTAGTCAAGCCTTCTCTGAGTCTCAATCTAAGCATTGCATATTCTTCTTCACTTCCTCCCTTAGATTCATATTCTTCTCTATTCTCGTTCATAAAGTCTTTCAATGAATTTTTATAAAAAAACCTAATTCCATTTAAAAAAGAGTGAGCCGAGGGTCCTAATCCTAAATACTCTTCCATATTCCAATATTTCAAATTATGCTTACTTTCAAAGCCTGGGATAGCAAAGTTAGATATTTCATATTGTTTCATTCCAATATCTTCTAAAAGATCACAAGTATCAAAATAAAGTTCACTCGTTTTATCTTCATCTGGTATTCCCAAACTGTCCCTTAAGCTAAAATAACGAGTCCCTTTTTCTACCTTCAAGATATATGCCGATACATGTTTCAAGTCCATTTCTTTACACATCCTTATAGATTGTCTTAAACTTTCTTGACTTTGCTTTGGTATTGCTATCATCAAGTCTGCAGATATGTTATCAAATCCTGCACTTTTTGCTAAAAATATCGTCTTTTTTGATGTCTCGACGCTATTACTTCTACCAAGCATTAAAAGTTCTTCATCATTAAAAGATTGTATTCCCATGGATAACCTATTTATTCCTATATCAAAGAATTTTTTTAAATCTTCTAAACTTAAGTCATTTGGATTTAATTCTAAAGTTACTTCATCTTTCTCTGATATTTTAAATCGTTCTTTAACTTTGTCAATTATCAACCCAAGTCTATTCCATCCCAAAAGACTTGGTGTCCCTCCTCCAAAATACAATGTGTCGGCTTTTGAATCTATTTTATCACTCCAGTTGTCCAGATTGCAACATATTTCATCCACATATTTATCCATCAATTCATCATTTGGTAAAGTCGAGTAGAAATTGCAATACGGACACTTCTTTTTACAAAATGGTACATGTATATATAATCCTATATTTCTAGTCATCTAATTTCAATACAGACATAAATACGTCTGATGGCACCTCAACAGAACCCAATTGACGCATTTTCTTCTTGCCCTCCTTCTGTTTTTCTAATAACTTCTTCTTTCTAGTTATATCTCCTCCATAGCACTTTGCCAAAACGTCTTTTCTCAATGCTTTAACTGTCTCTCTTGCTATAATCTTGCCTGATATTGCCGCCTGAATAGGTATTTCAAACAGTTGTCTTGGTATCTTTTCCTTTAATTTTTCTGCCATTCTTCTAGCTCTTGGATATGCTTTCTCTCTATGAACTATAAATGAAAGTGCGTCTACAACCTCTCCGTTTAACAAAATATCTAATTTTACTAAGTCCGACGCAGAATAATCCTTCATTTCGTAATCAAATGATGCATATCCCTTAGTTTTTGATTTAATGCTGTCAAAGAAATCATAAACAATTTCATTCAATGGCATCTCATATCCTATATCCACCCTATCCGAGTCAATATATTTTATATCTTTATAAACTCCTCTTCGTTCTTGACATAATTCCATTATGTTCCCAATGAATTCTGATGGAGAATATATATGTGCTTCTACTATTGGTTCTTCTGCTATTTGGATCTCTGCTGGGTTTGGATAATTTGTCGGATTGTCTATATACAATACCTCTCCGCTAGTCTTTGTTATCTTATATATAACGCTTGGTGCAGTTGTTATTAAATCTAGATTAAATTCTCGTTCTATCCTTTCCTCTATTACTTCCATATGTAGAAGTCCTAAAAACCCACAACGAAATCCGAATCCCAATGCCACTGACGTCTCCGGTTCAAATTGCAAAGATGCATCATTTAGTTTCAATTTTTCTAATGCTTCTCTTAAATCGTTATACTTTGCTCCATCAACTGGATATATTCCGCAAAAAACCATTGGATTTACTTTTCTATATCCTGGCAAGGGCTTGTCTGCTCTGTTATTAGCCAATGTAACTGTATCTCCCACCTCTGCATCTGATAACGTTTTTATTGATGCTGCTATATATCCCACTTCGCCTGCCGACAATTCGCTTTGAGGATTAAAGCCTGTTGCTGTCAAAAAGCCACATTCTGTTACTGTAAACTCAGATCCTGACATCATTAGGTGAATTTCGTCTTTATTTCTTAATTTCCCTTCCATAACTCTTACATATATTATAACTCCCTTATATGAATCATAATATGAATCAAATATCAATGCCTTTAATGGAAGACTGTCATCTCCTGTTGGTGGAGGAACCAACTTCACAATGTTTTCTAGTACTGCTTTTATATTCGTTCCTAACTTTGCAGATACCAATGGTGCCTCAGATGCGTCTATTCCTATTACATTCTCTATTTCTTCAATAGCCTTCTCTGGATTTGCACTTGGCAAGTCTATTTTATTAATTACCGGTACAACTTCCAGTCCTGCATCAACCGCTAAGTAAGTATTAGCTAATGTTTGAGCTTCTATTCCTTGTGAAGCGTCCACTACTAATATAGCCCCCTCACAAGCTGCCAATGATCTTGATACTTCATAATTAAAGTCCACATGCCCTGGGGTGTCTATGAGGTTAAACATGTACTCATTTCCGTCATCCGACTTATATATTAATGTCACTGCGTGAGATTTTATTGTTATACCTCTTTCTCTTTCCAAATCCATATTATCAAGTATTTGGTCTTCCATGTCTCGTTCTGACACAGACTCTGTTTGTTCTAATATTCTGTCAGCCAATGTTGACTTTCCGTGATCTATATGTGCTATTATACTAAAATTTCTTATCTTCTCCATTGGAAATCCCAATGTCAACACCTTCTTTGTTAAATATTTAATTTTAAAATTTCATCTTTTAGCTTTAAGACAAAGCTCGGAGAAACTGAAAACTCATTTATGCCACATGATACAAATCTCTTAGTCAATGATACATCTGCAGCCAATTCTCCACATATGCTCACTCCTATTCCTGCATCATTTGCATTTTTTGCAGTCATTTCTATTAATCTCAATGTTGCCTCATGATGAGGATTATAAAAATAACCAAGTTGTTCATTCTGTCTGTCAATTGCTAAAACATATTGACTTAAGTCATTCGTTCCTATACTAAAGAAATCTACATGTTTAGCAAGTATATCACTTATCAATGCTGCCGCCGGAGTTTCTATCATTATCCCGAATTTTACATCATCGGAATAGGCTACTCCTTCTTTTTTTAATTCAGACTTAACTTCATTAATTATTTCCTTTATTCTCTCTACTTCCCACAATGAGGCTATCATAGGAAACATTATATTGACATTGCCAAACAATGCTGCTCTGTATATTGCTCTTAACTGCACTTTAAATAAGTCTATATAATCAAAGCATAATCTTATCGCCCTGTATCCCATCGCTGGGTTTTCTTCTTTGGGAACATTAAGATAGTTTACATTCTTATCTACTCCCATGTCAAGTGTCCTTATTACTACTTTCTTTTTCCCCATTTTCTTTGCCACGTCTTTATATATTTCAAACTGTTCTTCCTCATTTGGTGGAGTGCTCCTTCCAAAATATAAGAATTCGCTTCTAAATAGTCCAATTCCCTCTACATTATTGTCTATCGCTTCATTCACTTCTTTGAGATTTCTCACATTTGCACAAATATTTATCTTCTTTCCGCTTATAGTTACGCTGTCTTTATCCTTTAGTTTCAATAAATTCGACCTTGCTACTTCATCAGCCTTTTGGCGTTGCTTTAATTTATTTATTATACTTTCGGTCGGATTAATATATAAGTTTCCAGTATATCCATCTATGATAGCTTTCTTTCCATTGTACTCAGCTTTCAACTTCTTTCCAATTCCGACGACTGCTGGTATATTTATCGCACCCGCTAGTATAACTGAGTGAGAGTTTACTGATCCTCTCATAGTTGCTATTCCTTTTAGGTTGTGCTTATCAATCTGAATAATCTCACTTGGAAACAAATTCTCAGCAATAACTATAAAGGGCTCATTGTCATGTAAAATTCTCTTGGTCGTTCCGCTAAGTACGTTTATCAATCGCTCTGTTATGTCTTCAATATCTGCTATCCTGTTCTTTATATACTGAGAATCTAAAGAAATAAATATCTTCTTTAGTTTGTTAGATGTCTTTTTTACTGCATACTCGGCATTTACTTTCTCTTCTTTTATAAAGTTTACTACAGATTTGTCAAATTCTTCATCCTGAATCATTAATTTATGAACCTCAAATATCATAGCGTCAGACTCAGATAAACTCTTTAACGACTTGTTATATAACATTTCTAAACCTTCTATGGCAACTTCTTTCGCATTCTCATATCTATTAAGTTCTTCTTTGACATTGCTAATCCTATACTTAGGAATTTGTTCTTCATTCTTTTCAAATAAAACCAATCTGCCAAATGCTATCCCCTTCGCAGCATTAAAACCTTTCAAAATTATCATGACTCTATTCCTTTCCTTAAAAATAATTAACTTAACTTGTTACCATTTGCTTCTCTTGACTCATAATCTTATATATCATATATAAACCTTCCATAATCAAACCTCTCTCCAGCTTAATTTCTTTGTAGCATTTCGGTATGATTATCCCACTTGAGCCACCTGTAGCTATCACTGTTGCTTCTTCTCCTATGCATTTGTCGATTCTTTCTATCAATCCGTCTATCATCGCTGCATGACCGTAAATTATTCCTGATGAAATACATCTCTCTGTAGTTGTTTCTAATAAATTGACATCCTCTTTTATGAACATGTCAGGCAAAAGAGACGCTTTTATTGATAATATCTCCGAAGATATCTTTATCCCTGGCATTATCATGCATCCAATAAACTCACTCTCTTTATTTATCACTGATACAGTTGTCGTTGTCCCTAAGTCAAATATTATTAAAGGCGGCTTATATTTCTTTATCGCATATGATGCACATACAAATAAATCATTCCCCAGCTCACTCCTGTTTGGAACATTTATCTTTAAATCTGTATCTATTTTACTCGATACTATATATGAATCAATCCCTATCACGTCCAGTATAACCCCTTTACATATATTTGTTAAGGTCGGGACAACCGAACATATTATACAGTCTGAAAAATCATTCAATTTGATACCATTTGACTCTAAAATGTCTTTAAATTCTTCTTTATATTGATTATATTCTTTGTTTACGTCAGATCTTACCCTAAATTCATGACATAAGATTCCATTTTCATCATTTATGATTCCTAAAACTATATCAGTATTTCCGATATCTAAAGCTAATAGATATTTTTCTTTGAACTTCATTTCATTTTTCACCCCATTTATTAAAAATGTCAACGCTTATTATATCATATTTCATCCGACATTTAAATCTTATTTTTTATATTAAGATTTTTCAAACAGCAATTGTATTTTTGCATAGAATAGGCTTGATAAAAAAAGAAAAAGAGTGCAATAGCGCTATAACAATATTGCCATACATTAAAAATTTTAAAGAAATTGTGAAATAATAAATCAAATACCATTTAAAAATAGCCTTCAAGTAGTAAAATTTAATAGAATCAATTAAGCGGGGTTGTAAAATTACAATCCTGCTTCTAACTTTCACATTTGAATATCAATCCTTATATTATATTTAAGATATGATTTTTTTTAATGGAGTGTGAATTATGAGTGATAACAATTTAAGTGATATGATAAAGATGTATAAAGAGAAAATGATAAAATTATCTAAGCTAAATCCAAACATACAAGAAAATATTAAAAAACCAGAGCCGGAACAAGTAAATGATCAAGAAAATGAAGAAGATCCAGCACCAGAAGAAGGAGAAGACAATGAAAGCATAGAAGACAACAATCAGATAGAGGAAGTAATTTATCAAGAAAAAATCAAAAATTCATCGAAAAACAATCTTAAGACAGGAATATTAAAGGTTCATGTGACAGCAGCTAACGGAGCCTTTCCTATAAAAGATGCAAGGGTAGTAATTAGTAAAAAAAATAATAATAACAAAATAACAATTTTTTACGATCTCAAAACAGATATCGACGGAATAGTAGACAATATAGTACTATATGCACATCAGGACACGACATTGCCTGAAGAGTCACCTTATATAACTTACAATGTAACAGTAACTCATCCAGATTTTCGTTCTGTAACCAACTCAACGGCCAACATGTTGGAAGGACAAAAATCTATACTGCTTGTAACAATGATCCCAAATTAGGAGAAATTATAATGATTGATGAAAATATTTACTATCCAATTGTCCCAGAACATATTGTAGTACATTTAGGTGAACCAGATGATGTTTATGTTAATAATGTTACAGTCCCATTTATAGATTATATAAAGAATGTAGCATCGAGCGAAATATATCCATCATGGCCTGAGTCTGCTATTAGAGCAAATGTATTAGCTCAAGTTTCTTTTGCATTAAATAGAATTTATACTGAGTATTATAAAAGTAAAGGATATAACTTTGATATAACTAGTCTACCAAGCTATGATCAAACTTTTGTAGAAGGAAGAGACTTCTTCGAAAACATATCAAGAATAGTAGACGAAATATTTAATAACTATATAGTGAGGGGAAATAACATCGAACCACTGGCAACAAGGTACTGCGATGGAATAAAGACTCAATGTAATGGTTTGTCTCAATGGGGGAGCTACGATCTGGCATTAGAAGGCTACACCCCTTATAACATCTTGAAGTATTATTATGGAGATGATATAAATATCAGAACCGCACCGGTAATGCCCAACATAGAGTCATACCCAGGTAGGGCTTTAATATTAGGAGATTCATCAGATGATGTGAGAATAATTAAAAGGGAATTAAATAGAATCAGCGACAACTATCCAGCTATTCCTAAGATAACTAAAGTCAACGAATTCTTTGATATAGAGACGGATACCGCAGTTAGAAGCTTCCAAGATATTTTTAACTTAGAGTCTGACGGAATAATAGGTAAATCGACGTGGTATAAAATAAAACTAATATATAATTCAGTAAAAAGACTATCAGAACTTGTATCAGAGGGATTAAATTATGAAGAAGTA
The DNA here is from genome assembly GCA_934489735.1 of uncultured Eubacteriales bacterium. Classification (GTDB taxonomy): domain Bacteria; phylum Bacillota; class Clostridia; order Oscillospirales; family Acutalibacteraceae; genus CAKSSR01. The sequence goes on along the minus strand of CAKSSR010000010.1, from coordinate 50,031 downwards.
AGTAAGAAATTCCCTCGACAACTTGAAGTCGGTAACTCCGGACCAGAAATTAAGATGGTTCAATACTTTCTTTCTATAATATCATATCTAGATGAAGATATACCGGTATTAGAGCAAAATGGAAACTTTGATGAGGATATGGTCAAAACTGTTATAGCTTTTCAAAATGAATACGGACTCGAACCTGATGGAATAATCGATAGAAAAACTTGGAACAAAATTAGAGATGTATATGACGATATTATAAATTCTTTACCTGATGACAGCAATTTGTCAAGCGATGACCTTTACCCAGGAAGAATTTTAAGCTATCAAATAACTGGAGATGATGTATCGTCTTTGCAAAAATTACTATCTAGAATCTATAAGAAGGATAATTCTTTCCCAGATGTGAAAGTAACTGGAACATACGACCGAGCTACAGAAAATGCAGTGAGAAGGATACAAAAAAATAACAATTTAACAGTGTCAGGTGTAGTTGGACCTTTAACTTGGGATACTATAGTTAAAATAGCGAACGAATAATATATAAAGAAATAGCATTTAGTTAACTATTCGTAAAGATCAATTAAGATTTTTACTATCAAACTAAATGCTATTTAATTACTGCTGCTTATTCCTTATTTTTTATCTCTTAACTCTGTCTCTATCACTATCTTCGGATAATCTGGGTCGCCTTTAAGTTGTTTAACTACGCAGGAAGGGAATCCTGTCCCATTTCTAAAATTGTCTGGTCTCTCAACAATTACTATTCCCATATCCTCACTTGGATCTAAACTGTCTATGCATTGATTTAAACAACCTGAAGCGCCTCTTAATCCATCTCGTTGGCAATAACGATATCTATCATCATAAGTCTTTGTCGTTCTATTAGGACGCATCTTCATTCTATGATTCTCAACTTGATCTACATCATAATTTACATAGTTCGGGTAAAAGAATGCAATCAATGTTGCAGCTAATGTAGACATTAATAAACCATTTCGCAAATACGGATTATCAATTCCTGATTCAATATATCCTAGCAATGTCCCACCTGCAGCCGCTGCTATCTTTATTGCTAAATTTTTGCCTGTTCCGATTTGTCTCTGTCCATTTTCTCTTATTCTATCTTCATAATATTGTCTCATTCCTTCTACTCTATCAGAAGATACATATATTAATCTCGTTCCATCTTCTAAAATCTCTTGTCCATCTCTGCCCCTGTCATTATCTTTATTCCCGCCAACAGCAAATGCATTCAAACAAGTACCAGCAAGTAATGATAAACTTAAAAACATTGAAATAATCTTTTTCATTTGATTGACACTTCCTTATATATTTTTAATCTTTTTCAGCTTCTACGCTTTCTACTCTTAAACTTTGATCATCTGACGTGCTTTCTTCCTTCTTTGTATCAACAGAAGGAACAACTGCGCCAAGTGAACGTTCAAATCTGATAGGATTTTCTAAATACTCTCTTAACTTACCATAATCAATTCTTTCTGCATTTAATAGTCTACTAAATACATTCACGATAGTACTTAAACTTCTTCCGTCCGGCGTTGTATACTCCTTAGCCCTCGGTGCACAAGCCAAATTAGTTATATAATCAAATGCGCACCATGCTTTATCATTTCTTAAATCGCTATACCACCACCGCCAAAATCTATTATTGCTCTCAAAATCTGTACCGTCTTTATTCTTTCTTAAATCTATTGCCGTAATAAATACATTGCTTTCCAGTACCGATTCCGGTTCCCCTACAATCTGATCTCCAAATTGTTTCAAAGCTCTTGCAACATTTTGCATCCTCTGGACTCTAAACATAACGTCTGCGTTTTTTGCTTGCTTTTGTACATAATCGTTAGCGATATAAGTACTAATTCCGACTAAAGCTACTCCACTCAAAATGCCTCCTATTCCTAAACAAACGTTAGCTGCTCCTTGTAGGCCTAATAACACTTTTGTTGCGCTAAACAGTCCTAGGCACATTCCGCCTACAGCTCCGACTGATCCCACTGGAAGTTTCCAACTATATTTTGAGCTGTATGCCTTCGAGGCTGCTTCAGTTCCAATAAATATCAAATAGCTCCATAAAGCTTCATCATAACTCAAGCCTGTTTGCTTTGCGAGCATTGATATTTTCTCTTTTTCCTTTACATCTGTTCGAATTTTGTCACTTGCCAGCATTATAGCCTTATCCATTGCCAACTCAGGGCCTTTATATGTATCATGTTCCAAGCAAGCTTTATGCACATGATCTTGAGCCTCAATAAACAAATCTATCATTGTTTGTAAGAAGTTAGTTCCTGCTCTCCTAATGCGACACAAATGCTGCATATTATATACTTTAACTTCCCTATAGTCAGATCCCGCACTTGTTGGTCTTTTTAATTGAAATTCGATTGCCAGATTAGGGTCTGGATTACTTTCATATTCTTTTTTGAAGTACGACCTTATTTTATCATAATCATCTGAACCAACTGGATCCCTATCCATTGCTAAGGCATTAAAATTCGTGCCCAACATCATAATTCCCATAACTAATGAAATAACTTTCCTCATGCCTAAATGCTACTTTTTAAGAATTCCACTCAAATCTATAAATAAATTTATAATTAAGCCTTTGTTTCCTTAAATATTTTATATTAGTAGCAACCTCCTCTTTTTCTTATTTTCACTTACTACATTATAATTATATACCATTTGCCATTAAATTTCAAGAAATCTACTTTACATTTCCATTTATTTTAAAGAATAATTAATGATTAATTATAGTTATTATACTAATTTGTCATTAATCTGCAATACTCTTTTAGTCATCTTTTAAATTTAATCAAATTTTTTATACAGCTTTAATATCCGTTGCTTCACGTGCCTTAAATTTTTTAATCGTATTGAAGATCATATTTGGAGAAACCAAGCCTCTCACTTTCTTTAAGTCTTCTGCTCCGCAACAATTATCTTCTTTTTCAAACGTTCCCTTTGTCAATACGTCTATGCTCACTTGAACGCAGTTATCAGTAAATAAATTATAGTCCTTTTTGCCAACAATTGACCTCGCATATTCAAGTCCTGCTAAGAAATTGCCAACAAAATACAAACTGTCGGTATAAGTTCCTTTATAAATCTTAGTTTTGTTTACATCTATGTGATTATTGTAAGTCCCATTTAATAAACTTAATGTTCCAACCTTGCTACAGTTTGCAAAGCCTTCGCCATTGTTTCCCCAGTAAAAATGATACCATTTTCTATCACCTGCTTGCAACAATAAACCAGTATGCCCTTGTCCGTTGACTGCATTTTCATCTTGTAGCCAAATTGCATTCATACTTTCGTATATAACCGGGGTTGGTTTTGTTAAATTATGAACTACAACCGCTTGCCTTCCCATTGAGCTATAACTCTTTTCCAATGCTTTTCTATCATATGCTCCAATAACTTTGTCTTCATTTTGGTATGGATCATTAACAAAAAAGTCTTTTTCGTTAAATCCAACTAAAACAATGCAATGTTCTCCCGCCGGCCATATAAATTTCTTATTATATAGTGGCGAACTCCTTGGATATGTTACTTTCCAGCTATTCCCGTCGCTTCTCTGCGTCATATTAATCGTTGCCCAAATCAATACTGGGATATCTTTAGAAATATAATCTCTAGTCAATTGCTCTAAACTTTTACCTTTCACGATTTCAACCATGCATCCAATTTTAGCATTTTCTTTGAAAAATCTTTCCATTGTCTTAGCTATGCATGGTGCAAAGCATCCATATCCGTTTTGAGTCGGATGACCCGCAAATGCATAATTAGGATCTGGTCCTTCTCCTTTGTTTTTCGCTGGCTTTACGTCCATTTTCTTAATAAAGTCTGTGATTAGTCTTTTGTAATGTCCTATAGGTCTATATCCATAAAAATGAATAACCATTGCTGCACTTGTAGCTTCACAACCTGAAGGAAATCCACAATGCTGAGTCATTGGTCTAACTTTTATTATCTTTCCTCCTATAGCCGGTCTAATTTTTGAACCTATACTGCTAGGAACTCTTACACATTCTGGATCCCTAGCATAATCCGGGCTCCACTCCCCTTTAATTTCGGTACCAGCGTTACCCTCGAATCTCAATTGGACTCCAGAATTTTCTCTTTCTTTTACCGAATTCAAAAGTTCATACTTTTGTCCAAATTGTAATGTATAAGATTCTTGATCATAAGTGCAATTTTCACTTCTTTTTAAACCACCTAGTCCCCAGACGCTACATTTTACTGATCCTCCTCGTCCACTTGGATCAAATAACTTCAAATATACAGAGCTATCATTAGTTTTAGTTCGAATTGTCGTCCAGCAAGTTCTATCTGGTGAAATTACCAAACGAAATTCTGAGTCCTTTGTATTGCTTAGTCCTCCTGCTCCTCCAATTCTTAAAGTATCTCTCTGCGGTTTATAATCCGGACTCCATTTCCCGTAAATATATTGATTCAGCAAAGTCTTAAATCTTATTTGAACCTCTTTGCAGCCATTCTCACTTGCCGAATTATATATCTCGTACTTCTTGCCCGCTTCTAGCAGGTAGTGATCTGCTTTATAAGTACAATTAATCTCTCCCTTAGCATTCCTTCCGAAAATCGAGACGCTAACCACTCCAAAATTTTTCAATTTAGATCCTGTTAGATTTAAAAATATGGAACTATTTGTATCCTTTTTTCTCCAGTTCGTACTAAATACTTGGCCTCCCATACTAGATGAAAAGCAAAATAGTTCATCCGTATAATCAGGATCAATAGAAATTGGAAATACTCTCTTTTCATCGTCTATCCAATCTCTATCACAAATTACTTTTATCTTCAATTTATCTTCTCTATTCTCTAAAATATCTAAAAATATCTTATCACTTGTCTCGCCATTTGAGTCAAACATCTTCGGCGCAGAAATTTTATATATGCACCTTAAATCTTTATCCAAAAGTTCTATAGTCTTATCATCAATCTTATTCGCTCTCAATCCTTTTAAAGAATAATCAAAAATAAATTCATTTTGTACATCTTTTGATCTCAAAATCAAGTTTTCTTCAAATTTGTTGCTCAGAATTTTACATTCTAAGTCCACATTCCTATACATGTTCTTGTAAATTTTATGCCCTTTATCAATCTCTATGAGCTGACTCTTTCCTAAATCCTTATGATTTATTAAAATTTCGTACTCGCCGCGAAAAATTTTAATATCTTTATTATTAAATTCTATAAAATTCTTACTTTCTTCTAAGACTCCCTGTCCATTTTGTTCATGTATGTCTATTGGATAATCAATCCTCATGATTTGCCCATCATCTAATTCAAAATATTTTGCCCGCTTTTCTCTAAATTCTTCTATTTCTCTAACAATCCTTCCAGGCAACTCATCAATTTCAATCTGACTGTAATCAATTAATGCATTACCATCACATGCGCATGTGTTACATAAACCATTTGATAAAAATATGCATATCAGCATAATTAAGATTATTATTTTTTTCATATATTCCCTCTACCTTAAATAAATTATTGTAAAATAAGTTCGAGATTCTTTTAGTCATAATACAATATGCATCTATAGCTAAGGTAAATATATTCCAAATTCAAACCAACCATCTAACCATAATCCTCCTCTCTCTTCTTTTTCCCATTTCCCTCTTTAAATTATACATCATCCAAATCAATATTACAACAATATTATTACTATATTTCACTATTTAATTTGTATAATCTTTCTGGGTTCTTATACATCATAATAATTAAAGTGGAATAAACTCTACAATGCATAGAAATCTATTCCACTGATTAAGTTATTAATTGCTCTCATTAATCATCTGCTTCATTATCTTTTACTTCTCGATCTGTATCACTTTCTGCTTTTTCTTTGCCATCTTCAATTTGTTTAGCGCTTGGAGCAGTTACTTTGAAAGTAATTTTGAATTTATATGGTTTATCAATATACTCTTTCAATATTTTGTATTCGGTGATTTTTCCAATTAAGGTTCCACTAAAAACCATTATTAATTCTTCTATACTTCTTCCATCTCTTGAAATATAATTGCAAATCTTTGGTGCCCCTTTTAAATTATTAATTCTTTTAAACCTACAATAGCTTTCATCATCCCTTAATCCGCTATTCCACCACTTCCACAATCCCCAATTTTCTTCAAAATTACTTCCATCTGCATTCCTTCTTGCATCAACGGCCAATAGAAACACATTGCTATTCACTGTAGATCTTGGTTCGTTTATTACCTGCATTCTAATTTGTTTCATAACACTTGATATATTCTGTATTCTCTGGATTCTAAATATCACATTCGTATCATCTAATTGCTTTTGCAAGTAATCATCGACAACATAGTACTTCAATCTTGACAATCTCTTCTCAGTAAAAGAGCCTCTTATTCCTAGACTTATAATTGCCGCATTCTTCTCTCCTAGTAGAGGTTCAATCAAATAAAATAGTGCCGAACGCATATTCTTATCAAGTAATTCTTTCATATAGTCATAATCACTTAAAATAACTCTCTCTGATACAAACATAAGATAACTGCACAGTGCATCATCATAACTCAAACCTAATTTTCTTGATAAAATATGTATTTTTTCTTTCTCATCTTTACTGCTATCTATCCTTTTACTTACTTTAGATATAGCCCTACTTATTACAGACTCCAATTTTTCATCTAAATCACTTTCCGAACAAGCCTCACGGACATCAATCTCAGTACTAACATACAAACTCAAAACCGCCTGCAAAAAATCATCACCATCTGCCATTCCGATCAAATGCTGTATATTACATACACTTACCTCTCTGTAGTCAGAGCCAGAGCTATACGATTCCCTCAGTTTAAAATTTATTGCTTTATGCTCATCCGGCTCACTCTCTGATTTCTCGTTAAAATACGAACGTATTTTTCTATAGTCCTCTCTTTCCAATTCATTGCTTTGCATCGCAAAAATATTTAAATTTGCTGTGCACAAGGCTGTGGTTATTGTCATAATAATCGAAACTAATTTCTTCATAAGTTAAATCCCCTTTAACTGTCTTTCTATTTTTTTACCTAAATCATGACGTTTGTAATCATATTGTTCATATATACCAGTTGGATAACAATCATCCCAATATTCCTTTGGCCTTTCCACTATTATTATTCCCTTATCCTCTTCTGTCCCTACTATATTTCTAGACATATAGGCCTTTTCGCTTTTAAACATATTGCCCCCACCAAATTCTGCTTTCCCTAAAAGTCTATTATTTAAATTTTTACTTATTTTTATAAATCTGATTCTAACTTTTGAACTTCTTGGACGAAATATTCTCTTAAAAATCTTCCTCTTCCGTCTCCATCTGCATCCCTACGTTCATCAATTATTACTCCGCCAAAATCATTTCTTTCCAAAAAGTTATGTCTTAACAACTTTATGTATAATAAAAATAAATTTTGATAATCCGATTCATTATCTCTTATTCGTTTAATTAATTCGCACTGATTTTGTTTGAGTTTTATCTCTCCTTTGATACGTAGGCTCTTCAAATATTGACTCATGCTTTCCAATAGAATATCAATATCTTCCGGGGTCAATCCTGCCTTTTGAACTACCTTGCCTATAGATGTTTCGTTTGGCTGTCTAACTATTATCTCACTTGGGAATCCTGTATCAATCATATCCTCTTCATCTGGTTCTTGTATTTCAGGAAGTTCATCCACTGTTATATTTATTGGATTGCTAAAGTCAGTATCAAGTAAAATATCAAGTGGATCAATAACTTGTTGCTGAGACTTAAGTCTTTCTTCTTCAGATACATAATCTCTTACATCTTTTTCAGTAAAGTTGTACTTAGAATCGCTTGACTGTGAGGTCTGTTTATCATTTGAAGATGATTTCTTTCGAAAAGTCTCCACTCCTAAACTGATGCCTGTCTCAATGGCCTTAAAAGCCACTTTAACCTTTTTGACTTCTGCCCCTGCTCTATATAATTCTTCCTGCTCCTTTAGGATTAAAATCTGCTGCTGCATTTTGTCGATCATTTCTTGATAACTTTCAGGACGCAATTCATTTGCTAATCTTCTCAAGTCCTCTGGCCCACAAGCTTCAAAATTATATTGACCTTTTATTACTGAAAACTTAGTATCTAATATATCTTCAAGCCTTTTTATAAATCTTTCTTGAACTTCGATTCGATCAATAAACATAACGCTTCTGGAATCAGTATTCAATATAACTTGGCCATAATCAATAGGTATATTTAGAATAGGTGCGCCACTTCTAATAAAAATAAATCTATGTTCTATATATAATGATTCGATTTTTCTTCTAAGCTTGTCCATTACTTCTAGTTCTTCAACAGTTCTATCTGTCTTGTGCCTCTCAAGTCTAGACAAATAATAATCAACTCTGCTAAGTGCAAAGCAAAAGTTAATAGCATTCAAATCTGAGGCTCTTGGTTTTAATTTATATAAAAATTCATCAAGGCAATGGTCCAAAGCTATAACCATGTCTCGATCGCTCAAGTCTGAACTTGCTATGCGATAAAGTCCTGCTTCAACTGCATTATAATATTCAATAGGAGTCTCCATTTTTTCAATCAATTTTCTAGAAAATTCTCCATCATTGAAAGCCTTTACGTCGATCATAAATGCGCACGGCGTCGATGTGTTTTCCATATTGTCCCCGTACTTTAACAAAGCACATCTCAAATATGTACATATATCAACCAATATCTCTATGTCTGGTTTATTACTACTTAATACTCTTTCAAGGTCAGCATTATATAACAATCTGGTATCAGCTATTTTTAATAAGTATGCCTTTGATGGGTTACGTAGTTCCGTTAAAAACCAACTTGGAGCAATACTTTTATTAAGTGACTCTTTACGTTGTTCCTCTTCTTTTTCATAAAGGCTTTGTAATCTAAGTCTAAAAGCATTGATAACACTTGGTAAATGGCTATTATATACTACTATTTTTTCTCTTCCTTCTCTATCTTTGAAATGCACTGCTGCAGGTATATTAACAGTTAATTCCTTGCCGTCTTCACCTTTCATACCAGTTTTAAGCCCTATAGACTGAAATTCCGAAAGATCGAGTACATAATTTCTAAGAATTTGTTCCTTTGTCCTTCCTTTTGGATATAGATTTGCCATACCGTAATAACCATCGGTTAAATTTTCTTTTTCTCCTTCACATATTGATATCAAACTCTTGTCTTTTACTTCCTTTTCTTTATCCATAGCTTTCGTCAACATGTTATTATTTAAAAATAATCCGCTAAAAATCATTAATGTGGTTAAAATTTTAAACTTATTCATAAATTCACTCTTTCTTTTAATTTAGATTTCTTTAATTCTTCATTCAATTTCTCTATATATTCAGTCTTTATAGTCTTCCTGTCTCTTATTTCAGATTCTGTCAGATCATCAACATCGATATCAATAGTTAAACTCATGCTTCTTATTCTCATTATGTCATCATAAACCTTGCGAACACATCTTGCATTGCTAAAGTTAGATTCTCTAGAAAGGTTCCTAAATATCTCTAATAAATATTCCCCGGCTCCCTCTTCTAAAGTAAAATTACTCTTTTTGCATAAATTTTCGAATATTTCTAAAAGTTCTTCCGCCGTATAGTCTTTTAATATCACTTTATGATTAAATCGCCCTGAAAGTCCTGAATTCGATCTTAAAAATTTCTGCATTTCGTCTACATATCCTGCAACAATTATAATGCAATCGTCAGTAGTCAACGGCGTGAGAAGTCCTTCTATAACACGTTGTCCAAAATCTCTATTACCTCCAGCAGCTAGACTATATGCCTCATCAATAAATAAAATGCCTCCTTCAGCTTCTTTCAATTTACTCTTTACAAATGCCTCTGTATGCCCTTGATACTTGCCAACTAAATCTGCTCTCTCTACTTTTATTACTTTATTTCGTTTAATTATTCCTGCATTGAATAATATGTCTCCCAGTGTCTGAGCAACTGTAGTCTTTCCTGTCCCTGGATTGCCCATTAGTATCATGTGAAGACGAGGTCTTTCCCTTTCTATGCCCATTTTCGAATCTATTTCAAAAATTTTAAAATCACGTAGCAGTCCCTTAACTAATTCTTTAAAATCATTCATGCCAACTAATGAATCCAATGGTTTCATGCATTCTTCAATCGTCGGCTTAGTAATAATATCAACATGTTTCTCTTGACACTCATCCATCGGTATTGGTTGTTCTTCTTTTAAATCAATCATTTCAAATATATCACTTTCCCATTGATCTTTTGATATATATTCTTTCAATCGAGGAGTACAATTTGTCATTACAACTAAGCATTTGCTGCTGCTTGATAAAGTTTTGATGAATTTTTCAAATTTTAGTTTAAAATCTTCTTCAGATGTAAAATCAAAAACGTTCTTGACATTTATTATTAGTGAACCGCCACTTGCATTTTCTAATTTCGACCTTAATAATTGCTCAAGATCGTCTATATTTAGTTTAGTTAGATCAGTCTGCCCTAGATGTACGATTGCATTTGTAGGTATGATTCCCATTCTATTGTAAGTACCTATAAACTTTTTTATATCTTCCATTCCTGGATTGTTAGAGAACATCACGAAATACTTCGGTCTGTCATATTCTAGCTCACAATTTGTAAACATGTTCTTATAATAATATTCGCAGGAGAGTAAGTTTATAATCTTAGTCTTAGCATTTTCATCCACATTCATAGATTCAATCAGTTCTGTTGGTATATGTACTGGATTTACCCCTGCAAATATAGATGAATGAACCCACATAGCAGGCCTTATTCCATACTCTTTCTTTAAATTATCACAGAATAAAGTTCTTCCTGCTAAATTCATCTTTCCACTGCATGATGCTGACGTTAAATTACTCGACGGAGAACGTAACCAGCTCGCTTCAATTGGTAAATAATCTGTTCCCGCTGGAATAAATCTTAAATAAAATCTTTCTCTTTTCCTCGAGCCCGCTAAAAGTAAGTAATTAGCATATGCCGCTGGATCACTATGCCTTAAATCTGCTTGAGAAAATAAAAATTTTCTTGCCTCCTGAAAGCTAAGGGCAAAAGGAGACGGAGGTTTGTTGAAGTCTGGTAAGCTGATGCCACTCCCTTGAAGCTCCCCTGGATTATTATATTGATATGTCGTACAATCAAGGCTATCAAAACATCCTAAGTTTGCTTCCGCATCATTCCCGACGGCTAGTCTTTTCAAAAGTCCATCATCCAATGTTAAAAACCATCTATCCATCAATTGCTTTACATTTGAATTTAAATATCCATTATAAGTATTACTATTGCTATACGTCGTCTTCTCTGATAAGCAATTCATCCTTACAATTAATGAGTATCCATTCAATCGTGCTACTTCCATCCAATCACTGTTATCTCCTAGTCTTTTATCTGCTCGTAAAACCCTACCGCTTACAGGTATTGGACTAATCGTTGCTTGTCCTTTAATACAAACGGCTGCCGTTGATAAAACTATCGATAATGCAACCGATTTAAATATTTTAAAAAGCTTCAATTTTTAAACCCCTTTTAAATTTTTATAGTCTTTTGATCAATTTTTATATTTTTTACTTTAACATTCACCTACTTTTCTATAATTTATATTTTAAATTTTACATATAAATCATTCCTTATATATTCATTATACATAAATTATACGATTTTTGCAATAGTATTACTACATTTAATTTATTTTTTCTAGGCCCGTTTCATAAATTTAAATACAAGAAATAAGTCAATATACAGTGCCATGCTTTCAATCTTCCAATGTTTTCTTAAAATAGCAAGTAACTTTTTTGTGGGAGCTTTTGAATTGAAAATATAATAGCTAGTCTCTTCAGTTGCTTTGTCTTTATTTTTCACTATCTTTATACAGACTCTTTTGATTTTATTCTAGCCCGAACACATCTCGCTCTTTCTCTATTGCCCTTTCATAATGTAATACATTGCATCTGCTATGATAGTCATGCCTTTTGTTTTCAAGTATCCAAACATTTCTTGAAATACTGGTATCCCATTGGTCTTCTCCCGTATCTTTTCCTTTTCTAAAACAACTACGTTAGATATGCTGTCATTATTTTAAGCGTTGAGGATCTCTGTTTTGGCTTTGATGCTATCTTCTCTATTCCAAGTTTCTCTTAAAAAAAGCTTCTTTATTATTGGCAAATGTCATCATACTACTTAATTTATGCTTTACATATCCCTGATATCTTTGGTCTTCCGTTATTGCAAATCTCCATTGCGCTTCTTTTTCTCTTTGATTTGTTTTCTTTTTATGGTTCCTTTTTTATGAAATGAACGTGATTTTTTCAAAAAACTATTGACAAACCTCTTTTATTATGATATTATGTCTTTCGAAATCATATTGTTTTTATTTAAAAAGTATAGCATTTTAATACTTATGTTAAGTTGCCCTTCTGTGGATTCTATTCTACCATAGAAGGGTATCCTCTTTTCTATTTTCTAAACCTTCATTAAGTCAAACTAAAAATTTAATTCTATTAGTGAAGGATTTACAATTAAGTACTCCTCCTCTTTAAAACTAATACATTCTCTCAAAAAGTCCGTACTATGTAAAATATCATATCCAAGTAGCTTTGCAAGTAATCCTGCATTAAACCAAATATATGATTTATTTGTTCTATAATACTTTTTCCTTTCTGCACGTAATTTTTTATAAATAGGATCTTGTTCCATCTTTACACGTGTGTCACTGAGAATTTTTTCAACTTGTCTTGAATAATCCTCATCCGATAAATGTAAATCTTGTAATTCTTCACATTTTCTCATCGGATCCTTAAAAACTTCGTCAATATAATCTTTCATACTATCATAAATGTAATCTTCTTTGACTTTAGAATCAAATTCACCAAATTCTATATTGTGATTCTTAATAATAAGTTTTTTTAATCTTTCTAAATATTCACTTTCTAATATCTTTACTCCATTCATATTTATCGCTATTTTAACAATTGTTTCTGGTCTTTTCTCATCACTATAATATTTAGCACAATCCATACTCGTTGTAGTATATATCCCACTGCCTCTGACATTTCTTAAAGAAGACATAAAATATCTGCCTTTTTTAAACTCTTCAACATACTTTACATCACTAAACCCTCTATACAGATTTATAATATTTTTCGGCCTATCGTATTCAAATGTATTATTGTTTTCACATATATATTTAGTACAAATATTATCCATATTTTCTGGTAAAACATCTTTGTTAATTTCAATAAATTTTACTATTTCTTTATATAGTCTTTCCGAATCTTCAATCTCACTAGCAAAGCAAAAATTTGCCCCTAAGATAAAAAATAGTAAAGTACAAACAACTATCTTAAAATATCTCACAATTTATTCCTCCATTAATTAAATATTAACCCAGCATCATAATTGTATCATAAAAAAGCATAAAATAGTACTATTTAACATAAACTTAACAAATCTTAATAATGTTAATTTTGTTATTTTATTAAATAAAAATGGACTATATCTCAGTTTTTTTGTACTGTCTTATAGTCCATTTTATCAATTATTAAATAACATGCTAGATTTTAATAGCATTTTCAATAGCAATGTCTTATTCTAACAAAAAATTATCTGTTAAGTATCTCAATCGCACGTTTTACATGCTCATCTTCTAATCCCATATCATAACCGTACTTATCTCTTTTCTTTTTTGTCATTACGAAGTAGTCCGAAAGCCAATTCCATATCCAAAAATCATCATCATCTAAAATAACAAATCTTTTTAAATTAGGTTTGTCTAGTATCCATTTTCTTATTTCTAAAGGTCTTGCATACGGACCAGTTGTTAAATATTCAGTATAATCAATTACACTTAAGCCATATTTATCAAGTTTATCCTTGAGCTCCTTCATTATTGACAAATCATGTTCGCTGGTAATGCGTTCAGGTTTTTCATTATATAATTTAAAACCATGTCTCCATGATGATGACATTACAATTTCTGCTTGTGTCGCTTCTACTATGTCTTTAAGTCTTTTCACTCTAAATTCTTGTATATATATTTTCTCTCTATGCTTCCTTTCAAAATCATTATCGTTCAGAACTCCATCCACATCTAAAAATATAACCTTTTCATACTCCTCATTCTCAGTGTCCTCATTTCTTATCTCATAACTTACTGTCATTTAATTCAACTCCAAATTCTAAATATTTTCAATTTTAACTTTGTGACTCTTGTTTTTGCTATCATAAACAATCCCAATGGCTAATTTTTGTCCTGTATAGTCCTTCAATGCCAATGCATATCTCTTCTCTTTAATCTGTTTCAATGCTTCTTCAGGTGTACTATCCTTTTTTAATTCAATTATGAATGCTGGCTTACTTTTGTTATTCGGATAAAAAATAAAGTCTGCAAATCCAATCCCTGCTGGCATCTCTCTTATTATTTTATATTTCGTCCTTGCGTTTAAATAAACCAATGCAATCACACATGCCAACGAATTCTCGTCGTTGTATTTGATTATCGGTATGTTGATGTCGTGTGCCTCTTGTATTATTCTTTCCATTGTCTCTGTATCTTTGCTCAAAGTTGCATTTAACATCTCATCCGATTGTAATACTAAGCTCGAGATTGCTCCCATTGACTCATCTTCTAATGCCTCATCAAATTTTATTCTCAGTTCCTTATTCGGTATTGTCAATGTCTCGTCATGATAACTTAAAAATCCATAAACCGTCATTGCCGAAAGTATTTCATCTCTCGTATCTAAATCTATTTGCTCTGCGCTATATCCCTCTAAATGAATCTCAACCGGTATCCCTGCTACCATCTGTACTATATCATTCTTTATTTCTTCTATGTCATTATTGATATAATATAATATCTCATCCATTGGCCCTGTATTTGTCCAATAGTTCTGACATGTTCCATCATTAAGCGCATATACTACTGATCTAGGATTAAATATGTCAATTCCTGAACAAGTCTTGTGTCCGTCATACCAACTTTTTAATTCTTCAAAGGTCACCTCTTCCTGTTTTTCGCATAATTTTCTGGTCTCTTCTAATGTAAATCCGAAATACTTACAATATATCTTATCATTTAATATATTATACTCTCTAAACATGTTTAATGCTGACCCTGACGAATATTTTGCTATTGGCAGTACTCCTGTCATATATGCAAGCTCTACATATGGCTTATCTTTCAATAAATCTTCTAAAAATCTTAAGAAATCCTTCCTATCGTCTTCCGAAAATAGATTATTATTAAATATATAATCCCATTCGTCTATTATAAATATAAATTCCTCTCCTGTTTTATCAAGTATCTCTTTAAACATTTCACTTATAGTATTTTCTTTCTTTACATCCGGATAAAATTCAATTATATCTTGTATCAATCTGCTCTTATAAAACTCTATATAGTCTGAATATGTCTTAAGATCGCTTGAATTAGAATTAAAAGTAATATAAACTACATTATGTTTATTTAAATGTTCCAAATATGTTTCACTTTTACTTATCTCAAGTCTATCAAATAGTTCCCTGAAATTAGCTTTCTTTGAATAATAACTAGCCAACATCATTGCATTTATTGTCTTTCCAAATCGTCTCGGTCTTGTTATGCATACATATTGTGAAGATGTCCCTACTAATTCATTCATTTTTTCTATTAGTTCCGACTTGTCTACAAAATATTTATCTTTCGTTGTCTTAGTGAATTGATTTACTGATGCTACGTTGTTCAAAAAGTATGTCATAAATATGCCTCCCCCCTTAAAATTACTAAATTTCTTCTATTTTTACATGATATCTTCTTCAATTTGCTATCATAAGCAATGCCAATGCATATCTCTTTTCTTTTATCTGTTTCAATGCTTCTTCGGGCGTGTTATCCTTTTTTATAGTCCCCGTGTCTTTTCTCAACGTAGTCTTTAACATCTTTATGCGATTGTAATACTAAACTCAATGCTGTTTCCATTAATTCATTCTCCAATGCCTTTTTAAAGAGGTTTTTCCCGTTGAAAATTCAGCCGACTCATTGGTTTTATTATACCATAATATAGTAAGAAAAGCAAGAAGGCATGGCAATGCAGGATTGCATAAATCCGTTGTCAAAAAATATTTCCTTTTACTTGTCAATTTCAATTTCTTTATTATCGATATCATCTTGATCGAAACTTTATAATTAAATTTATCATAAAGATGATAAAAAATATTTAATTAATCTTTCTTTTTGCAAGTTCCTTACTTTACTAAACCTTGCCTCCACTTTTAATTGTCATTAGATTCTAACATTTCTATATCATTTATGGTTATCAGAATCTTAAAATAGATCAAAGTCAGGTATAGTACATATAAAAAACGTTGCCTCAAATCAAGAGACAACGTAAATTTTAATAAAAGGAGATGATTTTTATGTATGAAATTTAAAACTCGTATGCTAAATAAAATTAATCGTACAATCTACCGAATCAAAAGCCTTTAATCAAACATAATCCCGTACAACAGATATCTAATTCTTCTTCAATAGCGCTTTAATTCGATAAACTTTCAGTGCCATTCTAATTCCGGCACCCAGTCAAATGAATCTCAATCCTTAACATCTTCTTCATTTAACTTAATTATATTATAACATACTTTAATTCAGATGTATTCGATTTAACAAAATCTTAACATAAATTTAATCAAACTTTAACATTATCATATTTGTTGCAAATAATGTTCGTTTTGCTATAGTATCTGTCTCCTTGAGACAATTTGATTAAATGGTATGACCTATCTATCAAGTGCATAATAAATATTAAACTGTCATAATAATGTCTCCTTGCTTTTTTGCATATGTTATAGTATAATAAAACCAATGAGCTGGTTGGATTCTAGACCAAAGAAACTTCTTCAAAAAGGCATTAGAGAATGAATCAATAGGAACAGCCTTGAGCTCATTATTACAAAAGGAATAACACAGCACGCCCAAAGAGGCATTAAACAAATCAAAGAAAAGAAATATACATTAGCATTGAAAGACTAATTAGCAATTGGCACTGTTTATAATAGCAAAATTAAAGAAACATCACGTAAAAATAGAAGAAATTTAATAATTTTAAGGAGGAAATATATTTATGGCATACTTTTTAAACAATGTAGCATCAATAAATCAATTTGCTAAAACAACGAAAGACAAATATTTTGTAGATAAGTCGGAATTAATAGAAAAAATGAATGAATTAGTAGGGACATCTTCTCAATATGTCTGCATAACGAGACCGAGAAGATTTGGAAAGACAATAAATGCGATGATGTTGGCTAGTTATTATTCAAAGAATGCTAATTTTAAGGAATTATTTGATAAACTTGAGATAAGCAAAAGTGAAACATATCTGGAACATTTAAATAAGCATAACTTAGTTTATATTACTTTCAACTCTAATTCAAGCGATCTTAAGACATATTCAGACTATATAGAATTTTATAAAGGTAGATTGATACAGGACATAATTGAATTTTATCCGGATGTAAATAAAGAGAATACTATAAGTGAAATGTTCAAAGAAATACTTGATAAAACAGGTGAAGAATTCATATTTATAATAGACGAATGGGATTATATATTTAATAACAGTCTATTTTCTGAAGACGACAGAAAGGAATTTTTGAGATTTTTAGAGGACTTGTTAAAAGATAAACCATATGTAGAGCTCGCATATATGACAGGAGTACTACCAATAGCAAAATATTCGTCAGGATCAGCATTGAATATGTTCAAAGAATATAATATATTAAATGATAAAGTGTATTGTAAGTATTTTGGCTTTACAGCAGAAGAGACTAGAAAATTATGTGAGAAGCAAGAAGAGATAACATTTGAAAAATTAAAAAATTGGTATAATGGATATAAAACTTGTTCAGGCATTGATATATTTAATCCGAGGTCAGTAGTATATGCGCTTAATGATGGAACTTGTCAAAGCTATTGGACAAATACAGGACCAATGGACGAGATATTATATTATATGAATAATGGCATAGAAGACGTAAAGAATGATATAGTACAAATGGTAGCAAATATACCGTTGAAAATAAAATTAAAAGGCTATGGGGCAGAGAAAAAAGAACTAAATACTAGGAATCAAATACTTTCAGCGATGACAATTTACGGATTTTTAAGTTATTATGACGAAACATTGACAATACCGAATAAAGAACTTAGAATAAAATTTGATGAGGCATTGGAAGATAAATCAATGGGAGCAATTTCTGACTTAGTATTACAATCAAATGAAATGTTAGATGCAACTTTAAGAAAAGATACAAAGACAATGGAAAGAATAATACAAGAGGCACACGACATCAACATACCGATAATCAAATACAACGACGAGAACTCACTTTCATGCGTAATCGCATTAGTTTATTTGAGCGCAAGAGCGAAGTATAAAATAATAAGAGAGATGCCAGCCGGGATTGGATTTGCAGACTTTATCTTTTATCCGAAAAACAAAAATGAACCAGCATTTATAATTGAACTGAAGAAGAATAGCACTCCTGAAAAAGCAATAGAACAAATTAAAGAAAAAAGATATGCATTGGCATTAAAGGACTATACAGGGCAGAAATTAGCCATTGGGATTGTTTATAATACGAAAAACAAAAGTCACAAGGTTAAAATTGAAGATATTTAGAATTTGGAGTTGAATTAAATGACAGAAAGTTATGAGATAAGCCGTGAGGACGTCAGAAGTAGTGAATATGAAAAGGTTATATTTCTGGATGTGGATGGAGTTCTGAACGATAATGATTTTGAAAGGAAACATAGAGAAAATATATACATACAAGAGCCTAGAGTAAAAAGGCTTAAGGACATAGTAGAAGCGACGCAAGCAAAAATTGTAATGTCATCATCATGGAGACATTATTTTAAAGTATATAATGAAGAACCTGAACGCATTACCAGTGAACATGATTTGTCAATAATGAAGGAACTCAAAGATAAACTTGATAAGTATGGCTTAACTGTAAGTGATTATACTGAATATTTAACAACTGGTCCATATGCAAGGCCTTTAGAAATAAGAAAATGGATACTAGACAAAGGTAATTTAAAAAGATTTGTTATTTTAGATGATGATGATTTTTGGATATGGAATTGGCTTTCAGACTACTTTGTTATAACAAGAAGGGAAAAAGATGATGATGATTATTTTATGGGATTGGAAGATGAACATGTAAAACGTGCGATTGAGATACTTAACAGATAGTTTTTATTAGATTAAGATATTATTAAAATTAATATCAAAATTTGACATGTTATTAGCAATTAGCAAAACGGACTATAAAGCAGCCTTAAAACTGTAATATAATCCGTTTTTTATTTTATTTGAAAAATTAGAAGATAAGTTCAAATTGTATAATTGTTAAATTCAGTCTGAATATCTTATTACATAAATTGAAGAAGCGCTTTTAAGCAATACACCACTGTCTAATTTGTCCTGAGAATATTTTTTTTAAATATCTTGTTTTGCTTTAACTACATTGTCAATTAATATATTATCAACATAAAATTGTATGTCATAAGTCGACGATTGATCATCATTTTTCAATGCTTTAATTTCAACTGTATGAGATTCACTTTTTGTAAATCTATGAGAATCTGGATTATTAAAATCAATATTCAAATTTTTGCAAACTTTTTTCACTGTTTTGATAGATGAAATATTTTCATCATCTATCTCAAATTCAAATGATATATTATTATTTGCCTTCCATATAATTGACATTGCCTTAGATATTGCTAAATGCGCATATCCATTTCCTCGAAAATTTTTCCCTATCCAGCAAGATACACTTAATTGATTCTCGTTGCTACTTTTTCCAATCAATATCTGACCTACAACATCATTACTAAGATTTTTAATCGTTAGACTAAGTTCATTTTCACTTGTAGTCAAAAATTCATCAATATCAGCTACTTCTGCTCCATATCCCAAATAACGAGTAAATTCTTTTCCTTCGCCAATAATCATATTTTCTAATATTTCTTTATCTTTTTCATTTGTTTTTCTAATAACAATATTTTCTGAATCTTTTTCTTCAAAATAACATGAATACTCTTTGTATAAAGACAAGGCTCGACAATTTCCAAATTGAAAACTGCTTAAAACCATTCCACAACATATAAAAGGCATAATTATATTTTTCATTCTCATTTTTAAGCTCCTTTGTTAATATAATCTCGTTTTATTTTAACATATAACACACTTAAAATCAATATATTTAGAAAACAATCCTAGAGAAACCGAATGAAAAAGTTAGCTGAATTTGTTGTAAATGATGACATGTAATAAATCATCATTAAAAGAGCATTTAACCTCTTTAAACTGGCAATACATTGGCATTTCACTTTATTATCTTACCCGTTATATCACTACTATTATTGCTATGATTACTACTTCTATCAAATTATATTTACTTTTTATTAATGTTTGCTATCACTTATCTTTTCAAAATACCTATTATAATTGATCTCCTTCTCTATAAATTACCATATCTATGGATTTTTTTCACGCGGTTGTCCTGTTATTATGAAAGTTTAATATTTATTATACACTTGGTAGATAGCTCGTACTACAATTTAATTTTTTAATCAAATTATCTCAAAAATACAGATACTATAGCAAAATGAATATTGTTCACAGCAAATATGCCAATGTTAAAGTTTGATTAAATTTATGTTAAGATTTTGTTAAATCGAACACAACTAAATTAAAATATGTTATAATATAATTAAGTTAAATGAAAAAGATATCAAGGATTAGAATTCATTTAACTGGGTGTCAAATTTAAGATGACACTGGAAGATTTATCGAATCGAATCACTGTTGAAAAATAGTTAGGTATTTGTTGTACGGGATTATATTCGATTACAGGTTTTGAGTTCGGTAAGTTGTACTATTAATTTTATTTAGCATACGAGTTTTAAATTTCATACATAAAAATCATCTCCTTTTATTGAAATTTGCGTTGTCTCTTGATTTGAGGCAACGTTTTTTATATATACTATATTTCACTTTGATCTGTTTTAAAATTTTGATAAATCGTACATATTCAAGTACATTTATATTTATAATACAAATGATTATGTTTAAATAATAATGCTTAGTCCATGTATTTTATATAAAATATGCTAAAATACATAAAAACACTTGAAACTAAGACACATTAGAGTTATAATATTAGAAACATTTCAAATTAAGTCTAGTAAACCCTAGATGATATAATAAATGTTAAAATTTAGTAATAATTAAAAATGGAGGTAAACAATAAATTGAGTGATTTAATTGAGGAAAAAAGGTTTAGTAAAATAGGAAACTTG
The DNA here is from genome assembly GCA_934489735.1 of uncultured Eubacteriales bacterium. Lineage (GTDB taxonomy): Bacteria > Bacillota > Clostridia > Oscillospirales > Acutalibacteraceae > CAKSSR01. Next base: position 28,658 of record CAKSSR010000010.1, on the reverse strand, counting down.
CAAAAAGAAAGATTAATTAAATATTTCTTGTCCTCTTATGACAAATTTAATTATAAGATTGTAATTTTCGATCAAGATGATATCGACAATAAAAAAATTGAAATTAATAAGTCATTTGGTAATAAAGAAACAGCTTTAGATTTAATTAAATTCCTATGTGAAAATTCTATTACACCAGAACAATCAAATGAAGTGGTAAATGATCTATTAAAAAGTGAGGAGAAACAAATATGACAAGGATTTTAGTCGCAGAAAGAAAATTAAGTAAAATTGAAAAATTACAAGATGAGAGGTCAATTCAATACTTTTTATTAAAAAATGATCAGGATAAGTATAAAATTCTAATTTTAGAACAAACCGAAACTGATAACAAAGAAATAAAAATTGATAAATTATTTGATGACAAACAACTAGCTTTGAACCTAATCAATATCTTATATGAAAATTCTATAACCCCTGAGCAATCCAATGACGTGATAAATGATTTACTAAAAAAAGAGGAGAAAAACAATATGATAAGTATTTTAGTCGCAGAAAGAAAATTACATAAAATAGAAAATTTACAAGATGAAAGATTAATTCAATACTTTTTGTTAAAAAATGATTCTGACAAATATAAAATTTTAATTTCAGATCAAGTAGGACTCAACAATAAAAAAACAGAAATTGATAAATTATTTGATAATAAAGAATTAGCTTTGAATTTAATTAATATTTTATGCGAAAACTCTATATCACCTGAACAATCAAACGATATTATACGTGACCTAGATAGGCATTCAATTAACTAATCAAAAAAAGACTACAAACTTACTTAAAAAGTATGAATGTAGTCTTTCTTTAATAGAAAAACGAAAAAATATTAAAAATATAAAAATAAATAAACTTTTAAAATTGCTCAGAATTTCTTGACAATTACTTATAGCAATTTAATAAGTGTAAATCATTCCGAAGAACACATCATACAACCAATGTAAAAATATGGGAACAAGTATATTTTTAGATTTGAGAAAAGCGATTCCAAAAACAATAGCAATAACAAAAACTGTAAAAAAAGGTATAAACATAAATGGTACAGAAAAATGTAATATAAAAATATATGATGGCAAATGCATAATCGCAAACATAATACTACTAATAATTACTGCTAATATCATTTGCTTTTTGCTAGGCGACTTCCCAAGAAGAGCATTTTGTATCCATGCCCTAAATGCCATTTCCTCTGGGATTGCCGGCACTATAAGTACTCCATAAGAATGATCAAGTAATTCAGATAAAAACTCATTTATACTAGAAAATTCTCTCAAGGATCCTCCTAATACAAAACCAGTAAATTTCGATACAGCAAAACAAATAATCAAAAATAAAGCTATTGGTAAAGTACACCAAAGAAATGTCTTCAATCTAACTTTATTGAAAAACAGTTCTTTTAAACTTACATACAAATCATTTTTGAATATTGTTATCAAAATAACACTAGGTAAAACCCAAATAAGCCATCTTTCTATTGGAAAAGGCACCGGATCCAAGGCAGGAATTAATGCATGACCAATCACACATTTTGCGGTATATACAGTCATAAAAATAATGAAATGTAGTAATACAGCTATTAATATAGGTTTTCTTTTACTCATTCTCTCATCTCCATTCAATTAATATGAGGTAAATTATAATACAATTTTATAATATTTGCAATAACAAATAGAGTTAATATTCTATAAAATTCGTGATATCCTCACACTATTACTGAGAGATGGAGATTTTCTTACTGGATGAAGAAAAAAAACAGAAATTGATAAATTATTTGATAATAAAGAATTAGCTTTGAATTTAATTAATATTTTATGCGAAAACTCTATATCACCTGAACAATCAAACGATATTATACATGACCTAGATAAGACTTCTATTAACTAATCAAAAAAAGACTACAAACTTACTTAAAAAGTATGAATGTAATCTTTCTTTAATAGAAAAACGAAAAAATATTAAAAAACATAGTTAGCTGTGTTTCTTTCTGACAGTTTTACCATCAACAAAGAAAAATTTGTACTTGCTATCATAAGTGACGACAACAAAGTATATTTTAAACATTCACGTTTGAACAAAGCTTAACAAACATCAGCTCTGCTTACATTATAATACTTTACTTTATTTTTCTATCCATATAATCATTTTCATACCAAACATCTACCTCATCTTCAGCTGGTTCTTCAAACTTAGAAATTAATTTGCTCATCAGCCCTTCATCTAAATAAAAATTCGAACCACCTTTTCCATTTTCAACCATTTTATTACGTTCTTCAATTTGCTTTTTCCAATTTTCATCGGATACATGGACATAATGTAATTCCATATCTACGTCTCTTTCTTTAAAAAAATTCTTAACCTTAATTCTTTCTTCTTTGCTCCAAAGTCCACGATCATAAATAACATTTGCTCCTGCCCTAATTATTTCCACACATTTTTTATCCATGTAATTTATCAGTCTACGACAAAAAATATCATAAAATTCTCCTTGCTCATTATTAATTAAATCATATGTCGCTTCATCCGGCGAAAGAATAACTGCATTAACCTGTTCTTTTAGACTTTTGGAATAATACGATTTCCCACTACAAATTTTTCCGCAAATCAAGTACACTTTAGACATATAATTTCCCCCTATCCGTTCTTGCTAACTTTTTTACTTACAAATTTCTTTCCTATGAATTTTCATAAATTTGTGATTTACCTTTTTGAACATATCTTTGCTCGAGTTTTTATTAATTATATCATAATTTCAAAGAATTGACAAGAATATTGAATTATTCACACTGTGTAATCATAAAAATGCATGCAGTAGCTTTATTTAAGTCATTTTGACTAGCAACTTACAATAGACATAACATGAATAATTATATTTAAATGGCAACATTGTATTTATGCATTTGGTAGAAAATGATAAAAAGTCCAAAATATTACTTGAAAATAAAACAGTAAGGGTTTATAATGTTAAAAAGCATTTAGAATATAAAATACAGTGATGACGCAGTATTGCAATAATAAAAATCGGAGGTATGCATTAAATTGAAACAATTAATTAAAGAAAAAAAATTTAGTAGAGCAGGAGGGCTGCAGAATGAAAAATTAATTAAATATTTCTTATCTTCACATGACGAAAGTGATTATACAATTATAATTGTAGATCAAAATGATAATAATGAAACGAAAATTGATAAATTGTTTAATGACAAAGAAACAGCTTTGAGTTTAATTGAGTTTTTATATGAGAATTCTATATCATTAGAACAGTCAAACGAAGTTATAGAGGATTTATTAAAAAGCAAGGAGAATGGAAATAAAGTGGGGACTTTAATTACAGAAAGAAAATTGAATAAAATAAGAAACTGGCAAGAGGAAAGAATAATTAAATACTTCTTATTAAAAGATGATTATGATAAATATAAAATCGTAATTTCAGAACAAATCAATAATAAAGATGCAGAAACAGAAATTAACAAGTCATTTGACGATAAAGAGACAGCTTTTAATTTAATTAAATTCTTGTATGAAAATTCAATATCGTCAGAGCAATCAAGTGAAGTTATAGAGGATTTATTAAAAAACAAGGAGAATAAAATATAATGAAAAATTTAGTTGTAGAAAGAAAATTGAGTAAAATAAGAAATTGGCAAGAGGAAAAAATAATTAAATATTTCTTATTAAAAGATATCTATGATAAGTATAAAATTTTAATTTCAGAGCAGTTCAATGATGAAAATACAGATTTAGAAATTAATAAGCTGTTTGACGATAAACAAGCAGCATTAGATTTAATTACACTACTATGTGAAAATTCAGTACCAATTGAGCAGTCGGATGAAGTTGCACATAACTTTATAAGATAGATAAGAATTGATAAAAAGACTAATTTTTAGCAAAAAATCAAAAATTAAGCAATGAACTGATTTCGTCTTTCTAACGGAGTCAGTTTCGTTTTGGACTGAATAGCATAATTGTTGTAAAAATTGATGTATTCGGTTATAAGACATTTAGCATACTCATAATTAGATGGTTTAACTCTGTGAATACATTCGGTTTTAAGTATTGAGAAGACAGTGCAAAAACTGAGATATAGTCCATTTTTATTTAATTAAGATAACAAAATTAACGTCACTAAGATTTGTTTTAAATAATACTATTTTATGATACAATTATGATGCTAGATTAATATTTAATCAACAGGAGAAAATATTTTAAGATAGCCGTCTGTATTCTACTATTTTTATCTTATGGACAAATTTTTGCTTCGTTAGTGAGAAGATTTAGAAAGACTACATTGACTAAGTTTTTTAAGGATCCAATAAAAAATGTGAAGAATTACAAAATTTAAATTTATCAGATAATGATTATTTAAGACAAGTTGAAAAAATTCTCAGTGAGGCACGTGTAAAAATGGAGCAGGCCCATATTTATAAAAAACTACGTAAAGAAAGGAAAAAGTATTAAGGTATGACAATCAGAAATATAAAAGAAACGATAAATTCGAATGAAGATGTATTAAAAATCTTGAAAAACAGTCATTATAATCCTACGAAAGAAAAACTTCTAAAACTTACAGAGAACTACCACAAAAACCAGGATATTTCTTCTTTTGCAAGTTTTAATAGCGATAAAATTTCTGGAATAATTGTAGTTCAAAAGATTAATAATGAAAACTATGAAATCATTGATATATCAGTTGATAAAGATTACCAAAAACAAGGCATCGCTTCAAAACTGATTGACTACATTACAGAAAAGCTAAATATTAAAACTCTTTTTGCGGAGACCGACGATGACGCAGTAGGATTTTACAAAAAATATGGATTTAAAGCAGAAATCATAAAAAATAAAAAGTATACGAGATATAAATGTACGTTGAATCGTTAGTAGAAATTTTAATCAAAAATGATGTAGGATTTGTTTAAATAATGAACATGAAGAATATAGGTGAGCAAATTACAACCAGGCACAAAAATTAACAAAGTATAGCCGCAATAAGAATATTCCTTAGAAATCAAATGCACAATGATAAAGCATTGGAAAAGAAGTCAATGGGTGCGATCTCTGAAATTGTTATGAAATCAAACGAAATGCTAAAAGTCACGCTCAAAAAAGACACCGAAACAATGGAAAAACTTATTCAAGAAGCACATTATATAAATATCCCGATTATAAAGTACAACGATAAAAATTTGCTTGCTTGTATAGTTACCCTTGTGAACTTAAGTGCCAGAACGAAATATAAAATCGTGCGTGAAATGCCTGCAAGAATTGGATTTGCAGACTTCATTTTCTATCCAAACGACAAAAGCAATATCATGTTAAAATTGAGAAAACTTAAGCTTAATACAAATAAAACGGACTATAAAACAGCCTGAAAACTGTAATATAATCCGTTTTTTATTTTATTTGAAAAATTAGAAGGTAAGTTCAAATTGTATAATTGTTAAATTCAGTCTGAATATCTTATTACATAAATTGAAGAAGCGCTTTTAAGCAATACACCACTGTCTAATTTGTCCTGAGAATATTTTTTTAAATATCTTGTTTTGTTTTAACTACATTGTCAATTAATATATTATCAACATAAAATTGTATGTCATAAGTCGACGATTGATCATCATTTTTTTGTGCTTTAATTTCAACTGTATGAGATTCACTTTTTGTAAATCTATGAGAATCTGGATCATTAAAATCTATATTCAAATTTTCGCAAACTTTTTTCACTGTTTTGATAGATGAAATATTTTCATCATCTATCTCAAATTCAAAGGATATATTGTTATTTGCTTTCCATATAATTGACATCACCTTAGATATTGCTAAATGTGCATATCCATTTCCTCGAAAATTTTCCCCTATCCAACAAGATACACTTAATTGATTCTCATTACTACTTTTCCCAATCAATATCTGACCTACGACATCATGAATAGGATTTTTAATCGTTAGGCTAAGTTCATTTTCGCTTGTAGTCAAAAATTCATCAATATCAGCTACTTCTGCTCCATATCCCAAATAACGAGTAAATTCTTTTCCTTCGCCAATAATCATATTTTCTAATATTTCTTTATCCTTTTCATTTGTTTTTCTAATAACAATATCATCTGAATCTTTTTCTTCAAAATAGCACGAATACTTTTCGTATAAAGACAAAGCTCGACAATTTCCAAATTGAAAACTGCTTAAAAGCATTCCACAACATATAAAAGGCATAATTATATTTTTTATTCTCATTTTTAAGCTCCTTTGTTAACATAATCTCAATTTATTTTAGCATATAACACACTTAAAATCAACATACTTGGAAAACAGTCTCAGGGCCAACCGCATGAAAAAGTTAGCTGAATTTGTTGTAAATGATGACATGTAATAGATCATCATTAAAAGGGCATTTAACCTCTTTAAATTGGCAATACATTGACATTTCACTTCATTATTTTACCCGTTACATCACTACTATTATTGCTATGATTACTACTTCTATCAAATTGTATTTTACTTTTTATTAATGTTTGCTATCACTTATCTTTTCAAAATACCTATTATAATTGATCTCCTTCTCTATAAATTACCATATCTCTGGAATTTTTTCACGAGGTTGACCTGTGATTAATTTTATTTGCTATTGCAAATATTATAGAATTGTATTATCATATTAATTGAATGGAGATGAGAGAATGAGTAAAAGAAAACCTACATTAATAGCTGTATTACTACATTTCATTATTTTTGTGACTGTATATACAGCACAATTTGTGATTGGTCATGCGTTAATTCCCGCCTTGGATCATATGCCTTTCCCAATAGAAAGATGGCTTATTTGGGTTTTACCTATTGTTGTTTTGATAACAATATTCAAAAACGATTTGTATGTAAGTCTAAAAGAACTGTTTTTTAATAAAGTAAGATTGAAGACATTTCTTTGGTGTACTTTACCAATAGCTTTATATTTGATTATTGGTCTCGCTGTATCGAAATTCACTGGTTTTGTATTAGGAGGAGCTTTGAGAGAATTTTCTAGTATAAATGAGTTTTTATATAAATTACTTGATTGCTCTTTTGGGGTACTTGTAAAGCCGGCAATTCCAGAGGAAATGGTATTTAGGGCATGGATACAAAATGCTCTTCTTGGGAAGTCGCCTAGCAAAAAGCAAATGATACTAGCAGTAATTATTAGTAGTATTATGTTTGCTATGATACATTTGCCATCATATATTTTTATATTCCATTATTCTGTACCATTTATGTTTCTGGGTTGTTTTACGGTTTTTGTTACTGGTAGTGTTTTTGGAATCGCTTTTCTCAAATCTAAAAATATACTTGTTCCTATATTTTTACATTGGTTCTATGATGTGTTCTCTATAATGAATTACATTTATTAAATCGTTATAAGTAATTGTCAAGAAATTCTGAGCAATTTTAAAAGTTTATTTATTTTTATATTTTTAATATTTTTTCGTTTTTCTATTAAAGAAAGACTACATTCATACTTTTCAAGTAAGTTTGTAGTCTTTTTTTGATTAGTTAATTGAATGCTTATCTAGGTCACGTATAATATCGTTTGATTGTTTAGGTGATATAGAGTTTTCGCATAAAATATTAATTAAATTCAAAGCTAACTCTTTATTACCAAATAATTTATCAATTTCTGTTTTTTTGTTGTTGAGTCCTACTTGATCTGAAATTAAAATTTTATATTTGTCAGAATCATTTTTTAACAAAAAGTATTGAATTAACCTTTTATCCTGTAAATTTTCTATTTTATGTAATTTTCTTTCTGTGATTCCTTTTTTTATTTTTTATGAAACGAACGTCAACAACGGTTGACAAAGTTTAAGAAAAAGGAGGTTAACCATATGAGAGAAGAACGAGACAGAATTCGATTGATGCTCTATCGGAACACTCTTACAAACGCTTGGCTCGTGAATCGCCTCGAAGAGCGAGGTGTTATCACCGAGAAAACGGAGATGAGTTCTGTCCTTCGTGGAGTTCGTAAGGGTGCAAAAGCTGAAACCATCATCAAAACTTCCCTTGAAATCCTCGATGACTATGAATCAAAAATGGGAGTTTGCGAGTGAATACTCCGTTAGATGAGTCGACGAAAAAGAGAATCGGCAAACTTCTTGCCAAAACAGTTTCCCGGTATTTGAAGGATGAAGAGCATCGCCGGGAGTTTGAAGAATGGTACTTCAAAAAGTACGGTGTGAAGTATCAATGGAAGTTTGGAGGTGTTTCAAAATGACAACCGTCCGTAGAAAACGGCATAGCGGTATCAAACGATGGTTTATGAGGAGCAGCCTTAGCTTGACTCTTATAGGAATCATCTTACTTTCCACGACAGTGATTACGATAGGTTGTTTGGCGTTTCTTTCAAAACCGCAGAACACCTTACCACCCGAAACAAAGACAGATGTTTCGACCGCAACCGTAATGCAAACGGACATTATAAGTCCAAGTCTTGACCTCATTCCTGAGCCACATGTCTTTTATCTCGAGGTCCCTCTCTCTGAGGAGTTACAGGACTACATACGAGAGAAGTGTTCTGATTACGAAGCGCCTATTGAGCTTGTGATTGCTCTGATTGACAAAGAAAGCTCGTTTTGGCCAGATAGCGTAAGTACAGCCAACTATTATGGGCTTACACAAATCAACCAATGTAATCATGAATTGTTATCATCAACACTCGGCGTAAGTAACTTTCTTGACCCGAAGGAAAACATCTTGTGCTGTATCTACATTATCTCAGTCCATCTCGAAAAAACCAATGGTAATATAGAACTCGCTCTTATGCTGTACAACTGCGGTACGGGCGGTGCAAGAAACCTGTGGAATAAAGGAATCTACTCAACGAATTATTCCCGCTCTGTAATGACTCTCTATAAGTCTTACAAAGAAAAAACCGCCAACGGTGCGGTAACACCGTAAGCGGCAAAGAAAATTAAATCGCTATCATTATAGCATAACTTGAAACAAAAATCAAAGGAGATTTTCGTTATGACAAAAGCAAACATCAAAATCGCTCCTTCGAGCGTAATCAACTACGGCGGTTTGGATTGCATCGTTCTCGATGTTGAGCAGAACAAGATTCTTGTTCTTGCTAAAAAATCCATCGGTGATATGCCTTTTGATGAAGGTAACGGTAATAACTTCCCAAATAGTACGCTTTGCAAGTATCTCAACGGAGAATTCATTAAGAAACTCAAAGCCAACGGTGCAGACACTTCGGCACTCATCCCTACGACCATCGACCTGACTTCTGATAATGGTTTGAAGGATTATGTGGGTGAAACCACTCAGAAGGTTTTCCTTCTCACTTGCAATATGTATCGCAAGTACCGGTCCGTCATTCCTAACCTTGATGATTGGTGGTGGCTCGCAACTGCGTATAGCAATGAATCCAATGGGTGCGCTCTCAGCGCTCGGAGTGTCAGCTCGGATGGTAGTTTGAGTATCAACTATGCTCGCATTAGTAACTATGGCGTTCGTCCAGCTTTCTACCTGAAATCTTCCGTCTTGGGATCTCTTCCCCATTCGCTCTCTGAGTTCACTACCGAGGAGCTTTTGAAGGAGGTGCTACGCCGCAATGCCAAGAAAACTGATGAGTGAGGCCGAAGAGTTCAGAGCTATCATTGAGAATAATTCCAGATTGGAGGAATAAGATGAGCAATCGGAAACTTGGCAACAGCTTTGAATCGGAGTTGTGTGAAATCCTCTTCAATCATGGGTTTTGGTGTCATAACATAGCTCAAAATCAAGCAGGGCAACCTGCCGATGTAATCGCTGTACGAAATAAGGTGGCATACCTCATCGACTGTAAGGTATGCTCCGGAAAAGGATTTCCTCTCAGCAGAGTTGAGGTAAATCAGGATTTTTCAATGAGCTTGTGGAAAGATTGTGGAAATGGCGAAGGTTGGTTTGCAATCAAACTCGCCGAGGTAGTCTACATGATTCCTTACTTCACAATCAGAATGTTCATAAATGAGAAGTCATCCATGACGGCGCAAGACATATCCGAGCATGGGAAGCCACTCGACAAATGGATTGCAAAATGCAAGTAACTGTCGGCAGCACTATTACAGTCGAGAATCCCTCTCAGGAGTTGATTCAATGGTGCAATCAAAATCTTAAAATCAGAAACCCCGACTACTCTAAAAAGGTGCGAATGCACTTTTGGGTCGGGAACACCCCTGAAATCCTGTCGCTATACGAGGTACGAGGAAACGCTCTTATCCTTCCTTTCGGCACACTGAGGGCCATCGCTCCAATGCTTCAAGGTAATGAAATATTTGCGGACTTTTCCGAAAAAGTTCCGATAGACTTCAAGTGTCAAGTACCGTTGTATGACTATCAACAAAAAGCGGTCGATGAGATGCTCGCAAAGCACTACGGAATCCTTCAAAGCCCGGCAGGAAGCGGAAAAACGCAGATAGGAATATCCCTTGTAGAACGGCTTGGTCGAAGAGCACTATGGTTGACTCACACGAAAGACCTGCTCAATCAAAGTAAAGCTCGTGCCGAACAATACATGAAGGAATCGCTTATCGGAACAATCACCGAAGGTAAAGTGAACATCGGGAAGGGTATCACATTTGCAACTATACAAACCATGTGTCGCTTAGACCTTGCACAGTACAAGTATCTATGGGATGTTATTATAATCGATGAGTGTCATAGATGCTCCGGGACACCTACCGCAATGACTCAATTCTACAAGGTGTTGAACAGTTTATCTGCCCGACACAAGTTCGGCTTATCAGCTACCGTACATCGTTCTGACGGGATGATAGCAACAACCTACGCTTTACTTGGTCAAGTGATTTACACTGTACCAGATGAAGCAGTAGGAGATCGAATAATGAAAGTGGGTGTAACGCCTATCTATACCGGAATAAAACCTGGAAGAGAGTGCATCAATACAGACGGTACCCTCAATTATATGAAGCTTATCACATTTCTCTGTGAGAACAGTGAACGGAATCATCAAATCAGTTCACTGCTTGTGAACGAGAGTGCACATCCTTCTCTTATTCTTTCTGATAGATTGAATCATCTAGAAATACTTATGAACACGCTTCCTCGCTCAATGAGAGAACGAGCGGTAATGATAAGTAGTAAAATGACAACTAAAAAGGGCAAGGCAGAGCGGAAAAAAGCAATTGAGGATATGCGCACAGGCAATAAAAAATACCTGTTTGCCACTTACTCTCTCGCCAAAGAAGGTCTTGATATCCCTAGCTTAGAGAGGCTTTACATGGCAACCCATGTTAAAGATTACACGGCCGTCGTTCAGTCTATTGGCAGAATTGCTCGTACATTCGAACGGAAGGCAGAACCTATTTGTTATGACTTCGTAGATGACATTGTATATCTTGTGAGGTCTTACAAAAAGAGATGGTCACATTACAAGAAAGCGGGGTGTTACTTATGTCAAAATCACACGGAACGAACCACCCTTGGTTAACAACATTTTGTTAGCAATAAGGCAACGTTGTTAGAATTCAAATTACTCTGTATATGGCGCAAAAGGAATATTTACCAAAGTGCTTTACGATCGCAATAGAATATAGAACGTATTTTCTCAAAAAAGTACGAGGAAGGAGGTTACCATGAAAATAGTTACCTACGACGTGGAAGTTTTTCGCTTCGACTGGCTCGCAATTTTCAAGGATAAGGAAACGGGCACTTACACCTGTATTTGGAACAATAACGAAGCTTTGAAAATGGTATTGTCTGACGATTGTATCTATGTTGGATTTAATTCCAAGTTCTATGACCAATACATTATCAAAGCTATCTACTGTGACTTCTCTAACGAAGAAATCAAAGAGGTTAATGATTATATTATAGCTGGAAACCAAGGTTGGCAATATCCTGGTTTTAGTGGCTCATATTTTAAGTTTAATAATTTGGATATTCGAGATGATACACAACAAGGGCTATCCCTTAAGGCAATTGAAGGGCACCTCGGTATGTCGGTTAAGGAATCCAATGTACCATTTGATATTGACCGACCCCTCACACTAGAGGAAAGAGCCGAAACAGAGTTCTACTGTAAGCATGACGTTGATACCACAGAGAGACTGATTGACATTCGTAAGGACTACTTACAGAACAAAATCAACCTTGGTCGGCTGGCCGGTATTGATGAAATCAAGGCAATGGGTATGACAAATGCCAAACTGACTGCGGCAATGCTGAAAGCTACTAAGAAGTCACACAATGATGAACGAAAGTATGTCTACCCGGATAATCTGCTAAAAGAGTACATATCACCGGAGGTTTTCACTTTCTTCAACAGAATGTATGACGAGACACTTACAGATAAGGAAGTCTTTAGTGAAAAGTTGAATCTGATGATTGGCGAGTGTCCTATCACTTTAGCATACGGAGGAATCCATGGAGCTATACCAAACCTTATATGGAAGGAGGGTGATGAGTGATGAGGCTAATTCGTAATTATGATGTTGCCTCGTACTGAGGTACTATCCACATTTAATGGTGATAAACGGATATACATCTCGTAACATTCCTAACCCACAAGTGTACGCTGATATATTAGAAAAACGAATTAAAGCTAAACGCTCGGGAGATAAAGTGACAGCAAATGCTTTGAAACTCGTTGCCAATACTACCTATGGGGCAATGCTTAATCAATACAACGACCTGTTTGATCCTCTCATGGGACGTTCGGTATGTATTAGCGGTCAGCTCTACTTATTGGAGCTCGCACAGCATTTATACAAAGAAATTGAAGACTTGAGAGTTATCCAGTGCAATACCGATGGCATCATGGTCGAATTTGATGATTTCAATTACAACAAGGTAAAAGAAATCACTCAAGAGTGGCAAGACCGAACAGGCTTCGAATTAGAAGAAGATTCTATTATCAAAATTGCACAAAAAGATGTAAACGGATATATCGTAGTCCAAGCCGATGGTAAGGTAAAAGCCAAAGGCGGTTACCTGGTGAATGGTATCGCTCCGGCTGGTGCTTTCAATGTAAACAACTCCTGTGTGATTGTGGCAACTGCACTGAAAGAGTTTTTTGTAAATGGGGCACCTGTTGAGGACACAATCAATGGTTGCGACGATATATTCCAGTTTCAGATCATTGCCAAAGCTAGTGCAAAATATAAGGAAGCATATCACGTTATTGATGGCGTGATAGAGCCTGTACAGAAAGTTAACCGGGTATATGCAACTGCCGATGAACGGTATGGAAAAATCTACAAGGTTAAATCCGAAGACGATTCTATAGCCAAAATCGAAATGCTCCCTGACCACTGCATTATCGACAACGACAATCACCTCACTATAGACGACGTAGATAAGACATTCTACATCGAAATGGCAAAAAAGCGAATCAATGATTTCTTAGGTATCAAGCCACCGAAGAAGAACACTCGCAAAATCAACAGCTTGAAAAAACAAATCTTAAAAATATTGGAGGTCTTGAAAATGACAACAAAGAAAACCGAAACAGTTATTGATCCCACAACAATGAATGTATGGCAAAAACTCCTCGCTGCAAGAATTGAGTTTCTTCGTAGAGGTGTAACAAAGTCGGGCATCAACCTTCACGCTGAGTTTAAGTACTTCGAGCTCGAAGATATCGTCCCTGTGGCAACCGAAATTTTTTCAAACTACAACTGTCTATTCCTTACAAGTTTCCCAGATGGTAGAGCGATTGGTAGACTAATAAATCTCGACAGCACCGAGGAGCAGGTGATCGTTGAATTCAATGCCCGTTCAATCTCTGAACCGAGTAAGTTTCGCATGAATGAGGTACAAGGTCTCGGAGCCGAAATTACTTATATGCGCCGTTATCTTTACTTCCTTATCCTCGATGTGGTCGAAGCCGATGCATTTGATGCCGAGTCCGGCAAGGACATTCCTGCCCCCAAAGTAGAACCGAAAAAGCCTGTCTCTACCGAGAAGCGTGAGGAGATTAAACAAAATATAACAACCCCGAAAGCTAACGCCGATGCATTGCAAATTAAAGCTCTGAGGGCTGTGTTGAAAAAGCTGAAAGAGGTAGATCCTACTCAGGAAGAGTTCGTTCAAAAGGTGGCAATCAAAACCGAAGGCTTTACTAAAATCTCTAAATCTGCTTGCGAACAACTCATATTAAAACTTGGCGAGATGGTTGAGAATTATAACATCAGGGAGGAATAAGGCATGGAGTGGTTAGAAGGCAACAAAATCAAAATTATTCCCCCTAAGAGGCCCAAGAAACTGACGGCTACCCGTTTTGCCACCGTTCTTGGTCTAAATCCGTGGTCTACTCCATTTGAGGTATGGTGTGAAATTACAAAGACTTACCAAAAGCCTTTTGAAGAGACAATTTATACAGCTGCGGGGAAAATTATCGAGCCCAAACAGGCTCAGTTCATGAAGAAATCTTATTTTATGACAAATATCGTAACACCGACCGACATTTACGGTGAGGACTATTTTAATCGTACATATGGGGATTTTTTTAGAGATGAGCCCATCTTTGGCGGTATGTGGGACTACCTGCTCTATGACAAGAGTAATAAGCCAGTTGCTGTTCTTGAAATGAAAACTACCAAACGAGCTGAAGACTGGGTTAATGACGTCCCGGAGTATTACGCTCTACAAGCCGCTTTGTACGCCAATTTACTTGGGGTAGATGATGTTATCATGGTTGCCTCTTTCCTCTCGGATGGGGACTACAAAGATCCATCTCAGTTTATTCCGAGTACAAAGAATACCATCACTGTTCCGTTCAAGGTATCCGAAAGATATCCTGAGTTCAAAAAACTTGTAAAAAAGGCCGAGAAGTGGTGGAAGGATCATGTCGAGACGGGTATCTCACCGGTATTCGATGAAAAAGCCGATGCTGAGATTTTAAAACGACTCCATACGAATACGCTCAACCCCGAATCAGACATTAAGGCATTGCTTGGAGAGTGCGAGGAACTAATGGCCGAAATTGACCGTCTCTCCGCTCCTATCAAGCCACTTGAAAAACGCTTGAAGATTGTTACCGACATCATCAAGCAACATGCTCTTACTAAGTTTAGAGATGGAGACCATAAAGTATCTATCAAAGGTAATAAATATGAGTGGAATGTATCTCGCACCGAATCTCCTGAAATTGACAAGAATGGTTTAAAAAATGACGGTCTACTTGGTAAATACACACAAACTAAGATCAATTATCGTATAACTGCAAAAGTTATTGAGGAGGACTAAATTATGTATATCAACCCATTCATTGCAGGTATTCTTGCAACTATTATGAGTGAGTGCATTATTGTTATCGCACATGCAATCCATATAACATTGATTAATAAGAAAAATAACGGAGGTAAAAGATAATGTCAATAATTAAATTAACTAAAGGTTTTTCGCTCATTCCAGAAGGAACACACATATTCAAAATCACCAAGGTTGGTTATAAAGAGGAGTTTGGTAAATTAGAGATTAATATGGAAACTGCAAATGGTCAAACGCACATCGAACGCTTTAACCTTACGAAAAAGGACGGATCTATGAACGAGGGTGCTTACAATGCTTTCTCCTTCTTCGCAAAGACTGCTTTGCAGGACTACACGCTCACCGAAATCGACCACAATGACCTCGTGGGGCATTTCATCAAGTGTAGTGTTGAACATGATGTTCAGTCGTCTAACAAAGACCCGAACAAGACCGTCACTTTTATTCGTCTAGGAGATAAATCTCCCGCTAATAATTTCGATGAAGTTACTGTGGTAAACGCCATTCCTACGCCATCTGAGACAGCTTGGACTCCGAAAATAGGCGATAACGTTATGTTCAACGGCAATACCCATTATTCGAGTTCCAACAGCGATATAGCGGTGTCCTGCCGACCTGGTAAGGCAAAAATCACGCAGACCTATAACGGCAAGCACCCTTATCACCTTGTCAGAATCACAGGCTGTGGTGCTACCGTCTACGGATGGGTAGACAAGGGAACTTTCACTAAAGCGTAAAGAAAAGCTAACGTTGAGAATAGAATTGAACTCATATCGCAGTATAAGGTTGCTCCGCAGAAACAACCTTTTCCGATAACTTTTAGGAGGTGTTTGAAATGACTGATTTAACCAACATTGCTTCAGCCATTATCACTCTGATTGTAGCTGTCATTACCACCTTCCTCATTCCTTACCTGAAAGCTAAGGTTGATGTAGAGAAGTTCGCCAAAATCAAAAATCTGGTCAAGGTGGCTGTCAAAGCTGCTGAGATGATTTACAAAGGAACAGGTCGAGGTACTGAAAAGAAAGCCTATGTTTTGAAGTACCTGAAAGAAAATGGTTATACTCTTGACCTTGACTCTATCGACAATCTGATTGAATCAGCTGTTCTCGAACTGAAAAAGTTCTAAACGGCTCACTCAGCTAACAGGCTGTTGAATATAATATTCTTCCTTACTGGTAGTTCCTATAACCTCTCTTATAGACTACTTTATAAAAAATACAGATTTTCTCTCCCCCTACAATACCAAAACACCGGGCAAAGCCTATCACTCTACTCGGTGTTTTGTCGTTTATCCGAACAGTGTTCCTATAACAAATAGGGTGTTCGAACTATCATTCAATGGTGGAGGCGAGGGGAATTGAACCCCTGTCCGAAAACTAATTACAAAAGCTTTCTACGAATGTAGCCATTATTTTAATATTCCATCCGTAAGTCGCCTAATGGCAGGCTAAATACTTCAGTAGGTTCTAATGCATGATTAAACCGAACCAAGTTTTAATTCATGTTGACTACTAATTAACACCTCTATCCAATCCGTAGTACTATCGGTAGAGATGGCCGCTATAATTAAGCAGCTAAACTATAATTTTTGTTATTTAATTTATAAAAATGCATAATTTAAAGTGGGTATGCTCCACTATCCGCTTACTTAGGCTTTCAGCCCCCGTCGAAACCTTTACGCCCCCGTATAAATTTTCTATCTGTTCATCTGTTTTAGATATCTTTGGATATTCATTTTAGCATCTTTCTTAGCGATATCAGCTCTTTTATCATGCAATTTCTTACCCTTGCATAATCCAACTTGAACTTTTACTTTAGATCCCTTAAAATACAAAGAAATTGGAATCAAGGAGTATCCTTCTCTAGCGACTTCCCCAAAAAGTTTCATTATTTCTCTCTTATGCATAAGCAGTTTTCTAACTCTGACAGGATCTCTATTAAATATATTTCCCTGTTCATATGGGCTAATATGCATACCGTTTATAAAAATCTCTCCATCGACAATAGAGCACCAAGAATCTTTTAAATTTACCTCACCTTTTCTTACAGATTTCACTTCTGTTCCAAACAATTCTATTCCCGCCTCGAAATTTTCTACAATGTAATAGTCATGATAAGCCTTTCTATTCTTTATTACAATTGGTTGAAATCCCTTACTCACTCAATCTTCACCACCTATTCATGCTTTCTAGTATAAACCACATTTCTCTTTATGTCAAGTAAAATAAAAGCAACTGCATCCTATTTTTTCATAGCATGCAGCAAACATTTACAATTAATATCTAATTCTTTATAAATTCGATATTATCCTTAACATATTTAATTCCAGATATCACTGTCAATACGACACTTATCCATAAAAACACTTCCGATACCAATTCTAATATAGGCGCAAACGAATCCAAGAAGTCGTTATTACATATATCCATTATATTATCAATACTCAGGCAAAACAATATCATTATTATGGTTGCCATTTGGCTTACAGTCTTTGCTTTTCCCCAAATACTTGCATCAATTACTTTCCCATACTTTACTGCCATCAATCTTATTCCTGTTACTATAAACTCTCTTGCTATTATTATGATAACAGGTATAGAACTTATTGATCCAAGTTCAACAAAACACATAAATGCTGAAATCACTAATATCTTATCTGCTAAAGGATCTGCAAATTTTCCAAAGTCGGTTATTTCATTTCTTTTCCTAGCTATTCTTCCATCAATATGATCAGTAATAGATGCTATAATAAATATTAATCCTGCAAAGATATAATTATAATAGATGCTGTCATATAGTAAGAAAAATATAAAAAACGGTATCATACCTATTCTCAACAATGTAATTTTATTTGCCAAACTCATAAAATTTCACCTATTAGATCATAATCATTGCATTTGCTTATCCTAACGTGAACGATATCACCAGTATGCAAACCATTTTTTTGTTGTATGATTATCATTCCGTCAACATCTGGTGCATCCATGTAGCTTCTTCCTACCCATGAGCCAATATCTTCATCAAATTTATCTACAATTACTTGAAGTTGCTTACCTATTTGCTTTTCTGCATTAATCTTATTGATATCGAACTGTGCTTCCATAACAATTTCTTGTCTTTTTTTCTTTACATCGTCATCTATTTGATTACTCATATCATATGCTTTTGTATCTTCTTCCCTAGAATAAGCAAAGCAGCCCAATCTTTCAAACTTCATTTCTCTAACAAATGATATAAGTTCTTCAAAATCTTCATCATTTTCGCCTGGGAATCCCGTTATGATAGTAGTTCTTATAACAACATTTAGAATTCTATCTCTTATTTTTTCAATTAATAATTTCAAAGATTCTGAATTTCCTTTTCTATTCATATCCTTTAGCACTTTTCCGCTGCAATGTTGCAATGGTATATCAATATATTTTAAAATTTTATCTTCTTCAGCCATCAAGTCTATAAGTTCATCGCTAATTCTATCAGGGTAGCAGTACAAAATTCTTATCCAATACTCGCCATCTATTTTACAAATTTCTCTTAGCAACGTAGTCAAGTTAGTATTTATGTCTTCTCCGTATCTTGTAGTGTCCTGAGCTATAAGTATTATCTCTTTCACTCCATTTTCGATAAGTTCTTTTACTTCATCTAAAACATCTTCTACGCTTCTGCTTCTAAACTTTCCTCTTATCAAAGGAATTGCACAATAAGAGCATCTATTGTCACATCCATCTGCTATCTTCACATATGCATAATGGCTCGGTGTAGTTCTAACCCTTCCACCTGACAATGACAATTTTTCTTTATCTGGAAATAACTCTACCTTTTCTCCGTTTATGACTTTCTCAACTATTTCCACTATATTATCATTTGCTCCTATGCCTAAAACTGCATCAATCTCTGGTATTTCTTTTAATACTTTTTCTTTATACCTTTCAGAAAGACATCCAGTGACTATAATTTTCAAACTTTTGTTTTCATCTTTTTGACGTATCATATTAAAAATTTCATCTATGCTTTCTTTTTTCGCATCATCTATGAATCCGCATGTATTTACTATTACTACATCTGCGTCCAATTCATTTTGGACAATGTCATAACCTGCTTCTTTAAGCTTCCAGAGTATCCTCTCTGCATCAACTCTATTCTTTTCACATCCAAGACTTATAAGTCCTATTTTATAAGACATGTTAATAATCTTCCTCTCTATGTCTAATAGCATTTAAAATTTCACTTAAATTATATCCCATTCTAATGAGTGCATTAACAACTTGCCTCTTTCCTTTCTCAGTTTGAACCTTTGTTTTAAATTTAGTTTCAAGAAGCTCATTGATCTGGGATACTTCATCAATACAAAGTTCATTTAAAACCTCATCTATTACATCTCTTTCTATTCCTTTTTTATTTAATTCCATCTTTATTCTATTATAAGAAAATTTCTTTATATTTACAAGATCAAAAGCATATTTATTAGCAAAATCTTTATCATTTACTAACCCGAGCTGTTCCATTTTATCGACAGCCTTCTCAGCGGAAATCTTATCGCAACTATTTTTAATCTTATTTATCAATTCCTCTCTAGAGTGGTTCCTAAATGATAACAAATTAAGTGCTTTCTCTTTAGCTCTAAACAAATTAGATTCTTCTATCATATTATCAAGTTTGTCTGCTGATATTGACATTCCTTTTTTTATATGATTCTTAACCAATACTTCATCTATAACATCAGCCACTTTACTTTCTCCTGAAAATATAATATACTTATTACCTTTTTCCTTAATTATATCAGTTATTATGATATCGTTTGATAAATTGTCCATATATGTAATCAAAAAGAAAATATAGGACGACTTAATTGTCATTCTATATTTCTTAATGATATCTCCCTTCTCTATTCCATATTATAATTTAATAAAAATGCTACTCTACTATTTGGGAAATAATAACCTGTCTTTTTCTTTGACAAGATTAATTCCAAGCACTTACTTATTTTATCGCTGTAATAACTTTTTCTAAAAAATTTCAATAGACACTTCGAATTTTCAATGCAACACTTAGCTACATATCGAGCCACATTACCATACTTTATAAGATCGTAGTAACTTTGTTCTATTATGATACAAGCGTCGCACCTCTGTTTTCTACTAAATCCACATTCTTTCATCTTTTTATTAACTAGCAATATCAAACGTTCCAAGCTTTCATGTTCACTATCCAACAACAATAGTTCCATTAATACATCACCACCATTTAAATATTATAAACTAACGATGTCAATTATATAATATTTCTTTTCAAATAGCAATAGCAATTATGTATTTAATCTTTTTCAATCACAGCGAATTGACTGTTATATATATCGCAGTATATGCCATTTGCAGACAAAAGCTCTTCGTGCGTCCCGATTTCTGCTATTTTACCTTTATCCATAACAATTATCATATCTGCGTTACGAATTGTACTAAGTCTATGTGCAATTATAAAGCAAGTCCTATTTTCCATTAATCTTTCCATAGCATTTACTATTATTTTTTCAGTCCTGGTATCAACCGAGCTAGTTGCCTCGTCCAAAATCAATATTTTAGGGTCAGATAAGATTGTTCTTGCTATCGATATCAATTGACGCTCTCCTAAAGATATATTCTGGACGTCTTCTCCTAGTAACATATCATATCCATTTGGTAACGTTTTTATAAAATGATCTGCCCCGATCATCTTTGCTGCTGATTCTACGTCTTTATCACTTGCCGAAAGCCTACCATATCTAATATTATCTCTTATACTTCCGCTATATAACCATGTCTCCTGCAAGACCATTCCCAATACTGTCCTTAAGTCACTTCTATTAAAGCTTTTTATATCGTAACCGTCTATCAATATAGCTCCTTCGCTGACGTCATAAAATCTCATCAAAAGCTTAACTATTGTAGTTTTTCCTGCCCCAGTTGAGCCAACTATTGCCACTTTCTGTCCTGGCTTTATATTTATAGAAAAGTCGTCTATAACTTTACCACTCTTTTCATTATAACTAAAGCCAACATGAGCAAATTGGACACTTCCTTTTAAGTTTAAGCATGATTCCTCATTAAAGTTCGAATCCTCGTTACAAATTTTGATTGGATTTTCTAAGTCGTCACTTTCTTCTTCCATATCCAAAAATTCAAAAATCCTTTCAGCTGCTGCAGCTGTGCTTTGAAATAAGTTCGATAATCCTAGCAGCTGCGTAACAGGTCCTGATATTTTATTGGAATATTGTATAAATGCCTGTATTCCTCCTATTGTAATTTGTCCATTTAATGCTAAAAATCCTCCTACGACGCACATTATTATATAACTAATATTTGTTATAAAGCTCATTATAGGTGACAATAAGCCTGAAAAGAATTCCGATTTCCATGATGCATTATACAAAGTGTCATTATATTCATCAAATTTCTCTACAGATTTCTCTTCTCCATTAAATGCTTTCATCGTACTGTGAGATGAATACATTTCTTCGATATGCCCGTTCAATTGTCCTAGATATTTTTGAAATCCCCTAAAGTATTTCTGAGTCTTTGATACTATTAAGACTATAATAAAGATTGATAGTGGAATTATACAAATAGATATGAGAGTCAGTTGAATGCTATAGTAAATCATCATAGACAATGATCCTACAAATGTAATCAATGATGCAACTATTGTTGGTATAGTGCTAGTCAATGCTGAGTTCAAAGTGTCTACGTCATTAACAACTCTTGATAGTATGTCTCCCTTATTCATTTCGTCGAAGTTTTTCAATGGGATATGATTAATCTTTCTCATTATATCGTTTCTGAGAGTGTAGTTGGCCTTTATTGAAATCTCATTCAAAATAGTCGATTGTATAAAACTCAATGCCGATCCAAACAAAATTAAAGCCAAATATATAATCAACGCATTAGCGACCTTATCAAAATCTATTCCAATCTTGCCTGAAACCTCATCCAAGACTCTCAATGTCAAAGAATCTAAAGCGCACGCCGATAGCATAGGTGCAATTATTGAAAAAACTGATGATATTATAGCCAATATGACTGATATTATAAATGATTTCTTATATATTTTCAAATATTCACCAAGTCTTTTGATTATCTCTTTATTTTTCATACCAGCAGTTCCCCTTCCGAAAATTGAGATAATGCTATCTCTTTATATTCTTGGCATACCTTTAGCAGTTCGTTATGTTTTCCTATTCCAACTATCTTGCCATTTCGAAGAACTATTATCTTATCAGAATTGATTATAGTACTAATTCTCTGTGCTATTATTAAAATTGTCGATTTCTTTAATTTCTTTCTTATGCCCCTTCTTATTTTCAAATCCGTTTTAAAATCAAGTGCTGAAAAGCAGTCATCGAATATATATATCGGAGCATTCTTTGACAAAGCTCTAGCTATTGCTACCCTTTGCCTTTGTCCTCCTGAGATATTTCTACCGCCTTGTGATATTTTTAAATGAATTCCTTCTTTATCATTAGATATGAAGTCATTTACTTGAGAAATATCAATAATATTCTTCATTTCCTCTTCCGATATATCATTATTCCCATATTTTATATTAGATTCTATATCTCCTGAAAACAAAATGCTGTTCTGCGGTACATAGCCTATATTATTTCTAAGTTCTTTTTGACCAATAGTCTTTATATCCACTCCATCAATGAGTATTTCTCCACTTTTTACTTCATAAAACCTTGGTATTAGGTTAGCAATAGTACTCTTTCCGCTACCAGTCGCTCCTATTATTGCAGTTACTTCTCCTGGACTTGCTTCAAATGATATATTATTTATAACATTTTCCTTAGCATTTCTATATTTGAATGAAACATTTTTAAATTCTATTTTACCCTTTATGTCTTTCATTTCAATTGGATCTGGCAAATCTATTATCTTTGGTTCCGTTTCGAGTATTTCTCTCAATCTGTTCGCTGATATTTCTGCCCTTGGTAGTGACATAAACATAGTTGCAAGCATCATGAAAGAAGATATTACTAATGATCCATATTGTAAAAATGCTAATAAATCTCCTACTTCCATTTTAAATGAGTTAATTTGCTTAGCTGCAATCCATATCATGGTTATATGTAGAACTGACATCGATATTGTCATAAAGGGTTGCAAAGAGACAGTTACTTTAAATATGTATCTATTTATATCTGTAAGTTTATCATTTATTGAACGAAACTTTCTCTCTTCCTCATCTTGATTTCCAAATGCTCTAACTACCATTATCCCAGACAAGTTTTCTCTTACAACTAGATTAAATTTGTCTATCAATTGTTGCATAATCTTAAATTTTGGCATAACTAGTATAAAGCTGATCACCAAAAATATAGAAATTATCAATATTCCAGCAGCAATTGACCAACTCATGGAGATACTTTTCTTCAATGCGTAAACTATTCCTAAGACTCCGTAAATAGGCGCTGAAAATATCGTACCAATTCCTTCAAGCAACATAGATTGTACCTGGGAGACGTCATTTGTTGTCCTCGTAATCAATGATGATGATGAAAATTGATCATATTCTTCATTAGAAAAGCTTTCTATCTTCCTAAATACATCTTTTCTCAAGTCTCTTGACAATCCTGATGTAACTTTGCTTGATATAAAATTCGATAAAATAGTTAAAATTATTATAATAACTGTTAATCCTAGCATATTCAAGCCCATTCTTATTATATAAACCGTTTCTATTTTCCCTAAATCCACATCAATTTCTTCATAAAACTTCTTTATTAATGGCACTCCGTCTTGATACAGTTCTAGACTATCTTTATTTTCAATCTTTTCTCTAATTTTGTCTAGCCTTTCCTTTGGAATGTTGACAAACTCATTCATATACTTATTGAGTGTAGATATATTATATATTTCTTCATCTTTATGAGTCTCGTTTAAATAAGTCTTCATTACGTTAATGCTTTTACCAAAAATTCCATTTAATAATTCTTCATCAA
Source organism: uncultured Eubacteriales bacterium (assembly GCA_934489735.1). GTDB lineage: Bacteria > Bacillota > Clostridia > Oscillospirales > Acutalibacteraceae > CAKSSR01. The sequence goes on along the minus strand of CAKSSR010000010.1, from coordinate 4,411 downwards.
ACTCTTTCAATCGAATAAATCTATCGTTATCCTTTAAATAGTACTTATCTACTGTGCTTTTTTCTTTCTCATCCATAAACATTTTCATAATTTCCATTGATTTTATGCTAATCATTTCTGGCGAAACACTCTCTATTCCATTCTTTAGGATCCCCACGTCTACTACTTTAGAAGTCAATTCTGGCAGAGAAAGCCCACACATTACTTGTCCTATCATTAAAATAAATGAAATAATAATCGGGATAACATATGGCTTTAAATATTTAACAAGTTTTATCATTAATCTAAATTCCCTCTTTCTTATTAAGTTTAACTACTAAGCTCACCCAATCATTTTCTCTTTTTTCTTCTATAATCATAAATTTTTTTGCTATTGCCTCTTTAACTTCATTCAAGCTTGTACTTATTATTCCACTCATGATATATATGCTGTCTTCGTTCATATATTTATCTATATCCTTTGATAAATTAATCAATACCTCTGCAACTATGTTTGCTAAAATTATATCAAACTTTCCTTCTATCTTCTCAACCAAATTGCCGCAGATCACTTCATATCTATCTTCTACGCTATTAAGTTTTGCATTTTCTTTAGCTATTTTAACTGCTAGGTTATCTATGTCTACAGCTACTGCCCTACTCGCACCCAAAATCAATGATGTCACTGATAATATCCCACTTCCGCAACCAACATCTAAAACTTTGTTGCCGGGTCTAACATATTTCTCTACCATTTCTAAACATAGCCTTGTCGTTTCATGCGTGCCGGTACCAAATGCCACTCCTGGCTCTAAATTTATCACAGTTTTATCGATATTTTCATCTATTTCTTCCCATATTGGCCTTATCAGTAAGTTCTCTCCCACAGGCATCGGTTTAAAATACTTTTTCCAATTGTTAATCCATTCTTCCTCTTTACATATATCCGTCTTTATTTCATAATTTATATTCTCATGGTCATATCTCGTTTTAAGAAAGTCTATCATTTCTACCAGATTCTCATTTGGTTCTATATAAATATGAATTAAACAATTGTCTCTATCTTTCTTTAATAATTCTTCGTCAATTAAATTGATATGCGCTATTTCTTCTATCTCTTTCTCTAGATTCGAATAATCTTCTACATATATGCCATACGGTACTATTATATTGGCTATTCCTTCCGCCTTTTCTAGATCATTATTACTTACCTTTATTATTATTTCATTCCAGTTCATGATTTAGCTCTCTTTCTATAAAAATATTCAAAAAAATGGCTTCGCCCTGTAACAAGCTACAGAGTTTCGCCACTTAATGTTAATTATCCTTTACCTTGATGCTATTTTACCATGCTTGCCACTTCATCAGCAAAGTTGTCTTCTCTTTTTTCTAAGCCTTCGCCTTTTTCAAATCTTACAAACTTAACTATAGAAATCTCAGCGCCTAATTCTTTGCCAATATTCTCTGTCAATTGTGATACTGTAAGTGAATTGTCTTTTACAAATACTTGATCAACTAAACAATTTTCTTTATAAAACTTACCGATCCTTCCACTTACTATCTTTTCTGCAATAGCTTCAGGCTTGCCATCATTTATTATTTGTTCTCTTAAGATCTTTTTCTCATGCTCTAAAACTTCTTCAGGAACATCTTCTTTTGTTAGATATAATGGGTTAACAGCTGCTATTTGCATTGCTACGTCTTTAGCATATGTTTTGAATTCTTCTTTACTTGCTACTTCGCTTGTAGTATCGAATTTAACCATTACTCCAATTTTACCACCTGCGTGAATATAAGTAGATAATACTCCTTCATATCTCTCAAATCTTCTTATCTTTATATTCTCTCCGATAACTAAAATCTTTTCTTGTAATAAGCTTTCAACTGTTTTATCACTTCCGCTTGCTTCCATTGTTAAAAGTTCTTCTACGCTGCTAGGTGCTTTCTCAATTACAGTGTCTGCACATAGTTTTACGAAACTTTTAAAATCTTCGTTCTTAGCAACAAAGTCAGTCTCTGCATTAACTTCTATTACTACTCCGATATTTCCTTCTTCATTTGTATAAGCAAATGCCACTCCCTCAGCAGCTATACGCCCAGACTTCTTAGTAGCTGCAGCTAGTCCTTTTTCTCTTAAGATATCTATAGCTGCTTCCATTTGACCGTTAGCTTCTGTCAATGCTTTCTTGCAATCCATCATTCCACATCCGGTCTTCTCACGCAACGCCTTTACATCACTAGCACTAAAACTCATCTCTATACCTCCATTATTATTCTTCTACGACTACTTCTTCTTCGATGGCAATTTCTTCTTGATTATTATCACTTTCAACATTTTCTATTGGTTGCTCTTCAATATCAGCTGCAGCTGCGCCCATTCTTCCTTCTCTTCCTTCGATAACTGCTCCTGATATAGCTGATGCTATCAATTTAACCGCTCTAATAGCGTCGTCATTACCTGGAATTACGTAATCTACGTCGTCAGGATCACAGTTTGTATCTACTATTGCTATAACTGGGATACCTAATTTCTTTGCTTCCATTACTGCTATTCTTTCTTTTCTTGGATCAACTATGAATAATGCTCCTGGAAGTTCTCTCATTTCTTTGATTCCGCCTAAGAATTTCTCAAGTTTTTCTATCTCTAAGTTTAATTTTACTACTTCTTTCTTAGGTAATAGTTCAAAAGTTCCATCCTCTTGCATTGCTCTTAATTGAGTTAGTCTGCCTACTCTTTGTCTTATTGTCTTAAAGTTTGTAAGCATTCCTCCTAGCCAACGTGTGTTTACATAATAAGCTCCTGCACGGATAGCTTCCTCTTTAACAGAGTCTTGAGCTTGCTTCTTAGTTCCAACAAATAGGACTGATTTTCCTTCTGCTGAAATCTCTCTTATGAAATCATAAGCTTCATCAAGCTTTTTTGATGTCTTTTGGAGATCTATTATATAGATTCCGTTTCTTTCTGTAAAGATATATGGAGCCATTTTTGGATTCCATCTTCTGGTCTGGTGACCAAAGTGAACACCTGCTTCTAAAAGTTGTTTCATTGATATAACTGACATGTTATTCCTCCTTAAGGTTTTACCTCCGCATGATTAATAAAGACAAAGCACCTTAACAAAACCATGCGTGTGTTTTTTTTCTATATCATTTTACCATACATCTTCCATCTTGGCAATAACTTATTTTTGCAAATTTTTAATATCTCCATACTATTTTATCAATAAGTAATCTGTACATCATTTATTCTTCACGCAGACATTTCTCATTCAGTTCGTGAATATTTGTCTTTTTTAGCCTTATCTTATACCATTGACAAATTTGTAATAATATATTATAATATGTATTGTAAGGTTGTTTTTTGCATTTAAAAAATTCTAAATAAATAGAAATCAGGAGGTTCGTATATGAGTTCAATAAAATTGACCACATTTATCTTATTGCAGGTTATTTTAGAAATATTTTCTTTTTCTGTAACAGGCTATGCAACTCAAAAAGATAACGTAGTCACTGACATACCATCGTACGATAATACCATTGCCCTATCTAAGGAAAATTACAAGTTCGATGATTTGAGCAACCTAGAAATTGAAACTGAACGTTTAGTAATAACCCCAACTAACGAAAAAGATTTGAATAAACTTGCAGAATATTTATTAGATAAACAAGTATCGCAGTATTTAGATCCAACCATTACAGATGGATTTGAAACACAAGAACAAGCACTAAAATTTTTAAAAAGTGATGGTTCAGATGAATATAGTAAAGCTCTAGAATACACTATTAAACTAAAAGATAGTAACATTCCAATCGGTAAACTAGATTTAATGTTATCTCCAAACTCATTGGGTAAAAATTCAATCTTGTCAATAGGTTACTGGTTAGGTAGAGATTTTCAAGGTAAAGGCTATATGAGTGAAGCTTGTTTTAAACTTTTTGATAAAGCGTTCAATGCTTCAGACGTGAGATCATTATATGTGGCTTGTGATGTAAAAAATGAAAAATCTTCTATATTAGCAGATAAAATATTTGATTATATACAGAAAAATAGCGCTACCAAACTTTTTAGAAATAAATGTCGAGATAAAGATTGTTGTACTTTTGATGGCAAAGAAATTTCGTTTGATTATTATTCATTTATTTTAAAAAAATAAAGCATTTGTACAAAAATCCGAGGAACAATTAAAAATGTTAGTCCTCGGACATTTTAGTTTTCCTCTTCAAATAATATTTACAATTATCATCCTACTTAATGATAATTTGTCCCAGGCTAAGAACAACGAAAGAATTTCATCCACGAATTGTATTTTAGGGCAACCGCATGAAAAAAATTGATAGGAGTGGTATAATAGAAGATAGGAGGGGATAAGTTATGATAGAGTACTTTGAAGAATTAAGTGATAGCAGGCAACAATGGAAGATAAAATATAGA
>CAKSSR010000009.1 GCA_934489735.1 uncultured Eubacteriales bacterium | reverse complement strand
TTATATTTATAATAGATGAATGGGATTATATATTTAATAAAAACTTATTTACAGAAGAGGAAAGGAAGTCATTTTTAGATTTTTTGGAAGATCTGTTAAAGGGGCAGGCATATGTTGAACTGACATACATGACAGGAATATTGCCGGTGGCGAAGTATTTTAAAGGATCGACATTAAATATGTTTAAAGAATATACAATGCTGAATGATACAATTTATGATAAATACTTTGGATTTACAGAAGATGAAGTAAAAGAGTTATGTGAGAAGCAGGATAAAGTATCAATAGGTGAACTGAAAGAATGGTATAACGGGTACAAGACACATGATGGGGGGAATTTGTATAATCCACGATCAGTAGTATATGCACTTGATGAGGGGGCATGTCAAAGTTATTGGACAAATACAGGGCCGATGAACGAAATAATATCATTTATTGACATGAATATAGATGGATCGAAGGATGATATAATAGAAATGATATCAGGAATTGACATAGATATAGCATTAAGAGAATATACGGCTGAAAAAGTATCATTTGTAACGAAAAATCAATTATTTTCGGCAATGGTGAACTACGGATTTTTAAGCTATCATGAAGGAAAATTGAGGATACCAAACCGAGAATTACAATTAAAGTTTGATGAAGCATTAGAAATGAGTTGCGAGAACGACGAATTATCAGAAATAATAAAGAAGTCGAAAGAAATGTTGGATGCAACTTTGAACAAAGATACAAAGAGAATGGAAGAAATAATACAGAGGGCACACGATTACAATATCCCACTACTGAAATATAATGACGAAAATTCATTATCATGCGTAGTGACATTGGTTTATCTTTGGGCAAGAAACAAATATAGCATAAGGAGAGAAGAACGGGCAGGCGCAGGACTAGCAGACTTTGTATTTCATCCATATGACAGATCTCAACCGGCATTTATATTGGAACTAAATAAAGACTCGACGCCGGAAGATGCAATAAAACAAATAAAAGAAAGAAGGTACGTGGAAGCATTGGATGACTGCACAGGAGAAAAGTTTGCCGTAGGGATAGTATATGACAGCAGAAATAAGAATCATAAGATAAAGATTGAGAATTTGTAAGAGATGTATAATAATTTAAATAACATTAACTACCACACACATTTAAGCACGTGGTAGTTTTCTTCTTAGTAGTTTTCAATATCTTTAAACTTTCTTAATATCGATGTCAATTTCGAATGCATCGTCTTCGTAAAGCTCTTCTAATTTATATTCTTCTTTGAGTTTGTCATCAAACTTTTTATCTTTTATCGACCTAACGACATAATCGATTGCCTTTTCTCTATCATTGCTATTAATTTTTAATCCATTTGCATATAGATCTGCATAAACTTGTATATAAGTTCTATCTTGTCCACTTATTCTGACGATCTCATCAGATAATTGTTCTTGAAACAACTTATCGTTACATTTTTCTACAATAGCGCAATATTGATCGACTACTTCTATTGCTTTCAAGTCGCCTATACCCCTTGCTCTCAAAACTGCATACAAATTTAGAACCTCTTTACTATTTCCCCAACGTTTCTTACCAAATATACGTGCCTTATTTATTTCATCTGAATAAGCCAATATATTTAAGTCCTTAGTCTTTTCTGCTTCCAACGTCATCTTTTCAGCTTGTTCATGGCTACCTTCTCTTAAGAAGACCTCAGCATAATATCTAGCCATTTCAACCTTTTTAAATCTTTTCTTAGCTGACCTATATGCTTCTGTAAATCTTACTGCATAGCTTCTACCTCTGTTCAATAACATTTTTCTAGCATAAATATCAGCCAATTCTTCGTTATGCCATTTTTCGAAGCCGAATGAATATGCGTTAAGATATCTAGTAGCTTCACCCGGGCTGCTACCTCTTCTAATCATACTTGCATATGCTTTTATTAAATTTTTTGGACAATCTTCTTCTTTTCGAAGTTCTTTAGCAATGCTTTCCTTTTTATACTGATCTGATATACTATCTATTTCCTTTTCAATCTTTTCATCTTCGTTGTCAGTTCCATTCATTATTCCATTTGCATACTTATCTGCAAGCTCTTTATTCTTCCATTTTTCAATGCCATACAAGTAAGCTGCAATAAATTTCTTTGCTTTTTTCAATCCATTTGAAGTCATTTTGTCAAAATATAGTTTTGCTATATATCTTCCATTTGAAAGCATAGCTACATACTCATTGATATAGAGGCTTGCCACTTCTTCGTTATATCCCTTAAATACTACTAAATTGCTATACATACTTGCCACTTCTTCGTCATTCCAGTTTATCATTGCATAAGAATATGTAAACAATCGTTCGCTTTCATAAGCCAGATTTTTAATTTTTTCTTTATTATTTTCTTCTTTATACTTAACGACTCTTTCAAATGCGTCCTTTTCGGTTGAGCCATACAATATCAAGTTTGCATAAATTCTAGACAAATCCTTATCGAACCCAAATTTTTCTCTTGCGAACTTATATGCTTCGACATAGCTGTTAGAATCGTCCACATTTTCATTAATGCGGATTTTATTTGCATAAACCTCTAGATACTCGTCCTTTTCCCATTTTCTCATTCCAAGTACATATCTAAATAGGCACGCCTTTGCGTACTTCTCTCCTACTTTCTTTAACATATCTATATAAATTTCTGTTATCTTATCACGATTTTCTTTATGTTTCATGAACTCTTTAAAATTATCTTTTTCTAAGTTAAAACTTACTGCTTGGCCTAAAACTTGATCCCTCGTTACTAAACTTTTCTCATCGGGCGCAATAAAATTCTGACTAACGACGTCATAAGCTTTTTCTTTACTTAACCCACTATTAATCAAGTCAGCATATATTTTAGCATAATACATACTCTTCCAATTTATTATTCCGATTTCATAATTATTTGCATATGTTTTAGCAGTAATTTCATCCAGATCACAAGAGATTGCCATACAATAAGCAAACGTCCAGCAATTGCTTACAATTTTATCTCTTTGCGCAGCAAATGTTTCTACAAATTTAATAGAAAGTTGTTCATTGCAATATCTTTTGATTTCAGCATATATTTCGGCCAGCTTTTGATCATGCCATTTTTTCAATCCCGCTTCATAATTTGTAATATAGTTCTCACTTTTTTCTTTATCAACCTTTACACGTTTCTCATCGAACATTACGTCATACAATTTTACTCTACTCATTGTATTAATATAATCTTCTATTTCATTTATAGCATCTTGAATGTTGCCTTTTTCGATCATTCCCTCGCATCTGTAAGCCAATTCTACATCTTGATACTTTTTAAAGATAGTTTCAAAGACACCGCTTTCAGTCTTTACATTTCCAATAAATGATAAGTTAGCATCTATATTTTTATTACCACTTGTTATTTTTTGCGCATATCTATTTGCAAATTCGATGAATAGTAATGCATCTTTATCTATTGGATTCTCCTTTTTATAATCCATTAGTAAGATTTCTTCTACGAACCATAGTAAACTTGGATTTTCTCCGTTAATAGTCGAGTAATAAGAGTATAACATAGCCTTCTTTTTATCTTCAAGCGTACTTAATTTTTGGTCATACTTCTTCATAAATATTGATACCTTATCGCAGATCTTAGGGTTCAACATAATTTGAGCATAAAACTTAGCTTTCTCTTCATCTTTATTATACTTACCAAGGGCTTCATAATACAATTGCAAGTATCTATATACATATTCTTCAGATTTACCTAAAATATATAATCTTGCCCCCATGTCTGCACATTTGTCTGATTTTGAATCCAAAAGGCACTTCACATACATATCCGCATACTTAGTTGCTAAAGTTGATTCAATCTTATTCAAGACAGCTTTAGCATATATCTCTGACTTGTATTGATTTTTCCAAATTGCGAATGATCTAGCATAAGCCTTAGCATACAACTGTGCATCCTCTTCTTTGTTCTTTTGTATAAGTTTTATAGTATACTCATATGCTTCTATATTATTGAAGCTACTTGCCAATTTAGTCTTATATGCGTCTACACGTTTTTGAGCTTTTGTTTCGCTTCCTGATAGTACCATTTCATATGCATATATTGACGATACATAAGCATCATTAGTTTGTTTTAAGTTCTCGCTATATATTTCTGCATACTTTGCAGCTAATTTTGAGTTATTGCCATATGTTATCCAATTAGCGTAAGCTTCTGCCTTAATTCTATCTCCCAGTTCATTAATTCCATTTGCATACAATTTAGAATATCCTGCAGCCTTAGTTTCAGGCCATCCACGTTTTAACAGTTCAATATAATTAAATATTCTTTCATTATCCCATTTTTCTTTTACTTTTCTTTTACAGATGTCAATATATTCAGACAAATTCTCAGGATTTTTCAAACTATAATAAGCGAATACGTTTGCCTCTGCTCTACTTCTAGACTTTTTAAAATGTTCCTCATAAAGGTCAGCAAGTTTCAAAGCATTTTCTGGTTCTTCTCCAGACAGTATCCAATAAGCATAGCTTTTAGCTCTTGTCTTATCAAAGAATGAATTCAACATTTTTTCATACTCATCTATAAATTTCAATGCATTTTCTCTATTATTTCCAATAGAAGCAGCATAAGCATATGCCTCTGCCTTTATTTCATTATTAAATTCTTTCATTGCTTTTTTATATTCATTAACAAATCCTTCAACGTTGCTTATGCCATCTAAGACACATTGTAGATATATACTTATTGCATATGACACTTTGTCTTCATCAAGCTTTCCTTTCTCATAATACATTTTATATACTTTACTTATATTTTCTATACAAGGCTCAGTAATATCTGGCGTCTTGCCTCTATTTGGATACATTTTAGTAGTTTTTATCAAATTATCCACGTATAATTCTGCATTTGTCTTATCTGTTATAAGTTTTTCTACATATACTAAAGCCTTATCTATATTATTCCATTTACTCATGCCAAACTTAAATTCTCTTTCGATTAAAGTTACATCTTGTTTCCCTTGAGCAACCAAATTTGCACATTTAATAGTTTCCTCTTCGCTTTTAAAAAGTTTTAAAAATCTGTAATACGAATCAATAAAGATTTCAGCTTTTTCTTCATCTTTATAAATTTTTATTGCATAATTATATTTATATATTTTTTCTTCGGTCCATCCAAGTTTAAATTTTCCATAGTACTTGTCAATAAATTCAGGTGAATCCTCACTTATTATAGTTGCATAAGCATATTTTAAAGAGTCATCCTTATTTCCAGTTTCATCAAACTTCTTTTTGTAAGCCTTTGCATAAGTTTCGATAACTTTTTCATCATTTTCTTCCAATAGCATTTCAGAACAATCTTCTGCCACTTTTCTGTCGAAATCTTCTTCAAGCTTTTTAAATACCTTTATATAATTATCTGCATATTTTTTAGAAAAGTTAATGACTTTATCTGCATATATCTTAGAATATTCTTCTCCCAAGCCATTTATTAATTTCTCAGAGAACTCCTCTATATATACATTTGCTTTCTTTTCGTCTTTGCAATTCAACAGAATGTCAACATATGTCTTAAGTAAGTAATTACTATTATATTTTTTTCTGATATTTATCAAACTTTTCAAGTACTTATTAATATCTTTCCTAGGCACTTTATAGATTATAACAAAATCTGTAATCTGTTTTGCATTTGTTTCATTATTACTCTTTTTAAGTTCTTCTTTATAAATCTTTACATATTCTTCTATATCAGATTCCTTTATCCCATAAAGACTAAATTCAGCGAACAGGTTAGCATCTTCTTTGCCCTTTTCTGCGAATTCCAAATATTTTTGTACATATTCTTCAGCTTTGCTAAAATCTTTATTAGAAGCTATCCAATCTGCATAGATTTCTGCTTTTTTCTCATCATTAAGCTTATCCATTCCTTCGACATATGCTTTAGAATATTTATTTGCATAGTCATTTGACTTTTTCAATTTCAATACTGCTTTTGCAAATATTATTGCTCTCTTTTTATTTTTAAATTCTGCAGCTTTTTTCTCATATATAGGGAACATTTTATTAGCCAAAGTCTTACCATAGTCAACCACAAGCAAAGCGTACTCACTTGCTTTTTCTGGGTCCTTACTTTTTTCAAAGTTATTCATATATGCATTTGCATATATTTCTGAAAATTTATCTTCTTTTTCAGCCATTACTTGATCTACATATAATTTTAGTCTATTTTTATCATTAAATCTTGACTTATTCTTTTTATATATATCCATATACTTTTCTATATATTCTTCACCAAGATCATTTAAAGACAGATTCATACATATTTCTGACTCGTCCTCACCATATCCTTTTTCTAAGTATGCGAAATACACTTCTGCGCCTGCTTCTGTCAAAGATCCTTTCACTACCATTGTAGCATACTTCTTTGCCTGATCAATATTATTTAATTTTGCTTTGTAGGACTTATATTTTTCTAAATAAAGATCTGCTTTATCATTTCCTGCCATTATCCAGCTTACATATGCATCTATTTCGTCTTGCTTTTCATATTTTCTCTCTGCATCGACATATGCTTTAGAATATTGATCAGCATATTTACTTGACTTTCCGTCTCTTGTCAAATCCATATACAATTTAGCTTGTTCTATACTTCCATATTCTTTAACTTTTTCGCTATATATCTTTGATTCTTTCTTAGCCCTTGCTGCATTGCTGTTTGATAAATAATATGCATATATTCCAGACAATGTAGGATCGCTAGTTTCTTTTAATTTTTCCGAGTATGCGCATGTATATTTCTCAGCATATTCTCTAGTTTTTCCTTCTGCTACTTGTTGGGCATATAGTCTTTGGCTGATTTCATCATCAAATTTCTTCTCGCAGTAAGCATTCATATACTTGTTTATATATGACTTAGAATTCCCATCGATAACTAATTTCGAATACATCTTTGCTTGTTTCTTATTCAACTTTCTTTTTTCGATTGCTTCATCCAAGTAAATCCTTAAATATTCTTCTAAATTATTGTCCGATCCGTTCTCCAATTCGTACTCTGCGGCGATTTCCGCCTTTATTGGGTCTCCATTATAATATTTTTTATAAAGACTCATAAACCTTTCTATATATTGCTCATCTTTATTTTCCATAACTTTGCTGACATAGACATCCATCTCGTCATCATTTTTATACTTACTCTTAGCAATATTATATAAAGTCGCATAATTTATCGAATATTCTTTACTTTTGCCTTTTGCCATTCTATCAATGCATATATCAATTATGTCTTTGCCTATTTCTTTTTCAAATTTTAAATATAGATCGACATATTTTTTAGCATATTCTTCATTATCGGTACGTTTTAAAGCCTCATTATAAATTTTTTCTTTTTTCGGCTGTTCTACAAATATTTTTTCATATGCATCCTGTTCAGAAATTCCATTTGATATCAATTTTATATATTGATTAACTCTTTCCTCTGGTTGACCTTGACTTAGTAATTCCTTTATTTTCTCTACTTCTTTTTCTTTTCCATCTGCTATTAAATAACTATATGTTCTATTTCCTTCCTCTTTGATAAATGCATCGTAAAATCTTCTTGCATAAGCCATATCTTTCTTATCATTTATCATACATTCCGTGATTATTTTTGACTTTTTCTCATCCATTGCATTAAGTCTCATTTGATGTTCGAATTCTTTTGAATATTTTTCTGCATATTTTTCACTTTTTGTTAAAGAGGTTATTAATTCAGCATATTTCAATGCTCTGATCTCGCCCCAACCGAGTCCTAATTTTTTTCTATATAATTCTACGTATTTATCTATTGCTTCTGCATTCCCGTTGATTACTAAGTCTGTACTAGCGAAGGCTAAATTAAAGGATCCAGACTGCTCTCTTTCCTTTAAAAATATTTCATAATATTCTGGAATTTTCTCTATATCGCTGCCTTTTAATATATGCAAGGTGAAAAAGTCTGCTCTCTCGCCATCTCTAAGTACATTTAATTGTTTGACAAATTCCTTGGAATACTTATCCGCATATGAATCATTATAACCTGCGTCGATTAAGAAAATATATCTTAATATTCTAGCTCTGTTCCAGTCAGTTTTGCCTAAACGTTCCTTATACATACCAATATATTCATTCGCTTTTGCTTCTTCTCCGTTAAAGATATAGCCCGCACATAGATTTGCTAAATCAGAATCATAAACACTTTTACCAACTTCAGTCAAAATGTCAGCATATCTTTCTGCTTCTTTCATATTTCCTTTACTTAAGCTATAGTCTGCTAGTATCTGTGACTTTACCATGTTATTTCCCATTTTTAATTGATTTTCAAATGCTTCTGCAAATCTTAAGGCATCTTGTTCTTTAAATCCACTTAGTATTTTAAGTATATAATTATATACTTTCAGTCTATTCCATTTTAAATCATGTACTTTCTCTTTATATATTCTTTTAATCTTCTCTGCCTGTGCCCCATTGTTTGACATTATGGCATTGACATATAGACTTAAAGTATATTTTTCATCTATTTCTCCCTCCGCTTCAACCGATACATCGCTATACCTTCTTGCATAAAACTCGTCTGATCCTAATATAATACATTTTGCATAAATTATATTCTTTTTATCAAGTCTTGCATTGCTTTTATCTTTTTCTGTTGATACTTTGTTATATATCTCTTCAAATTGCTTCATGCTCTCTTCTGAGCTCGACTCAAGTAAATCCATACTTGCATATTCGTCGGCAAATCTGCAGGAATATCCCTCTTCTCTTTTCTTTTGATAAATCTTAGCATATTTCTTTGCTATTTCTTCATTCCCGCATTCAATTGCTATATAGGCATAACTTCTTGCCAAGTCTGTGTCATGATCAAAGGTATCCAAAGCTTTCAAAAACAATTTTGGATATTCTTTATTAAAGCAATATGGTGACGCTTCTCTTTCATAATCACATCTAAATGAACATGGTATCATCCTTTTACTATATTTTTTTAATCCTTTTAATCTGTCATTAACACATTCGGTTACTAATTCTGCATAAAAGTCACAATCTCTAATATCATATCCTCTAACCAATGCTTTATTAAATACTTTCTTATAAATGTCTTTATTATATTTGGGCGACTCTTTGATTAATTTTTGAATATACTCTTTGGCTGCCTCTATATTTTTTACTTCAAGTAACTTTTTCTTGAACAATTCTACATAAGATAAAGCTTTTTCTTCAATTTGGCTCTCTGCCATACAAGTGGCATAAACGTCTGCCAATTCTTTTACTAATTTGTCTTTAGCATACATTTCAGTTGCCTTAACGAAGTTAATTGCATATAATTTTGATCTATTCTTATCCTTGCATTTTATAAACTGTTCTGCATAAATTTCTGCTTCCTCGTTAGATAAGTTCAAATTATCCTTTGCATATCTTAAACTTTTTTCAAAATATTCTGACTTCTCTCTAGGTTTTGAAGTCTCGACTGTACTTTTTGATACTTTTTTTATATTTTTCTTATTATTTCCGCCATCCATAGCTGTCATGCCCACTGCGATTATACTACTCAAGCTGACTGCTAGAAATGACCTGGCTAACATTTTTTTAATATTTCTCATTTTCTATTACCTTTCTATAAAAATTTACTTATCTATTATAACATTATTCACTTCGTTTTTCCATAATCTTAACATAAATTTAATATTTGTTTTATGCAACAAAACGTTTAACAAAAACTGACAACAAGCGTATAATGTATAATAAATAAGTAGAGAAGGTGCCAATATAATGCAAAAATTTATAATAAATGGTAAAAAGAAACTAAATGGTGAACTAAATGTGCATGGAGCAAAAAATAGTGTCCTTCCTATCCTGGCTGCAACAATTCTTTGCGATAGTCAATGCATAATTCACAATTGCCCTGACTTGTCTGATGTAAAAGTAGCAATAAATATATTAAAATATCTGGGTTGCAAAGTAGAGCATAAAAGTGATACTATTATAGTAGAACCAAATTTGTCTAAATATGAAATTCCAGACGATATGATGAGAAGTATGAGATCATCAATAATATTTCTAGGAGCTATCTTATCGAGATTTGGTAAGGCAAAGTTATCATTTCCAGGGGGATGCGAACTAGGACCAAGGCCAATTGATATCCACCTAAAGGCACTAACAGACATTGGAATGGTATTGAAAGAGGAGTGTGGTATACTGGATTGTTGCTTAAATAACGACAGGTTTACAGGAGCTAAGATAATGCTTCCGTTCCCAAGCGTTGGAGCGACAGAAAATATAATATTGGCATCAGTTTTAGCAGACGGTAACACGACGATAATAAATGCTGCAAGAGAACCAGAAATATGTGACCTATCAAACTTTCTAAACAAATGCGGAGCTAAAATAAGTGGAGCAGGAACAGGCACGATAGAGATAGAAGGTGTGAAGAAACTGTTAGGGACAGAGCACAATGTGATACCAGATCGTATAGAAGCAACAACTTTAATGGCATGTGCCTGCGTAACTAACGGAACATTGACATTGAATGACATTTTATTAGAACATATGAACCCTGTGCTATCATTTTTTGAGGACATAGGATGCAAATTGAAGTCATATAACAAGAACAGGTTAAAAATAAATGCCCCAGCTAAGCTTAAGGCAACCAACTCGATTATAAAAACAATGCCATATCCAGGATTCCCTACCGATGCACAAGCAATAATAATGTCAGTGACGTCATTGAATCCGGGGACTGACGTATTTGTAGAGAATATATTTGAAAGTAGATACAGACATGTAGATGAATTGATAAGATTGGGAGCCGATATAAATATTGAAGGACGTGTGGCAATAGTCAGGGGTGTTAAACAATTGTATGGGAACAACGTATCTGCATATGAATTAAGAGGTGCTGCAGCATTAGTGATAGCAGGTCTTGCGGCAGAAGGGACAACTAGAATAGACGGGATAAAGTATCTAGACAGAGGTTATGAAAATTTAGACAAATCATTAAAGAACATAGGAGCATCAATAAAGAGGGAATAATATGAAAAAACTACGTTACAAAATATATAAAAAAGTCATTGTAAAGCAAGAAATAAGAAAAATTATCAGCATGTCTTTAATTTTATTGACCATGATGATAACATTTTTGATATTAAGTTGCACGATATTATTTAAGATAAAAAAAGTCAATATAGTTGGAATATCGGACGAAAGGGTCAATCAAGTGCAAGAGATACTCAATACAGACATAGGAAAGAATTTGTTATTATATGACATCAGGGAGCATAAGGAGAACATATTAAAAAGCATTCCATTTGTAGACAACGTATTGATAATGAAGAAATTTCCTTATACTTTGTCAGTAAATGTGATAAATGCAGACAAAATAGGAGTCATAGAACATGAAAATCATTTTATTGTCATAAGTCAGAGTGGCAACGAAGTATGCGAAATAGACAATAACGATGAAAAACTTCCCGTAATACTAGGATTATATAAGGATGGAATAAGCCCAGAGACGGATAATATGAACAAGTTAAAAAGAAGCAACTTCCTAACCCTTTTAAATTCATTAAGAAATCATGACATAAAGAACGTAACTGGATATGACATCTCTTTAATAACTGACATATCATTTGAATATGATAGGAGAATAAAAGTAAATGTTGGAACAATTGATGACATTGATTACAAATTATCAACGGCCAAGAATATATTAGAAGAGAAAATAGATGTAAATGATAGTGGAACTTTAGACGTGTCTTCATCATCCGACGATAAACATTCATATTTTATCCCAAGTGAAGAAAATGTTAATGAACAAATGAAAGAAAGGAACGAATTAATTTGAAAAGTCAATATATGTTACACGCCCCCAAGATTATTAAAGATTTTTTAGGATATATGCAAACTATAAAAGGAAAGTCCCCAAAAACTGTTGATGAATACTACATCGACTTAAGAACTTTCTTCAGATATATGAAAAAAGCAAAGGGACTTTCACCCGCCGATATAGCATATGATAAAGTGGAAATAGACGATATTAATCTAGACTTTGTAAAAAAGATAACAATTACTGACGTATTTGAATATATGAACTACTTGATAGAAGAAAGAAATAACAGCGCTGCAACAAGAGCTAGAAAATCATCAAGTCTACGTGCGTTTTTTGATTATTTGGTAAATAAAGTGGAACTAATTGATACAAATCCAGTGAAACAATTAGACACCCCTAAAAGAAAAAAAGGACTTCCTAAATATCTGACACTTGAACAGAGTATGGAACTGTTGAGAAGCGTTGTCGAATCGAACTCAGAATTTAAAGACAGAGACTATTGCATACTTACTTTGTTTTTAAATTGTGGCATGAGACTGTCTGAATTAGTCAATATAAACTATGACGACATCTACGACGACGGCACTATGAAGATTGTGGGCAAGGGAAATAAGGAAAGAATAGTTTACTTGAACCATGCATGTATTGATGCTATAAAGAGATATAAAGCAGTAAGACAAGTCGACGGCGTAAAGGATAAAAAGGCCCTTTTCTTGAGTAGACTAAAAAAAAGAATAAGTATTAAAACTGTTCAATATATGGTTAAGGAATACCTAAGTAAAATAGGCTTGGGTGGAAAAGGTTACTCTGTACATAAGCTTCGTCATACTGCCGCCACCTTAATGTACCAACATGGACAAGTGGATATTAGAGTCCTTAAGGATATCCTAGGACACCAAAACCTTGGAACAACAGAAATCTATACGCACCTTTCAAATAAACAAATGGAAAGAGCTATAAACTCAAATCCTTTGTCAGATGTTATACTCACCCCTTCACAAGATAAAAAAAATTGAGCAGATAATAAACCTCTATTACCTGCTCTTTGTTATTATGTATACATGCCATTAATATTCGCTATCCATTCGCTTACAATCGCCTGCTTTTTTGTTCCTTTCCTTTAAGTTTTCCTCTTCGCTCTATTCTATTCTGCTCTTTTCTCCTATTCATCTAAAACATTAGCTCTTCTTGTGACCGTTTTCTCCCTTTTCAAAGGCTTTCATTTTTTCCTTTATATCACTATGAATCATGGATGAGGATGGCGCTTTACGACATAGCTCTTCCCTTCTTTTCATGGCTGCTTCTAGTACTCTTCCTTCTATCGACTTTTTCTTTTTCACTTCTTTTTTCAGGTGTACCTACATGCGCATCAAGACCAGCTATTGCCTCTTTTGATATGCTTTGTATTTCTTTCTTGCTTGGACCCGCTTCAGCCATCTCCTCATATTTCTTTATTAAAGATCTAATGTCTTTCTTAGTATCAACTTCTTGTTTTTTCATTTCTTTAAATTTTTCTATGCCTTTTTCTAATTTCTCTTTATTTTGATTCACTGTTGCAAAACTATTAAAAGAATCCTGTAGTTTATTTAATCTTTCTATGTTTTCCTTTTGATCAACAATAACATTTAGACAAATTTTTATCCCTTCAAGTCCATTAACAATAGCTTTCAAAGCTACGTCATCATAAAAAACTGAGCCTGATGAGATATTTCCATCCAAAAAATCTTCAATACTATTATCCATCATATATATCACCTCTTCTAATTTTTAAATTTTAGGTTACGAACATAAACTTTTACATGTGCTCATTAAATTTCTACATTCTTCAACAAGGTTTTTTGCTTTGTCACAACTTTCAATTATCCCATCAAAATATAAACTGCGTTGTTCCACGTCACTGTAATTATCAAAGTGATTCGGCATTTTAGCATTATCATCTGTTTTTCTTTCTATCAAAACTTTATTAGCTTGTTCATAAGCCTCCTTCAGTGAAGCTGTCTTAGTCTCAATCTTACTTAAAATTTCCTCCATTTTATCTGTTGATTCAACATATTTTTCTTCAATTTTTTGCGATACTTCTTCAGGATCTACTGGTTGAATATCACTTAAAGACTGTCCAGTAGTATTTGAAACAAAATTGCTCACTTGCTCTTTAACTGCACTTAAACTTTTGTTCATTCCTTTTAATTCTTCCTCTGCCGCCTGTACATCCCCTTGAACTTGTTCGAATATTTCTGTTTGCTTTTCTGCAAGTTCCTTTGTTTCTTCAACTATACCTTCATTTTTAGCTAATAATTCAGCTTTTTTCTTTTCTATTTTTTCCATTTTATCTTGTTTTTCTTCTATTCTTTGACTCATCTTTTCATGAGTCTCGGGACTTATTACCTTAGTACTCTCACTCGTATTTGCTACCACGCTACCTATAGCCTTCATTCCGTTTTCTAGCCTTGAATTATCTTGACTTATAGTTTCAGTATCAGCTTCTAGTTTTTTCGTATTTCCTTTTAGCTCCGTACTTACTTTTCCAAGTTCAGTCAAGCTTTCAACAATTCCTTCACCTTTACCGGCATCTGGATTACTTGATTGCACTGCACTCTTTAATGTAGTATCTAACGCTATCGCCTCTGCCATCTTTTCAGGTACGATTTTTTCAAACTGTTTTGCCTCTTCTATAAATTTGTCTTGTGATTGTTCGCTTCCTGATTTTCCCCCAAAGAGCCACTTAGTCAAATTAACCGTACCACTAACAAGACCATTAACAACCCCCTTCCCAACGCTATACGTACTAGCTACAGCCTTTGCTCCTTTGTCTAGCAAATCTCCTGTTACTCCAACTACTTCTAATGTACCCATCCCTATATATACAACTGTTGTTCCTATAACTTTACAAGCCACATCCGAAGCTGTTTCTTCTGGCATAATCATCATCTCCTTAAATTTTGTTTATATTTTACAAGTATGCGTCAAAAAATCTCACATATTTTTAATATTTTTCTATGTCTGGGGTGACATTTTTATTTAAATCTCTATAATAATCCTTCTGCCAGTCACCCAAAGACTTTTTAGCGCCAGTGAAATTAAGATATGAGGCACCAGCGGCCAAAAGGGAGCAGAATCCCAAACCGAAAATAGAGGCCAACATTTAAAATCATCTCCTTTTATCAAGTAATATTATTGCATATGCTGAACAAAATTCAACTAACAACAATAATATTATACAATATAATTACAGATTAGTCAAGTGATGTGAAGAAAAAATATAAAAATTTTATATTAATTAGTAATAAAATAGGGAATTTTTTACGAATTATTAAGTTATTGAAAGGATATGTTAAAGCGATGAAGCATTATTTATAAATTAGCGACATTCATGTTATGAAATCGACATAATTTTTATGCACAGAATTAGTTATGTAAACAAAAAATAAAAAAACTATTTACAATTAAGAATTTAGTATGTATAATAATTACATATTAATTTAATATTGGTGACCAAAAGTATGAGGAGGTGTAAAAAATTAATAGGATTGATATTTAAAAAGTACTAATTAAAATAAAAGGAGATGGTAAAAATGAAATCGAACAAATCGATTTTAAGTACAATTATAAATTCAATAATAATGATGTCATTTATATTTGGCATAGTGCAAGCTAACTCAATAGAGCCGCCAAGCAATGGTGAGTTTTATCTTATATCGAGCATAGAAGAGCTTAACTGGCTTAGCGAAAGTGTAAACAATGGTAATAGCGGTTTAAAGAACAATGGTAGTGCCAAGTTACTCAGCAACTTAGACTTTGAGCATGAGAGCTTTGTACCGATAGGGAACAAAAAGCATCCTTACACGGGGACATTTGACGGTGATTATCATATAATAAAGAATGTCAGCATTAATTCAGAGGAATATGCAGGCATATTTGGTTTAAGCAACGGAAGCATAAAGAAGCTTGGACTGATAACAGAGACATTATCTGATCCAGGACCTGTTGAAGATAGAACATATGAAGGGGAAAATGTAAACGGTACGTATACTGTTAAGATATATACAGATTACGACAAATATATAAAAGCATGTGAAGAGTATAGTAAATACTTAAAAAGGATGGAGGCATATAATGCTGAGGTTAAATATTTAAAAAATCAAGGAAAGAGTATGGAAGAAATAGAAAAAAGTGTTTCTAAACCAGATAAAGTTTTCAAACCATATTGCAACATTTTAGGAAAGAACTTTGTAGGAGGCATATGCGGATGTAACGGAGGTACTATAGAGGAATGTTTCAATGAAGGCTCAACTGTAGCAGGCATACAAAATATTGGAGGAATATGTGGATTTAGCAGAGGTGATACTGGAATTAACAACTGTTATAATAGTGATTACAACGGTAAACAAGGAGAAGTTTTAGGAGAAGATGACATAGGAGGTATATGCGGTTACAATACTGAATATAGTCTCATTAAAAACTCTTATAACACCTGCCCAGTGACTAAGCAAGTTGAAGAAAATGTAAACGAAGGGGCAATATGTGGCTATCAAAGCGAAAGCTACCCTACCCGTACCTCAGACGAAGTAAAGATAAGCAACTGTTTTGCTAATGAAGAAGCAACAGGTAAGTCTAGTGCTTTAAATGATGGAAATGGTGAAGATTCAGAGATATGGAAAGGAGCAGAGGGAGAGCTACCTAAACTAAATGGATTTAATTCGGGAAATGAGTATATAGGTGATAATAAGGATATAGAGGATGTCACAAAACAAATAGAAGCTACATTTGAATCGAATAACGGAACCTTTAAATTTGAAGATCCAGATCCAAATAAAAGTGGAGAAATAACAACCAATAAAGACGTTACAATAACCATTAAAAAGGCGGCAATAGAAAATAAACCTGATGAATATGAATATGTTATGACAGTCACATACATTGACAATGGTAGCGACCACAGTACTACTGCTACAGTAAAAACATCTACAATTTCTGAATTAATATCAAAAATTCCAAGTATAAAGGTAGAAAGAAAGGGATATTTATTTACCGGATACCAGCACGAAGATGGAACGAACAAAATAATAAAATCAAGTTCAATTCAGGTAATTTTAAATATGATACGTAAAGCAAATAAAAAAGAAGAAACTATCCTAAAAGAAACATATACAGCTCAATGGCAAGCGAAGACAGGTCTTCCTTACAAAGTAGAACTATATAAATTCGACAGGATAGAAGAGATAAAGGACTTTGTAGGAGATTTAGAGGAAATAAAAAAGAATGCTAACGATACGAAAAAAACTTACAAACCAAAATACAATCCTTACTTTACAAAAACGTACATAGGCTCAACCGATGATAAATTAGAACTAGTAATAGGAGCCAATGGGGAAACCCAATCAACGAGTCGTGGATTAAAGATCAACAAACCAAAGTATGAAGCTAAGCTATCGAAGACCTACGCAAGTACTAAAACTGACAAAGCGGGAGTAATTGTTGATAATTATTTAAAAACCATTGATAGTTCCGAAGAATACTTCCCATACATGGGACAAGAAAGTGAAGAAACTGGAACAAAAAATGTAGATACATATAAAAATGAAAGCTATGGTTATAAGGATCCCAAGAACGTTTTGGAAATTATTAATGAAAATGTCAACGAACCTCAAGTAATTGATAGCAAACTATATATAGAAAAAGACGGACTAACAGCGGACGATATACCTATATTTAGAATATGCTTTATAAAAAGGAAGAAATATATCTCGTTATATTCTCAAGGGATAATGAAATATAGCGGACAGTGGAAAAATGGACGTAACAGTACAGGCGATGTAGAAGAAACTGAGTCAAGTTTTGCAACGGGAGCAGTAGAGCAAATAAATCTTTTATCCGGCGAAGGTACAACGGTAGAAGGAGTAGAAGCAGATGATACAGATTCATCAACAATTCCTTTCTTATACATAGATGGGGATAACATTACATTACCAGGTCCAAACGAAATCAGTAGAGATGGATATATATTTAAAGGTTGGTACACAGATGCGAACTTTACTGAACCAGCAATCACAACAATAACCAGCAATACTTTTGGAAATAAAGCTGACAAAATATTATATGCCAAGTGGGAAAAGAAAAAGCAAGCAAAAGTAACTGGAATAGCAGATGGTGGAAAGTACTGTGATAACTTAACTATTGAATCGGACTCGGTTATCGAATCAATAACATTAATCCATAATAATAATAAACAAACTAAACCACTTGGTCAGACTTCTTATATAATTAATTCAGATTCAATTAATGAACTATGTAATATAGAAACGGGTGAATACAAAGTAATATTAACATTCAAGGATAAAGATGACGATGGAAACTATGCGCCGATGGAATTTTCGATATCTTTTGTAGACCATACCGACTCAGGAGCGTTACCTACCTGCGTAAAAGGGAAAGTTTGTAATGTCTGTGGAAAAGAGTTTGGAACAGTTGATCCAGATAACCACGTTGAAATAAAAAAGGTTGAAGCAACTGAACCAACTGTTGAAAAAGACGGAAACATAGAGCATTATGTATGCACAGGGTGCGGAAAATGTTTCTCAGATGAAGCAGGCAAGACCGAAATTAACCCGAGCGACGTCATAATAAAAGGAGGAAGTAGAATAATTGAAGGAGCCAACAGCACTTGGATAAAGAATAGTAATGAGTCCCTTGAGTTCAAGTCGAATACTAGTTATAATGATGATTCAACATTGAATGTGTCTGTAGACGGCGAGATTATAGACAGTGAAAATTATAATGTATCCGATAACGGAATTGAGCTAAAGTCATCATATCTTCAAGCTTTGTCAGAAGGAAGTCATAGTATTGATATAGCATCTAGTGCCGGGACAGCAAGTACTAACTTTACAGTGACATCCAGTACGAATTCTGGCACAGATAATGATGGTAACAACAATTCAACGGTAACCCCATCAGATACAAATAATGGCTCGTCTGACGGATCTACTACAAACGATTCAACAAATAATATTAACTCATATAGCAGCAGCACTGACGATACATATTCAAGCGACAGCTCTGATTCACCAAGTAGCCCAAGTAATAAAGTAAGCAATAGCGCAAACTCACGTACTGGTGACAATTTGTTTAAATCAGCTTTAATATTATTTGGAATAATCGTACTATCGGTATCAGGAATAATGATATATAATAAAAAAATGAAGAAATAATTAAGAAAAAAATAAAGAACTTGTATACTTTGGTTAACATTTTTCCTTTAGTATACAAGCTCTTTTTTGCATCAACTTAAGCTATCCTTTAAGCGACTTTAAGTATTCTTCTACATTTATATAACTAATGCCATTAAATTTCTTAGTATTTCCTCGATATATTACATTTTTCTCTACTACTTTTCCAAAATAATGTTCCGTTTCTTTACATTTTTCTTCATCTGTCAAGTACCTATATTGACTTACCACTGCCTTATCACTGTGCTTTATTTCAAATATCTTACACGTTAGCTTATCTGTGTCTTGAATTACCATGTCAAATTCCCCAATGGCAAACTGTAATTGAAATATTTTCTTTCTTGGATTTGTAAGCTTTGTCTCTAATATCACTATGTCTTCCATCATTCTGCCTTTTATTTCATTTAATATGCGATCAACTACCTCGTTTTTGATTAATATTGATAAGGAATTGAAGATTTTGTCTGACATTAGACTGCCTATGAGTGATTTTGCTTGCGCATATCTCATCCCAGGCTGCGTTATGATTACTTTTTTCTTCCCTTTATTAGTATTTGGCAAATAATTAATATCAACCTCTGCTACTAGGTCCAATAAATTAAGATATTCTTTAATTTGATATGCGTGCTCTACTTCTATTTTTACCTTTTGCTCGTCTTTATCAAGAATATTTAACATTTTCTTAATAGAGTCGTTGACCAATTCATCATCAATATTATCAAATAAGTCAATTGGATTGCTTCGATCATGCAACATATTCCTCGCAGATATAGATAAATCATTGGATCTGTAAGCCTTTGTAAGTACTTCCTTCGTAAAACGATGGTTTATGTCTTCTATGACTCGATTAATTGCACTTGTTAGTTCATCTTCCTTAAACAATTCATATAATCCTCTGAAATGTGCTCCATCCTGATAATGCTTTAAAGAATGTTGGATATTCTTTGCAATTGCACTGTCTATGTATTCTTTTGTAGCTTCTTCTGTCGAAAACGATGACCCTATTCCTTTATTATAATTAATTCCCGATACGCTCATTGTCCCTCCATAGCGAATATACTCATCAATTCCTTTTATGCCTAAAACCGTTTCAAACTCTCCATAAGAAATGATGGTCGTATGCAGCATAATGCAACGGTCGTACAATTGTTCATGCTTTGCAAACAAAAATCCAAGAGAATCTGTTCCTGATAATACAACTTTCATCCCACTGCTAGCATAAATGTCAGAAAATACTGCTGCTCCTTCAATAAAGTCTCCAATTAATGTCACTTCGTCAATAAATATATACTCATATCCTTGCCTCTCAAGAGTTTCTAAGTCATGATTAACATTTGATAAAGTATCCCCTGGCTTTATTTGAATAAATGCAGCCTTTTCAAATCTATCTAAAGGCATGTTTAATAATACTTGACGGATCAATGTAGTCTTTCCGGTCCTTCGTAGGCCATAAAGAATAAATACTTTATCTCTTATATTTCCTGAAATAAAGTCATTAATTGCTCTATAGCATTCTCGTTTCTTATACTCTTTTACAGAGTCTACTATCTTTCTAAGTCGATCTCCTGTAAGTACATAGGTTGAAAATTCATATCCCTCATTGCCATTACCGTTTTCATTTCTATTCATATGCTTATCTACTCCTAAAAAATCTTAAACTTTCTTATCTAGTTACAATAGATTTCTGAAAATTTGTCATAAAACAGTAAAATTAATTCACCGATTATTTTAAAAAAAATAAAAAAAGCGTACATAATCTAAACGGTTGATATAATAATAAGGGTTAAAGAAAGTATTACGAAAAACAAAGAAAATTGTTTAGATTATGCACTGGAACAAGTATAACATAAAATCTTAAAAAAGTAAATACCTAATTTAATTTTTTCAGGCTCATTTCATTTGTTACATATCGCTTTCCTATCAATTGCTATTACTTTATGCCTTGTCCTTACTATTTTCTTCATTATTTAAATTATTATCTTCCCTACTTCTTCCCCATCTATTGTATTTGGCACTCGATTTCATTGTCGGTTTCAATGGTATCTTCCCTATTTCAAATTCCTCCTTAAAAAAGTCTGCTTTATTCTTGATAAACGTCATTTAATCCATATAAAAATTGTACATTACCAATATATCACTTAATTTATATTTAACATGTCCTTAATGTCTTGGTTCTTCTATTATTGCAAATTTCTTCTCCCATATTACCTCTTGGTTCCCTTCCCCTATTTTTTATAAAACAAATGTGGCAAAATACATAAAAACACTTGACAATAAGTACGTATGTATGTTATAATATTATCGTCGCAGTGATTATACGATTGAAAAATTCACCGCACATTAAAAAATTTTAGTTTTATGCTAAAAAAATATAAATTCAGGGAGATGATTTTTATGACCAACAGAGGAGGAGTTTTAGGTTTTGATTGTATGAATATAGATCCAGACAAAAAATTAAAACTCACAAATGACGAACTACGTGAAGTTATAGACAACAATTCAATTCGATTAGTTTATTTTGAGGGCTCAAATAAAATGATATGTTCTGAAGATGGAGAATTTGCTGGAACGGGAATACATGAGCTTGCACAAGCAATAGAAGAAAAACTTTGGAAGTTTTTAAAAGATAAAAAGGAAGAAATAGTGTCCCAAAAGCATGAAAGTGAATGGCTTGACAATATCTATAAATCGGACGAAATGGAGGCAATAGCAAATAAAATAATCGATAAGATTTCGGAAATAAACCCATCTGCAGTGGGTGGTCTTAATACTAGCAGTGATTTAGTTATGGATAATTCGGCAGTACAGTTGCTAGACATATTGAACAGGGAATCTTCATGGGGACAAGAAAATGCTAATTAAATAAGGGGAAGTTTTAGGCCTTTGTTACATAAGTGAAGGATTATAGGAGATAAATTTAACTTTTCTATTGAAAAATTAAAGAAATAAAAGCCATTTTTAGAGAAATGCGACCCCTTGAACAAGCCTGTAAAAAGGATAATTGAAAAGAAAACCCTCTTGATGTAGAATATATATCAAGGGGGTAAAAAGATTTATGAACAAATTAGAAGCTTTTTCAAAAGGAAGAACAAAGGGGAAATAGCCCAAGGAGAAGTATCCCACAGTGGATATTATGCATTTTTAAAGAGATTAGAAATACCTGATAGAGATTTAGAGCTAACCAATAAGATAAGAGAATGCCATGGAAAGAGCCGAAATACTTATGGATATCGCAGAGTACATATATGGCTTGAAAAGGAAGGAATAAATAAGAATCATAAAATAAAAATTGAGGATTTGTAAGAAAATAATTAGGAGGAATTACCTTTTGAATAAGAGACTCAAAAGAAACGACTTTAAATTTTAACAAGTCCGTAAAGAAGACAATTAAAAAAAGTCTATCTTTATATTACCTCTTGATTCCCTTCCCCTATTTTTTTATTAAACGAACATATTATTCTTTAAGATTTGGTGAACTTCGGATTACATTTTTCAATCAAATATAATCAAAAAGCTACTATGGACTTAATTATTCCTTAGTAGCTCTTAATTTAGTTACATAATATTTGTTTCCCTTCATGATCTGTCTTATACTCTCCTTGAAGAATTAATTCAGATATAGGCACTATTTCATAGCCTTGGTTCTTAATAGCTTCTATCGTCTTAGGAAGTGTCTTAGGAGTGTTCTTTGCTCCATTATGGAATAATACAATTGATCCCGGTTTTATACTTTCTGTCACTTTCTTCAACATTTCTTCAGATGTCGGGTCTTTCCAGTCTAAGCTATCAACGTCCCATTGTATACAATGCATACCTAATTCTCTCACACTTTCTACCACGCTGTTGTTATAGTCTCCATACGGTGGTCTAAACAATGTTGGTTTCTTATTTGTTATTTTATATATCTTTTCATTACATAGACTTATTTCTTCTTTTTCTTTTTCTTTAGATAGTTTAGTCATATGAGGGTGAGTATTTGAATGATTTCCCACGTCATGTCCTGCATCGCTTATTGCTTTTACTGATTCCGGATACTTATCTACCCAACTGCCTACCAAAAAAAATGTCGTCTTTACGTTGTATTGACTTAAAATATCCAAAAGTTCTTGAGTCTGTTCATTTCCCCATGCCGCATCAAAAGAAATGCTTATCTTTTTTTCCTTCTTGTCCACGCAGTATATTGGAATCTTTTTCTCTGTATTAGATGCGCTTACTACTGATGATATCCCATTAAATGATACTAATAAAGTAAATAATCCTAGTACAAAACATAAGCTAAATATCATTATTTTTCTCTTAGTTAATATTAAATAATGCATAATATTACTTCCTCCTCAAGTAATTTCTTCTACGATAAATCTATATGCTAAAATTACTTACCTTATGATAACAAATAGAAAAATCCAAGCTAATTTTCTTAACTTGGATTAAACATTTCTAATGTTTTTCTATTTAGCTTCAAAAGATTCGCAGTCTACACATTGACATACTGTTGGATCTGCTTCATGTGTCCCTATCACAACTGAGTTAAGAGAGCAATAGTTCTCACATCCGCAATGATTTTTGCACTTGTTGACACTACATTTTATACTTGAATTAGCTTGTTTTCCGCTCATATATAATCACCTCATAAATTATTGCACTTAATATCTTCAGTGCCAATAATATTATCTGCTTTTATATAAGCTTTTATTCGTCGATCTAATCAATTCTTTAATTTAATTAAAATTTTTAGAATCATCTACATTTGACATCATATTTGATCCTAAACTGTGATAACCATTTGATCCATCCGTCCCTCTTTTTCCTGACCATAAGTAATAGTTCGGATTCGGTTCGCTTCCTTGTCCACCTCTTCCGCCTTTTCCTCCCATGATCGCACTACGATTCTTTAATATTATCTTTAAATTAGGTCTTTGGATTTGAATAGCGCTTCCTCCGTTGCCGCCTTTGCCTCCTCTGCCGCCATCTCCGCCGCCGAAAAACGGTATGTGCCATAACTTTTGATATCCTCCGTTACCGCCGCTTCCACCATTTGCTCCTTTGATTACAGCTTTATCTAAAATTATATTACCAGACATCAATTCTATTAAATTCTTTCCATCCAGGCCGTTGTCTCCATTTGCATCAGAGACGTCATTATTCTTATTTGCTCCATCTTTTGCATTCTCTTTTACTACTGCTCCGTTCCTAAAGGTTACTTCTACATTATCTTTATAAGAATATGAGTTACTATATTTTACTTCATTATAACCTGGATGATATATCAACTTAACTTCCGGTCTCTTGTTTCTATCCGTGCTATATACATATTGCCTCTCGTAATATCCCGGCTTGTAAACTGTATACGAACTCACGCCCATTAGTTTCTTGTTTCCACAAATTATCTTCGCTTCACTGCTTTCATCAACGGTCAACACATGGTCGTTTAAATCTATTTGTATGCTCTTATCAATATTTATACTTCTATCAAGTTTTATATCATTTTTCAATACTATATTATCATAAGGCCTGCTATTTTCTAGAGCACAAATCAATTCTTCTTGATTACTCACGCCATAATTCTTACATACCTCTTCAAAGAACTTCTGGCTAGGTTGTTCTTTTTCAAGCTTGTTATCCGATTCAGCAAACGATTCAAAAGACATTGACATAGCTGATATTACAATTAATCCTATTACTGTACAATTTAAAAATCTTTTTGTCATAATTTTAATTCCCTCTCAATTTACTTTAAAGATTTCCTTCAATATTTTACTGAACCTCCCACGACTAAAGTCGCAGGGTTCTTGGGAACTCTCTCCTAACGGAAAGATATTTACCAAGCTATCCCCGTAGTTCCTACGGTTCTTCCACTAACTCATGAATCAATCGATTACTTTTATTAATAGCTGGAAGCACAATTCATCTCTCACCTTTATCATTTTTTAAATTTACAAAGCTTTTACTGCTTTTTCTTAAAACTGTCTTTCAATGACACTGATCTGTTAAATATAATATCATTGTCTTTGCTATCTTTATCTAAGCAAAAGTATCCCAATCTCATAAATTGATATGCCCTACATTCTTTATTCTCTCTTACAAATGGTTCTACTTTGCAATTTCTTAATACTTCTAATGAATGTGGGTTCAAATAATCCATAAAATTCTTATCTCCACTGTCTGGATCAGGCACAGTGAATAAATTTTCATATAAGTTCACGGTCGCATCAACAGCTGTGCTTGCATTGACCCAATGTATGGTACCCTTTATCTTCCTGCCGTCAGGAGCATTTCCTCCCCTTGTTTCTGGATCATATTCCGCATAAACTTCTGTCACGTTTCCGTCATCATCTTCCTTAAAGCCTGTGCACTTTATTATATATGTCGTCTTCAATCTTACTTCATTACCTGGATACAACCTGAAGTATCCCTTTACAGGCTCTTTCATGAAGTCGTCTCTCTCTATATATAGCTCTCTTGAAAATGTTATTTTTCTCGTGCCATCTTCTGGTTTGTTAGGATTATTCTCGGTTTCAAATACTTCTTCTTTGCCCTCTTCGTAATTTGTTATAATAAGTTTTATTGGTCTTAAAACTCCCATTACTCTCTGTGCATTCATATTTAAGTCTTCTCTTAAGCAATGCTCTAAAAATCCATAGTCAACTATACTATTTACTTTAGCTACGCCTATTCTTTCGCAGAAATTTCTTATTGATGCAGGAGTATAACCTCTTCTTCTCAATCCACATAACGTTGGCATTCTTGGGTCGTCCCAGCCGCTGACTATTTTCTTCTCAACTAGTTCCCTGAGCTTCCTTTTGCTCATAACTGTGTTGTTTATACCAAGTCTTGCAAATTCTATTTGTCTCGGTTTGCTCTCTATTGATATATTATTAACAACCCAGTCATATAACGGTCTATGATCTTCAAATTCTAATGAGCATAAAGAATGAGTTATCCCTTCAATTGCATCCTCTATCGGGTGAGCAAAGTCATACATCGGATAAATGCACCATTCATTTCCTGTCCTATGGTGATGGGCTCTATTAATCCTATATATAACTGGATCCCTCATGTTAAAATTACCTGAGCCTAAGTCAATTTTTGCTCTAAGTGTCATTTTAGAATCCTCAAACTCACCTGCCCTCATTCTTTTAAATAAATCTAAACTTTCTTCTTTAGGTCTGTCTCTGTAAGGGCTTATTGCAGGAGTTGTCAAATCTCCTCTATTCTTTCTTACTTCTTCTGGGGATAGTTCACAGACGTAAGCCAATCCTTTGTCTATCAGTTCACAAGCGTAATTATACATATCCTCAAAGTATTCTGATGCATAATAAAACCTGTCTCCCCAATCAAATCCCAACCATTTTATATCTTCTTTAATAGAATCTACGTACTCAACGTCTTCTTTCGTCGGATTTGTATCATCCATTCTTAAATTACATACTCCGTTATACTTCTTTGCCATACCAAAGTCAATGCAGATTGCTTTCGCATGACCTATGTGTAAATATCCGTTAGGTTCCGGTGGAAATCTTGTATGCACTTTATTATTTTCATCTATCTTTCCAGTCTTAATATCTTCATTTATTATATCTTCTATGAAATTACTTTCTTTTCTCTCTTCTTTTACTTCTTCCATCATATAAAATCATTCCCTCTTTATCAAAATTTTAATTCTCTTAGCATTCTTATTTCTTCTTTATATCCTGAAATATCATTAGGAGTCTCAAGGATAAATGGTAAGTCTTTTAGTTTTTCATGGTTTATAATATTTGCTATTGCTTCCTTACCAATATAGCCCTGAGACAACTTTTGATGTCTATCTTTATGACTTCCAATTGAATTCATACTATCGTTCAAATGGATTGCCTTTAGTCTGTCTAAACCTATCACTTTATCAAATTCCTCTAGCACTCCATCTAAATCATTCACTATGTCATAGCCAGCATCAAATACATGGCAGGTATCCAAACACACTCCCAGTTTATTATCTAGATCCACTTTATCAATTATTCTTCGAATTTCTGAAAATTTAGATCCCAGTTCCGTTCCTTTCCCTGCCATAGTCTCTAATAAGACACACGTGCTCTGTTGTGGCTTTAATATTTTATTTAATGCTTCTACAATTAATTCAATTCCTCTATCCACGCCTTGACCAACATGACTACCTGGATGAAAGTTATACATGTTCCCCGGCAAGTATTCCATTCTTTTTAAATCATCTGCCATAGCATCCACAGCAAATTTTCTAACATTTTCTTTAGCTGAACATACATTTACCGTATATGGCGCATGTGCGACTATTTTCTTTATATCTTTTTCTATCATCAACTCATTTAATCTGCCTATGTCATCTTTATCTATTGCTTTCGCCTTGCCACCTCTAGGATTCCTCGTGAAAAACTGAAAGGTATTTGCATCTATTGATAATGCTTCTAATCCCATATTTTCATATCCCTTTGATGAAGATAAATGGCATCCAACTCTCAACATTTACTCGTCTTCCTCTCTCGATTAAATAGTTCTAAATGATAATCCTATTGTATTTGGACCACAATGTGATGATATTGTACAATTCGCTCTAAAAATGCTTACATCTTTCTTTAATCCCAAGCCTTTTCTCACAGTATTCTTAGCTATATCTAATAATTTCTTATTCACTCCTGAATGAACGATAAAAACTGATTCCAAATCCACATTTTTCTTAGAAAGTAATATATCATTTATATAATTTACTACTACTTTGTCTATGTCTCCTCTGTATTTCTTTCCAATGTTCATCTTACCTGTCTGATTATTTACTTCTACACATGGTTTTATCTTCAATAAATTTGCCCCTAGAGCAGCAATCATTGAACATCTTCCACCCGCCTTCATAAATTCAAGAGTATCTAGAATAAAGCTCATTGATATTTTCTTCTTTATCTCTTCAGCCTCTGTTAAAATTTCTTGTACGTCCATACCTTTTTCTATCAATTTTGATATTTCTATTACCAATTCTCCAAATCCAACTGATAGATTCTTAGAATCAATAGGATAAACATGTCCTATTTCCTTAGCTGCACTGACACAATTCTGATATGCTGATGATATTTCTGAACTTAAATTTACATGGATGACATCGTATCCCATATTGACGAATCTTTTAAAGTATTCACTGTATTCCCAAACTCCTACTGCTGCTGTCTTAGGAATTATCTTTTTTTCATAATAAATCTTATATATGTCATCAGGAGTTATGTCCTCCCCATCTCTATATTGACTATTTCCTTCTATTATATAAAATGGATAATAATTTAAGCCATACTTTTCTTTATATTCTTTACCTAAATCGCAAGCACTGTCTGCACTTAAGATTATCTTCCTATCTTTATTTATATCAACCATATGTAATTACCACTTATTGATTTTCATTTATAAGCAGCGTCCTCTCTTTCGTTCCCGATTTTTACTTTATATCATTATTTACATAATTGATCTGATGTCAGATATAATTTTATTCTTGCTCGTCCATAACTTTTCAGATAAATCTACGTAATACGTATGTGGATTTTTAAATCTCGTCACTTCTTCCCACAAAGTATTTACTTGATCTTTTGCATACTCTCTTATATTATCTATATTTAATTTATCATATATGCATTGGCCATTCTTAAATATTTGTTTCCTTATATCTACTGCTCTAAAATTTTCTACAATTTTCTTCTTCCATGGATGGTCTGGGTCAAATATCATATACGGTTCGTTGTCATTTATCACTTCTTCACGTAAAGTAATCAAATCAGCTATAGATTTATTCGTAGATCTATCATATAATCTCCAAACAGACTTTACTCCTGGAATGGTAACCTTACTCACATTATTGCTTATTTTTATCTTCGGTTCAATGCTGCCATCATCTCTTTCAACCGCACATAACTTATATACTCCTCCAAATGTAGGATCTGATGCAGATGTAATTAATTTCTCACCCACTCCAAAAGAATCTATCTTTGCCCCTTCTTCCAATAGGTTTTTGATGATATGTTCATCAAGTGAGTTGGAGACGCAAATCTTACTGTCTTCAAATCCAGCCTCATCCAACATCTCTCTCGCCTTAATGGATAAATAAGAGATGTCTCCGCTGTCTATCCTTATTCCAATTGGTCTGCATCCTCTTGTCAATACTTCTTCATTAAATGTCTTTATTGCATTTGGAAGTCCTGATTTTAAAGTGTCATACGTATCTACCAATAGCATACATTTGTCTGGATATGCTCTTGCATATGCTTTAAACGCATCTAGTTCAGTATCAAACAATTGTACCCAGCTGTGTGCCATTGTTCCTACTGCTTTTATATTAAACTTTAAATCGCATATAGCATTCGATGTAGAAGAGCATCCTCCTATATATGCTGCCCTTGCTCCATATATAGAACTGCTAGCCCCTTGTGCCCTTCTTGCACCGAATTCCATTACTTCTCTTCCATGAGCTGCCCTGACTATTCTATTTGCTTTAGTTGCTATTAAACTTTGATGGTTTATTATTAACAATAACATAGTTTCTATAAGCTGCGCTTGAAATACTGGTCCCCTAACTGTTATCAATGGCTCCTGAGGAAATACAACAGTGCCTTCTGGTACAGACCAAATATCACACTTGAACTTGAAATTTCTTAATGCGTCTATAAATTTCTCATCACATACTCCCTTTGACTTGAGATATTCTAGATCTTCTTCAGAAAATGATAAATTTTTTATATAATCTATCAATTGTTCAAGCCCTGCGAATATTACATATCCACCGTTGTCTGGCACTTTTCTAAAAAACATATCAAAATAAACAATCTTGTCTTGCATATCATTCTTAAACAAGCCATTTACCATAGTCAATTCATAAAAATCCATAAGCATACTAAGATTTTCTATCGAATTCATAATCAACATCACATCCTTTTAATCATTATATATTAATTAACCTAAGACTAATTCAAATCATTTCATACCAGTCCTAGCTCAACCTAAAACATTCTAGCACATTTACATCAAATATTCAACCATTTTTATCCTTGATAAAAACTTTTTCATATCTTTTTACTATTTAGCGAACTTCCACTTCATTCCCAGAGGGGTATCTTCTATTATTACATTCATTTCTTTAAGCTGATCTCTTATCTCATCTGACTTTTTCCAGTCCTTATTCTTTCTTGCTATCGTTCTTTCCTCTATCATTTTCTCTATTTTTTTATTCAATTCTTCATCATCGTTGTCTTTTTTATAAACAATTCCTAAAACGTCACATAATTCCGTAAACAATTTCAATGCATGTTCATATACATTCTTAGATGGTTTGTTAGGAACTACTTCCGTATTTATATATCTTATCAATGAATAGATAGCCGATAGTGCATCAGCTGTATTAAAATCGTCATCCATTGCTGATATAAATTGTTCCTTAAATGAGTCTATTGTCTTCGATATTTCAATATCCTCTTCACCTTCGGCTGTATTATTTATTAAAAACTTCATATTGTCTTTAAAATTGTAAAGTCTTTCTAACGAAGACACGCATTGCTTTATTATATCTTCACTATAATTTATCGGACTTCTGTAATGTGAAGAGATCATCAAGTATTTAATTGGTTCGTATCCATATTTGTCTGACACTTCTCTAACTGTAAAGAAATTGTTAAGAGACTTTGACATTTTCTTGTTGTCTACGTTTATATATCCGTTATGCAACCAGTAATGAGCGAACTCTACTCCGTTACAACATTCGCTTTGCGCTATCTCATTTTCATGATGTGGGAATATCAAGTCTTGCCCTCCGCAATGGATGTCTATAGTCTTCCCTAAATATTTCCTAGCCATCGCTGAACATTCTATATGCCATCCTGGTCTTCCTTTACTAAATGGTGACTCCCAGTAAGGTTCCCCTTCTTTTGCTGCTTTCCAAAGAGCAAAGTCCATTGCTTCTTTCTTTATGTCTCCAACCTCAATTCTTGCCCCAGCTTTCAAGTCTTCAATAGGTTGATGTGACAGCTTGCCATATTCGTTAAATTTAGCTGGCGAAAAGTAAACATCTCCATTGTCTGCCCTATATGCATATCCTTTTTCTACTAAATTTGATATTATATCTATTATCTCGTCCATATTTTCGGTTGCCAATGGGTGAACTGTTGCTTCTCTAACGTTAAGTCCCTGAGCATCTTTCTTATATTCTTCTATATATTTCTTGGATACTTGTATATAATCGCTGCCCTCTTCCTTAGCTTTCCTGATTATTTTATCATCTATATCTGTAAAATTCTGAACAAACGTAACTTCATATCCAATATATTCAAAATATCTTCTCAAGACGTCAAAAATACAAATTGGTCTTGCATTTCCTATATGAATGTAGTTATAAACTGTTGGACCACAAGCATACATTTTTACCTTTTTCGGTTCTATTGGAATAAATTCTTCTTTCTTTCTAGTAAGAGTATTATACAATTTCATTATAATCACCTCGAATACTTTACATATAGTATATAGTATACCCATTTATAAAGTTAAATTTTGATTGTCAAATTTATTTTACTCTCTTTATTTATCATAGTCAAGCAACATTTACTTAACTTTTTCTACCGCAACCGCAGGAATTCCTACTACTGTAGTATTTTCTGGTACTTCGTTTAAGACTACTGCCCCTGCTGCTATTTTCGCTCCATCTCCGATTTTAAATGATCCTAATACTTTTGCACCTGCTCCTATCAAAACGTTGTCCCCTACTGTCGGATGTCGTTTCCCCACTTCTTTTCCGTTCGATCCCAATGTCACCCCATGATATATTATGCAATTATCTCCTATTTCTGTCGTCTGTCCTATTACGACTCCCATGCCATGGTCAATAAATAAGTTCTTCCCTATCTTTGCCCCTGGATGTATTTCTATTCCCGTCTTTCTTCTTGCCCTCATTGAGGTGAATTCTGCTATAAATTTCATACCATGACGGTAAAACCAGCTAGACAATTTATAATATTTGTAAGCCTTATACCCTGGGCTTAACAAGTATATGCTAAGCTTTGATTTATTTGAAGGATCCATTTCCTTAATAAATTCTAAATGTTCTCTAATTTTATCAAACATTTGCATCACCCTTTACCTTTTATAGTTATAATATGATAATCAAAGATAAATGATAATAGTCATTTTGTTCCCTTTCCCATCCCGTCTCAAAAATTTTTATATATTTTTCATATTTTGTGTTTACAAGTTGCTGATTTTATGTTATAATATTAATTGTTGGCTTATCGTAACATTATTCAATTCTAACATATTATATAATATTAAAAAGGAGGTTGGTAATATGTTGTTAAACTCAGTAAAAAAGAGCATTATTTACTTAATATCAACAATTGCTTTATTTTTATTAACTTTTTCTAGCAGTATGGGGTTCGCTTCTTACACTCATATATATGCTACTTCAATAGGATTAAACGTCCTTAACAATACCGATGCAAAATTTAAAGATTTTTACGATAAGGCTGCAAGGGATATATTATTGGATGCTTGCACTAAGCCAGATGAAGACGAAATAGAAGGATTATATAAAGGGCACTTCTATAATCCAGTAACGGAATTAAACTTTAATGGCGAGGAAGATTCAGCATTAAGAAGATTTTGTAATCATTACAATAACGCAGTGACCCTATGCGTAAACGGCAACAAAAAGAAGGGAATGGAACTTCTCGGCAGGGCCATTCATTATATGGAAGATTTAAACACGCCTGTGCATACGAATAATAAAAGTTATCTAGATGCAGGAGTAAACTTCTTAAGCCACGTCAAATTTGAAAGCAAATGTGACGATGTGTGCACGAGACATATAGTAGAAATAGAGAAAAATCAACTAGAATATTACAAATATACTTCGTTAGAAGAGATCGGTAAGAACTGTGCTTGGTCTGCCAATAACAACTTTGGTATGTTAAGGCATAAGTACTTATCTCCGGAAGAAGTAGCTGAGAACTCTGTACTAAATGCTCAACATTCAGTATGCGGAATATTATACAGATTCTATGAAGACATTAAATAATAGAAGGGAATGATTGATTATATGAAAAAATTTATAATACCTATTATGTTTTTCATATTTATTTGCTTTGGAATATCCACGGTCAATGGAATATCAGAGAAGGAACAATTAGACATAACCGATTGTTCAAATGGAATAAATTATAATATATCAGGCTGGGTACTAGAAGAAAAGGAATGTACCGATGTAAAAGGTGACAACGGACCTTTATATGAGAAGACAATTTCAATAAACAATTCTTTCTCAATATCCGATATAGACGTACCGATTAATAAAAACTCTATAACTTTTACCTTTGTTTATGATAAAAACAACTACGTGGCAATCAAAAATAACAAAGTCGATTGCGTCGTTAGCGAGAACTTACCGAAAAAGTATAAAACAGTAAGCACAAAGTCGATACGAAGAAGCGCAAATCAAATGATTTCAAGCAATGACTTCATTTTATATGAGAATTTTTCATTTAAGGAACAAAGACGTATAAATGATGCTAACGTAGACATATCATGCACCCCAACTGGAGAAATAAATCTATATGGCAGAGGCTTTGAATGCTTAAATGCTGATGAGAACAATCCAGCTTCAAGCAACGAGACTATTATATCGGACACGAAAAATGTGAATAAAGACAAATCTTCTGAAAGAGTAATTATAAGTAAGATAGATAATAGATATAATAAAATGAAAAAAGATACCGATTATAAATATGTGACTCAAAGAATTAGAAAAATATATTATGATTCAAATAATAACTGCGTATCGAAAGGATATGTAGACTTGTACTTTAGGTATAATAACATTCATAAGGAATGTAAATGCATAGGTGCATCCTTTGGATCGCATAACTATGATTCCGAATACAATTTGAGAACTTTTGCAAAGCCATCTAACTTATCGTTAAGTAAAGGTGACGGAACTGCAGAGTTCGAATTGAAAACGCCTGGAAAAACTAAGTATATTAAGTCATTTGCATCATGCGATAGTGACGGTAACTTCTTAGAAAACAAATGGGTTGACAATAAATAAGATATAATTAAACAAGTACTGGATCAAATCAATAACATCCAGTACTAATTATTAATAAATTTTAAGGAGGACTATATGCATCTTTTAAATAATTTCTTAAAATATGCTTCAATGAACATACTGGGGATGTTAGGACTATCGACCATTTTGATAGCCGACACGTTCTTTATAGCAAATGGAATAGGAACGAATGGATTGGCTGCCTTAAACTTAGCCCTACCTATATACAGCCTTCTGCAAGGCACTGGATTAATGATCGGTATGGGCGCTGGAATAAAATATTCAATACATAGGCATGACAGTCAAGAATATATCAACAAAATCTTTACAAATACTATCTATTTGGTGACATTTATCAGCCTGATCCTAATATTAGTCGCTCTGTTCTTCTCTGATGCAATAGTGAGCCTTCTAGGTGCAGATGAATCCGTATTCGACATGACCAAAGAGTATCTTAAGACAATCCTAATACTTTCTCCGGCATTCCTTTTAAACAATGTCCTACTATGTTTCATCCGTAATGATGGTTGTCCTCAATTATCTATGGCTGCCATGTTAACCGGTAGTATTTCTACGGTCGTTCTCGAATATATTCTAATATTTATATTAAAGACTGGCATATTTGGCGCTGCAGCTGCTGCAGGTCTCGTTCATATTATAAGCATAATTGTACTTTCTTTTTACTTTCTATTAAAAAAGAATAAATTTCATATATCGAAATGTAAATTAGATAAAAATATAATAAAGGATATCAACTTCAACGGTATTCCCTCGTTAATTTCGGAAGTTTCTTCTGGGGTCGTCATAATTGTTTTCAATTATATCATTCTAAAACAGCAAGGCAATGTTGGAATTGCTGCCTATGGGATAATAGCTAACATCTCACTTGTAATCGTAGCTATCTACAATGGCTTAGCCCAAGGTATTCAGCCCATCATAAGTTCAAATTATGGTGACCATATCAAATCAAATGTCAAAGAAATATTAAAATATGCTATCATATCGTTAATAATTATATCAGTTCTAATATATTCATCGATATTTATATTCTCCTCTCAGATTACCGAGTCCTTCAATGGAGAAGGCAATGACTTATTAAGGTCCATAGCCATTCCAGGTCTAAAGTTATATTTCTTAGCATGTCCTTTTGTAGGCTTCAACATATTGATATCTAATTACTTTACATCAACTGAACATGCAAAGCCAGCACATATCATATCTATTCTAAGAGGATTCATAATAATTATCCCCTCTGCATTCATTCTATCTAATTTATTATCCAACTTTGGTATATGGTTTGCCTTTCCTGTTACTGAATTCTTAGTAACTGTCATAAGTATTCTTCTTTATATAATATATTCTAAAAGGAAAGTCTAACAAAGCTAAGTAGTTGATGATTTTTGTCAACTGCTTGGTCTTTCTTATATACAGATTATCCAAATTTGGCATTAGATTTCAATCCCCTCTTAGTCAGTTTGTAGTTTTACGGCAAAAGGTTGACTATAAAATTCAAGATAAAGCCTTGGTAATTCAAGGGCAAGTCTTAAAAATTGAGATTTTTTTTAACGCACCGCAAGAATACAAAGCAAAATGCCACAAAAATTCAAAGTAAAATACCACAAAAATACAAAATAGGACAAAAAAATCAGACAAAGGCTCAATAGAAGTCTTTGTCTTTCATTATTTACCTTAAGATAGTCTTTGAGATAGTGAAGTATATCTAACCCTTGATAAATTGTTCTCTATAGCTCTTTGAACAGCGTCCTCTTTTCCAACCAAAATGCAAATTTTCCTAGCCCTTGTCACGCCCGTATATAACAAATTCCTTTCCAGCATAACAAAATGTGAAGTCGTCATAGGAATAATAACAATTGGATACTCTGCCCCTTGGCTTTTATGGATTGTACATGCATAAGCCAAGTTTATCTCATCCAATTCTGAAATATTATATCTTATCGTTCGACAATCGAAATTAACTTCCAATTCTTCTCTTTCTTTATCAATCGAACAGATCACTCCTATATCCCCATTGAAGACTTGTTTCTCATAATTGTTCTTTATTTGCATTACTTTATCACACATACGATATTCGATTGTATCTCTTCTCAAAAAATTTCTATTATGATTTAAATTTTCTTGCAAAGCTCTATTCAAATTGTCTACTCCCAAGCATCCTCTCTTCATGGGAGTAATAACTTGGATATCAGAGATAGGATTTACTTTATAATAAGCTGGCAATCTGTCTGAACACAAGTTCAATATTATATCAACGCATCTCTCATCGTTATCTTCCTTTATAAAAAAGAAATCGGAGTCAGGCTTATTGTTCAAGTCTATCATTTCTCCATCATTTATCTTATGAGAATTTAAAATTATATTACTGATTTTAGTCTGCCGGTATATTTTCTTTAGTTCTATTACCTCCACGCATGCAGATTTTATTATATCCTTCAAGACATTCCCCGGTCCGACAGATGCAAGCTGGTTTGAGTCACCTATTAATATAACAGTCATTCCATCTGGAACTGCTTTTAGTAAATTATTCATCAAAATTATATCTACCATTGAGGTTTCATCGACTATTAGTACATCTCCGTCTATTTTATGCTCACTATTTCTATAGAAATATCCATCTTTTTGAGCTTCCAGTAGCCTGTGTATCGTTTTAGCTTCAATGCCAGTAACTTCCGCTAACCTTTTAGCTGCTTTTCCTGTCGGTGCAGTTAGGATTACTTTTTTATTCCTATTTTCAAATATATTTATAATTGCTTTAGTTATTGTAGTCTTTCCTACTCCTGCTCCTCCAGTTATTATAGTAAATTTAGATGACACCGCCGACTTTATTGCTGATCTTTGAACATCATCATATTTTATACCATTCTTCATTTCAACTTTTTCAATTTCCATATCAAGATTTTCGTCATAGACTTCTACAAATTTATTAAATTTCTTAATATTCATTATCTTATTTGCTAATCCGATCTCCGATCTGAAGAACGATGGCAAATAAACTCTATCTGAATCAACAATTAGTTCCCCATTGCTTACCAGACTGTCATATGTCATTATAATTTTGCAAGGGTCTATTTGAAGCATCCTAGAACATTTATCTATAAGCTCATCAAATGGTAAATAACAGTGTCCTTCTGTATTAGCCATATATTCTAAAATGTATATAATCCCTGTCCGACACCTGTCATATGACTCTCTATTCAATCCCAATCCTTGTGCGATGAGATCTGCCGTCCTAAAACCTATTCCATTTATATCGTCTATCAATTGATATGGATTATCTTTTATTATATTTATACTTTCTTTTCCATATGCATTAAATATTTTTCTAACAAATGATGCCCCTATCCCTATCTTTTGCAAAAATATCATCAATTCCTTGATATTCTTTTGCTCTTTCCAACTTGAAATTATTAATTCTATCTTCTTCTTTCCAAGCTTAGGGATCCCTAATAATTTTTCAGGAGTTCTCTCTATAATCTCAAAAGTTCTCGAGCCGAATGTGTCAACTATCACTTTAGCAATCTTTGGGCCAATTCCTCTAATCAATCCACTCCCCAGATACCTCTCTATTTCATAATTGTCTGACGGAAGTGACTCTTTCCAATTTTCCACCTTGAATTGTTTGCCAAACTTCGAATTCGTCCTCCAAATTCCTAATGCATTGACAACGCTCCCTATGTTCACAGTAGATAGATTCCCAACCATAGTAATCAATTCTCTATAGCCGCTTACCTTTACTTTTATTACTCCAAATCCATTCTCTTTATCGCAATAAGTAATTCTTTCGACTACTCCACTTACTTGCTCCATATCTTCACTCTCCCAAAAATTATTGAGATATGATAAAATAATATCAACTATCCTTTACATCTTAATATCCGGAGAATTCATGTCGCTTCCATCTGAACGTAATACATATTCAGGACTAAGGTTCACCTTCGAATATGCCGTTTTGTTGATCTTATATGTTCCTTCAAAGTCCTCTCCTACTATCTTCAACTTACTTTGCCCTTTCTCACAATGAAATATTACTTCTCCTTCAATCTGATTATCTAAACCAGCCTTCACTTCCTTCAATACCTCTACATGAGAATTGGGATGTACTAAAACTAACTTAACTTTTCCCTGCGTAGCCTTCATGGATACTTCCAGTTTCTCATCACAGTCTGTCTCAGTTTCAATTGTTCCCAAATTGTAATGTCCAGAAAGCTTAATTATGTCACAATTTAAAGTCATTCCGTCACCGCTCAGTGAATGATTTCGTCCCACTACATTATAACTGCTAGTTCTCGCTATAATAAAGTCATTATTATAATCATTAAGGAACCCACATCCTGTTAAACTCATCATAGCTGCTAATGATGTGCATACTATAGCCATGTTAAGTCTTTTACTCATATAAATCAATCCTTTCAATTTTTAAATTTTCTTGACTATTTGTATAAATAATATTATATGGCACATTATCATTATATACTATATCTCAAAAAAGTCAATACCGTTTATACTAATTTCGACTCGTTTCATAAATTCAAATACAAGAAATAAGTCAATATCCAGTTCCATGCTTTCAATCGTCCAATGTTTTCTTAAAATAGCAAGTGATTTTTTTGTAGAAGCCTTTGAATTGGAAATATAATAGCTAGTCTATTCAGTTACTTTATTTTTATTCCTTGTACAGACTCTTTTGATTTTCTTTCTCTATTGCCCTTTCACAAATCTCTTTCTAACAATGTATTGCATCCGCTGTGATAGTCTTGCCTTTTATTCTTAAGTATCCAAACATTTCTTGAAATACTGGTATCCCATCGGTCTTCTCCCGTTTATTTTCCTTTTCTAAAACAACTCCGTTAGATATGCTGTCATTGTTTGAAGTGTTGAGAATCTTTGTTTTGGCTTTGATGGTATCTTCTCTATCCCAAGTTCCTCTTAAAAAAAGCTTCTTTATTATTGGCAAACGTCATCATATTACTTAATTTATGCTTTACATATCCCTGATATCTTTGATCTCCCGTTATCGCAAATCTCCATTACGTTTCTTTTCCCCTTTGATTTGTTCTCTTTTTATGATTCCTTTTTTATTTTTTTTATGAAACGAACGTATACTAACTTAAA
The DNA here is from genome assembly GCA_934489735.1 of uncultured Eubacteriales bacterium. Classification (GTDB taxonomy): domain Bacteria; phylum Bacillota; class Clostridia; order Oscillospirales; family Acutalibacteraceae; genus CAKSSR01. The sequence goes on along the minus strand of CAKSSR010000009.1, from coordinate 32,970 downwards.
ATTTCTTTAACCAAGGTTTTAAGTTTTAGTGAACAAACCATCCCACCTCCCAAGATAGCTCGTTCACTTTACTCCTCCGTTTAATTAATTCATCACAATGGGTTTGCTTCCTTTTCCTTAAATACGTTAGATACTGTGACAACCATGTAGCATCCAGGTCTCCATTTTATTAAATTTTTATATAAAAGATATAAACTATTAATCTTTTTAAAGTCATGTACTAATCTCGAAACGCAATAAATATCATATTTCTCTAAATTTTTCTCAATACTTTCTTTGTTTAAATCTAAATTCTCAGGTAGATTCTTATCATAAAATATTATATACTTCAAGTTTTTGAAATTACTCAGGTCAAAATAAACATAATCAACTGAACTTGGTATATATATCTTCTTTATTTCACTATAATTCCCTGAAAATACTATACTTCCGTAGCCATATGGCACTATATAGGTATCATTTGCAGACTCATTGCTTGCCTGATCATCACTTCCTGGAGTTACATTGCTTGTATCTTCTGGCTTATCCGTACCAAATTTCACATTCGTATATTTTGCGTTAATTGACCCTTTGTTGTTTTCCCAGGTCGTATTACCTTCTGGATAAAATATAGTTATTGCAGGATTACTTGTGCCAAAAATATTCATCATTTCAGGGAAGTTTCCTTTAAAATGCATCTCTTTAAGGCTATTACATTCACTAAATACACCTCTCCCTATGCTAACTACACTGCCGGGAATTTCTACTGTCCCTAATCCGCTATCATAAAACGCATATTCCCCTATCGTCTTGATTCCTTCATTCAAGGTTACGCTTGTCAAATGCCCACAACTATCAAATGCACTTTCCCCTATGTCAACTACACTGCTGGGAATTTCTATTGTCACTAATCCGCTATTATAGAATGCATATTCCCCTATCGTCTTGATTCCTCCTTCAAAGTTTACACTTGTTAAGTACTCACAATATCCAAATGCATATTCCCCTATGCTAACTATACTTGACGGTAGTTTTACGCTAACTAATCCAGTAAGGCTCGCAAAAGTTCCTATTCCAATATTAGTTACTCCCTCTTCTATTATAACAGATGTAATACTATTTATTATATTTTCGTCAATAAAATCATAAAAAAACGAATCGTAACGATAGTATCCGTAATTATTACTACCGTTTATCCCATCTTGTATCTTTCCCTTCCCAAAGATGATCATTTCATATACATCTGTTGAGGTTTCCCTACATATACATGATATATTCTTACCATTGTTTACATTTGGATCGCCGCAGTATCCTCCAACGAAGGCCTTTCCAACTACATTAGTAGCCCCTTTGTAATTAGTAGTAATATTTTGACTTTTCCAGATATCACTATAATATGGATAATATAAAGTCACTGCATTACCTTCGCTTCCAAGTCCTTCAAGTGTGCTGCCTGTCATCTCAGGAACATTATATCCCAGAAAATAAATGGATTTAATCTCTGTACATCCGTTAAATAAATTATCCCCTAAGCTTGTCACACCCTCAGGTATTGTTACTGAAGTTAAACTTTTACATCCGTAAAACAAATTGTCTCCTAAACTTGTCACGCTCTTAGGTATTGTTACTGAAGTTAAACTTGTACAGTCCTTAAATAAATTATATTTTAAACTTATTATATTTTCAGGTAATATTACTGAAGTTAAGTTTTTGCAACCACTGAATAAAGATCCATATATATCTGTTACAGTATTGCTGATCTTCACTGACTTGAGGTTAGTAAATTTTGAAAAACCATAGTAACCCATTTCTGTAATTCCGTCTTCTATTATAATTGTCTCTACATTCTCAATATATTTTGCAATATCCAATTTTTTAAATCCTTCTTCGTTTCCACGATTATATACATCAATTAATCCACAATCATTCCCATAGATATGCAACATCTTATTGTCAATACTATATTCATAATAATTATTGTCGCTATCATTATAATCTATGATTGTTGCTATCTTACGGCTACAGTTTTTCCCTCCAAATACAAATACGTCTCCAAATTTTTTATACATTTTATTATATATCGCCTCGCTACAGTATAAATTTATCTTATTTCCTTTAAAGGCATCTTCAATATTTCCATCAGTTCCAACATCACCCTGTGGTTCTATTGGTATTGAATTGTTAATTTTTTCACTATCTGCATATAAAGAATTAAAATCTCTGCAGTAAGCAAATGCTTCTTTCCCAATAGATTCAAAACCAGAATAAAAAATAACTGAATCCAATGTGCCACATTTATAAAAAGCTCTTTCTCTTATTGGAATTTTATTAAATATCATTAATTTTACAATATTGCTCTTACTAAATGCATTCGAGTTTATTTCTGAACTATAAATTTTTACATTTTTTAATCCTTCACATTCACTAAATGCATAAGAACCGACACTTAATACTTGCGCTGATATAGTAATATCTTGTATTTTATGTCTAAACTTGTTCCAGGGCGTCTGTTCCTTACTTGAATAGTCTTGCATTCCACTCTTTTTACTTGTTTCACTTTCTTCTTTATTTCCCAAATGGGTAGATATATACACATTGTAGTTCCCATTTTCATTAGAAGTAAACGTTGCAATAACATTTCTTCCTTCATTTTCATTAGTTTTCCCACAAAAGCAACACATTTTCCATTCAAAATTAGGATATTGTTCAATTGCTTTACTATACGAGTTATCTCCTGCTGGATAATATGCTATAGTTCCATCACTCCCCTTTGAACCAAACGTATATCCGTTAGCTATAGGGCAACTTCCTTCAAAATATATCTCATTGAAACCAATGATTGAAAATGCCCCTTGTTCAATACTTTTAACACTTTTAGGAATTTTTAATATTTTCCTTGATCCGTTCTTAATTTCAGTAACACCGAAAGCTCCCATTTTTATATTTGTAACAGTATCTGCTATAGAAATTGCTTCTTTTTCGTTCCAGTATATCGTTGCACTCCTAAACAAACCGCTCCCTATTTCAGTCACTCCTCTTTCTATTATTATAGAGCTAATTTTTGATATGTAGTCGTTCCAATTAGTAAAATTATAATAATCAGCTATCTTTCCGCTTGAGTCAGGGCTACTTATTGATATTACTGCTTTATAATAGCTTCCATCTGGAATAAATCTGCATATTACATTCTTGCCACCGTTTTCTTTTTCCAAGCCACAGTATACATATCCGTAGCCACTCCACGTCAAATTTTTGGCGCCTTGATACTCTGTTGGTGAACTACTTACTTCATTTGTCCATCCTTTATATTCATCGCCACTTGGATAATATATAGTTGCTCCATCAATTCCTTCAAATGCGTTGGAACCTTTAAATGTAGGGCAGTCTCCTTGAAAGTAAATATTTTTTATTTTTATGCACCCGCCAAACGATTCCTCCCATATTTTTTCAATTTGCAATGGGATCTCTACCGATGTCAACATTGTGCATCCATTTAGCAAGTAGTTGCTTATTTCCTTTAAAGACGTCGGTAATTTTATTTCTTGCAAAGCACTACATCCACTGAATGCTGACTCACCTATTTCTGTTACTTTATCAGGGATCTTTAAAGTTTTGATTCCTGCACAGCTTGCAAATGCCTTTGAACCGATCCTTTCCAATTGATCAGGGATATTAATATTATTCAAATTTGTACAATCTTGGAACAGGCCGTCTTCAATATTGCTTAATTTTTCTGGCAAATTCACGATTTTCAAAGATGCGCACTTAGCGAATGCAAATTTTCCTATACTTATGACATTCTGGGGGATTATTATTGAATTAATTCCATTACAATTATAAAAAGTTTTTTCTCCTATGCTTTCCAAAGTATCCGGAAGGTCAAAACTTGATAAGCTTTTACAATTTTCGAATGCACTTGTTCCTATTTTATTCAAATTATTAGAGAATTCTATTGATTCCAGGCTGCTACATTCTGCAAAAGCCTTTTCATTTATTTCAAATACGCTGTCGGGAACTAAAACTTCTTTAATCTTTTCACATCCTTCGAAGGCGGATTTTCCTATACAGCTCACATTGTTCTTAATTTCTACTGTTTCCAAGCTGCTGGCGTTCTTAAACAAATTATTACTTATGCAAGTTATTCCGTCTTCTATGACAGCAGAAGTTATATTGTAATCAAGGTTATTATCGCTTAATATATTGTCATTAAAGTCCTTAATTTTGCCGCTTGGACTCGATCCATTGATAGAAATTACTGCTTTATAGTTACTTTGGTCATCCACGGGTACGAATTCGCATATAACATTCTTGCCTTCATTTTCTTCTTCCAAGCCGCAATATACAAATTCATTTTGAGCCCAAATAATTTCTTCAGCTCCTCTATATTTTTCATCAACGATTTCATCGTTTTGTTCTGCAACATTTCCATTCATGCAATCACTTGATAAAGATTTGTTTTCATTTTCAACCAATCTCTCACCTGACGATAACAAATCCTTTTCAATATCAAGCTCAGGGCTGTTTGTTTTATCTTCGTTCTTATCCAAATGCTCTTCAATATTTAATTCATCATTAACCAAAGATTCATCAATCTCTGCCTCATCCACGTCGCCGGAACAATATGCAATCCGATTACAGTCATTTGGTTCATCTCTTCCTACGTAATTCCAATCTATGTCTGATATTCTCACAGCTCCGGCACCATTTTTATTGATTTTTGCTGTCCAAGTCTCATTATTTTTAGGATAATATGCAATTGTCTTCAAATTTTCAAATGCATTTTCTCCCACTTCTTGAGGGAAGTCGCAATAAAAGTAAATTTTCTCTAAGTTTTTACAATTCGCCAGTACTTCTGAGCCAAGTCTAGTTATATTTTTAAGGATATGTAGAACCTTTAACGACTGGTTTTCAGCAAAGCTATTATTCCCTAGCCATGTTATTGTATCAGAAAGCTTTACAGATTGTAAATTTATCCAATCGTATAATAGATAATTACTTACATTTGTTATTCCATCGCCAAATTCTGCAACAATTATACTATTAGAAACATCCTTATCTGCTCCTAAAAGTAAATTATCTTTAGTATAGTCTTTTATTTCTCCAATTCCAGTAAATATGGCCTTATATTTAGAATTATCACTTCTTACTATCCTGCAAATTACATCTTTAGGATTTGCTTTCCCGCACTCTATTATTTTAATATAATTAATCCACTCTATATTCTTTGCGCCTTTATACTTCTTATCATTTAAAGCCTTAGCAGCATCAATACTTGTCCAAATCTCTTCGTTATAATATGCCTTGGTATTCAAATTTAAAAATGCATTGTTACTTATTGCGGGGAAGTCTCCGTTAAAGTAAATTTCTTTAATATTATCACATAATGAGAAAGCATTTTCTCTTATTTCTTTAATATTTGCTGGCAAGTACATATATTTAATTGACACGCACTTACTAAATGCAGATTTTCCTATACTTTCGATACTGTCAGCTAACTTTATCTCATTCAAACTCGAACAATTATTAAATGTGTCATCAAATATGTTCTTTATTCCATTCGGAATTGATATCGAACTCAACTTGCAGCAATTATAAAATGCTCCTCTTCCCATAACCATAAGTCCATCTGGGTTATTTTTTACATACATTTCCTTACAATTCTTAAATGCGTTGTCTTCTATTGATATCAATTTCTCCGAAAAACTTATAGATCTTAACTTAAGACAGTCATGGAAAGCTGACTTACATATCTTCGTTATGTTACTCAAACTTCCTTTTATATTGGTCAAGCTTTCACAGCCTTTAAAAGTTCTTTCTTCAATCACAGTTATTCTTTCCGAAATCTCTATTTCTGATAGCAATTTACAGTTCTCAAACGATGACATTCCTATATAATTCATAGTGCTCGGTAAAGTTATATCAACCAGAGAAGTATAATCGTAAAAAGCGTTAGAACCTATGTTAGTTACTCCTTCATCTACCTTTATACTTTCAATATTTTTCTTCCCGTTGAAAGCAAATAATAAAGAATCTCCTGAAATATAGTTCCTCATCTTACCATTTCCCGAAATTTCAACTGTATACTTGTCATCTCTACTTAGCACGACATACATTATGTCTTTACCTTCGTTTGTACTCAAGTCCCCGCAGTAGCCATACATATATGCTACCCATTTTATATTCTTTGCTCCTTTATAGTTAGGATTACTTAAAACATATTCTTGTTTAGTCCATGTCGAATTATCCCCTGGGTAGTACATAACCGTCGCATTATTTTCTTGTCCAATTTTTCCAAATGCATCTTCTCCTATTTCCTTAATAAAGTTGCCATAAAACGAAAAGTTCTCAATTCTTGTACAATCTTTAAAAGCTGAATTTCCAATAGCTACAACTTGGCTTGGAATTTTAAATTCGGTTAAACCTGTGCAACCCTCAAAGGCATTTTCCCCTATCCTGGTCACACTTTCCGGTAGTTCTACTTTAGTCAATCCTGTACAGCCGTTAAATGCATTATTATTTATCTTACTTATTTTACTTGAAAGCTTCACTGATTCCAAGCCAGTACATCCAAGACAAACACTTCCTCCTAAATATTCTAAATCATTTGGAAATACTATTTCTTCTAAACCAATACAATTTTCAAAAGCTCTGTCTCCTATCTTAGTTATGTTATTCATCATGGATACCGTTTTTAAAGACGACATACCATTCATAAAGTTTGTTCCTAAATTGCTAATTCCATTACTTACAGTTACGGCTTTTATTTCATATTCATTACTTACTATATTTCCATCATTATAATTTCTCATCTCTCCATTTCCAAATATATTCAATATATTATCATTATTATCATCAATAGTAATCCTATATATTAAGTCTATTCCATTGTCTTTATCTTTTAATCCACAGTAGTTATAATAGCAATACTTGAACCACTTTACATTTTCAGCACTTTTATATATCTTTGCATTCGTTGGGAATTCTTCGTCTTCACGTACATAGATATTTACGTTGCTTATCCCTTTAAATGCCTTCTCATCGATTTGGCTAGGTATTGCTCCATTAAACTGGATCTCTTTTACTCCGCTAAAGTTGTAGAAAGAAGTTTCGCCTATTGTATCTATTCCATCACCTATGCTTATTGAAATTATGTCATTCTTTGATATTTCTATGCTACTGTCGTCCAACATGCCATAACTTGCTTCGTAGTCCCCTACCTTTTCGCTTCCTATTATCTCTATTTTGTACTTATTGTTGCCATGTGGCACTACTAAAGCTACAGCGTTGTCTCCATCGCTTATACTGAAGTCCCCGCAATTGATACAATACTTATATGGCTTTATGTCTATTCTCTGTGCGCCTTTACCTTCCATTGATTTATTGTCAATTTTGCTATCAATAGGATAATAAAAACTAAATGAATCATTTAAAAATGCATCTGATTTAATAGAAGTATTACTTACAGCTTCATTAAGAAAGACAATTCCCTCTAAATTGCTACAATTCTTAAATGCTCCTTCCCCTATCGTGCTCAATTCTCCCTCTATAACAACAGCTCTTAAATTTTTTAATCCACTGAAAGCATTTTTGCCTATAGATTTAACCCCTTCTCCTATTCTTACTACGCTTATCTTATCCCCAATGCTGGTATTATCAATAGTTTGAATCTCTTCTCCTTCTCCTGTCTCAAAACTGCTTTCTATTTCGTGAATTTTCTCAACAATTCCTTCACTATTGCCTAATGCTCCTGTACTGCTTTGTTTACTTCTACTATATGTTGTAAAAATATTTTCATTTTCCTCATAGTCTGACATCTCTCCATTTTCCTTATCATTGCTTGACACTACAGCCATATAATTATCCTTACCGATTAAAATCAATTTGCAAATTAAAGCTTTTTCATTTCCTACTTTCCCGCAATATATCGAATCATATGGCGTCCAAACTACATTAGTTGCTCCTGCATATGTGTTTGTCAATAAATTTTCTTCATACTTTTCTTGCCATGTCTCATTGTTTCCTGGATAATATATTACTGTTGGATTGCCATTTGTTCCAATACCTACAAAAGCATTATCGCCTATAGTAAGAAAATCTCCATAAAAATTCATTTTTCTCACGTTGGTCAGTCCATTAAAGGCATTCTTGCCTATACTACTTACGTCATCTTCTATCTCTATATATTGAATTTTGTTAGCAAAATCTTTAAAATCCTTATCCGATGATATTATATTTCCATTATTTGTATCATAATCTTTCATCTTACCATCAGAAGCTAATCCATTCTTTGATATTCTCGCTATGTATACTTCATTTTCCTGCTCGCCGCTTACATAAATCAGTCTACAGATCAAATCGCTATAATTGTTTTCACTATTGGCGCCGCAATATATACTATTATATGGCTTCCACAATATATTACTTGCACCTTTAAAAACTGATGTCAATTTATCTGTCACATTTATCCCGTTCCACATATGTACCGCTTCATCATTTCTATCGCTAGTATTTTCCGGATAATATGCTATAACTGGATCGTCACTTTTTCCTAGCCCTTTGAATGCATTTTCTCCTATATTGTCTTCCGCTGTATTGTCCTTTCCTGGATAGTCACAATAAAAATAAATTCTTTGAATACTTGTCAATCCATTAAAGGCATTTGCGCCTATAGTTGTCACACCTTCATCTATTTCTACATATGTAACATTATATGATTCAAACTCAGTTCCTTTCAATATGTTCATTCCTGCATTATAATCTCTCATCTTCCCACTAGAATCAGCTTGATTCTTTGATATCTTTGCTATGTATTCCCCTCCTTCAGTTAAAATAAGTTTACATATCAAATTCTCTCCTTCATTTTCACTGATTAGTCCACAATAAATCATATCATATGGCATCCATTTTATATTGGTTGCCCCCTTGTAGTCACTTGTAAGCTCTTTGGCTTCATACTTCTTTCTCCATGTCGCATTGTCCCCGTGATAATATGCAACAACCGCTTGATCATTGTTGCCTATTCCTCCAAAAGCATTCTCTCCTACAGTAACAAAGTCTCCGTAAAATGAAATTCTCTCTAGACTTTCAAACCCACTGAATGCATTGTTTCCTATGCTCGATATTTCTTCTTCAATCTTTATAGATTTTATCTCACAATTATCATAATTTGTATCAGTTAATATGTTATTTCCTTCCTCATAATCTCTCATTTCTTCCCCTTTGCTTGCCCCATTCTTAACTATTCTTGCTTTATAGCAATTTTCTCCATCAGTTTTCACTAATTGACATATGACACTTGATGGATTGTCATCCGGTCCACAATTTATGATATTATACGGCGTCCAAATTATATTTGTCGCTCCTCCATATGTTTCTGTTAGTACCTTTTCATCATACTTTGCTTTCCATGTTTCATTCTCTCCTGGATAATATATAATTGTTGGATCATTTTTGCTACCAATATTCTTAAAAGAACTTGAATCTATAGTAGGGAAATCTCCATAAAAGTATATTTTTCTTAAACCTTTGCAATCTTTAAAAGCATTTTCTTCTATCTTTGGTTGCCCGAAGATGCTTATTGAATTTAAATCGCTACAGCTTTCAAACGCTTGTTTGCCAATTGTTGTCACTGACTTGGGAATTTCTATATAGTCTAAACTGCTGCAACCGCTAAATGCTTCTTCTCCTATTCCTGTTACTTCATCATGTAGTTCTATTTCAGATAAACTCTTACAATTTTTAAACATTGCCTTAGTAATTCCTTTAGTATTCCTCGGGAAGTTTACATTTTTTAAACTCTCACATCCTTCAAATATACTTTCATAAATTTCATTTATTTGATCTGGAAGTGCTACTGATTCTAAAAGCTTATTATTTTTGAATGCCTCTCTACCTATAACAATTAATTTATTGCTAGTATCTATAGTCTTTAAGTTTACAAAACCAGTTAGCATATTATTACTTATAGTTTGTATTTCATTTTCCATCTCAAGATAATATATATCTTCTGGTTTTACATCTATTTCTTTGCCATTTATGTCTTTGCTTTTCGCAAGTATATTACTACCTGTATAATTATCTATGTGCCCACTGCCCCTGAATGCCATTTTATTTTGGTTCTTATAAATATAGCAATATATTTTATTCCCACATTTAATAACAGTTACATTGTCGCTATACCAATTTATGCGACTTGCTCCTGCATGCTTGTTATTCGTTATCGCTTCTTGTGCTTTCTTATCATTATTCCATTTGTCTGATAAATAATATACGTCTACGTCAATATTGTTAAATGCATCTTCACTAAATTCTTGTGGAAATGCCCCTGCAATGTCTATTGTCCCTAACTCAAGGCAATTCGAAAATGCTTTGCTGCCAATCTTTGATAAGTCCCCATTTATGTCTACCGACTTCAGGCTGTTATAATTCTCAAATGCATGTGCCCCTATTCCTGTTACCCCTGAATCTACGGTCAATGTCCTTACATCTTTTGAATAACTTTCTGGAATCATTCTATCGTCTAGCTCATAATCTCTAATGTTTCCTTTGCCCGTTATTCTCATTTTGTAACTTCCGTCACTCGTTTTCTCAACTTCGCATCTTACATCTTCCCCGTTGTTAACACTTTTGTCCCCGCAGTAACAATATCCTATCCATTTTATATTTATCCCGTTTCCAAAAGAAGTATTATCAACTATTCTCTTATTCCCACTCTTGGCTGTAATCCAGTTGTTGTTATTAATAGGATAGTATATCGTAGGATTAGTTTTATTCCTATCTGCACTATCCCAGTAGGCAAACATACAACCGTTCATAGAAGTTGGATAACTTTGAAATGTAATATTAACTCTTTTTAAATCAGAAAGAGCAGCGTACCCAATCGTTTTTAAACCTTTTGGCAACAATATATCACTTAAATTATTACTTCTAAATGAATTTTCAGTTAGAATTTGAACAGTATCTGCAAAAATTGCATTTTTCGTAGCAGTCCATCTATAATACTTACCAGAAGATATCAATCCTTCTTTTATTTCTATTGTTGTCGGGGAGTATCCCTCTCCATAAACACTTTCATTATTATTATCGTCTACTATCATTCCGTATCCCATGAATGCTAACTTCTTATAACTGCCATTGTCATATTCAGTCCATCTTTTATATACAGTTCCTTTACTATTATGTCTTGAATGATGACACTCAGCCCATTTTAAATTAGTTGCTCCTCTATAGCTTGCATTTTTATTAATATTTATACCATTTTCTTCAGCATTATTCCAAGTTGTATTGCCTCTTTCGTAGTAAATCGTTGCTGAATCTGCAATATTTTTAAAGGCAAACTCTCCTATCTCTGGCATATCCCCAATAAAATCTATTTCTTTTAAACGATTGCATCCATCAAATGCATTCTTGCCTATTTTTTCAATCTTATCATTAATTATAATCCATTTAAGCGCACTTAATCCGTTAAAGGCGTAGTCCCCTATGTTCTTTATGTTTACGTCCAGCATTAAATATTTAATATACTTGGTATATTCTTCTGGTATAAACCTCCTGATGGCAGTATAATCTTCCATATAGTAATCACTGCCGTAAGAAGAGTCCACATTTATCTCTGCTTTGTATATATGATCCTCTCCAATTTCTTCTATTTTCTTTAAAGTGCACTTCAATATCTTTGAATTTCCTTTCCCGCAATAACCAAATATGTCCCATTTCGCTTCTTCAGCTCCAAAACATTTAGTTTCTCCAGTCAATTTTATAAACTCTTTGTCATTACAATAATGCATATTGCAATGAAATGTAACTTTGCAATCTTTAAATGTATTGGTCCCGCTTACTTTTGGAAACTTTCCTTCAAATATAACAGAAGTTAAACTTGTAAGACCATAAAATGCGTTTTCATTTATTGATTTTACGCTTTCCGGGATTACAATTTCCTTTATGCCATCAATTTTTTCATCACCCATTCTAAAGCCATTGGCTCCTATTCCTGTTACTCCATCTTCTATAGTTATTGATGAAACTGTGTAGCCATTAGGGATTAGTAATGTTCGATTTTCATTATTATTTATTTCGTCATCACTATAGTCTATCATATCGAATCCACTACTATCCGCTGCTTTAGACTTAATTATGCTTAATTCGTACTCCGAATTTGAAACTTCATTAATTATATCTATTAAATTCCTTCCTCCGTTCTGGTTTTTGTTTCCGCAATAAGTAAAATAGTTATATCCGACCCATTCTATATTAGTCGCACCTTGATAAGTACTACTGCTTTTATTACTGACTATACTTTGCCAACCACTTTCGCTTAACGGATAATAAATAGTCGTATTTAGTCCACTGAATACTACATTCTCTTTATCTATCGTAGGCAACCCTTTAAATACTATTTCCTTCAGGCTAGTACAATCTGCAAATGCACCTCTTCCTATGCTTCCCACATTCTTAGAAACTTCTACAGATTTCAAAGCTCTGCAATTCAAAAATGCTTCCGTTCCTATACTTGTAACGGTATCATTTAATATTACATTTCTCACTGCGCTCTTATATGGGCTTATCATATCTGAAGTAACTTCGCCAACCACTGAAATAGTTAATGTCTCGTTTTCAAGTTTTATATTTTCATCACTTTGGGTCCCTGTAGATCCTTGAGTATCGCTACCACTTATTAAATCATTTTCATCTATTTCAGCCGTCTTTAAATCCTGAGCGAACATTTCTTTGTTATTTTCCTCATTATTTCCATCAAATTGGTCTAACTCTTCTATATGATTCTCGATCTCAGTTGATACGCACTTAGTATTTTCATTTAAATATTCAATATCATCCTTAGCTTTTTCACCATTACCTTGCACTATACTAGATTTATTCATCTTTTCCCCATGCTTTTCCTTTTCATTTTCATTAGCATGATGGATTTTGTCACACATTTCTACAAAGTTATCATCATTTTCTTTTTCAGTCATTCCTTTAGTCAGTAATTTACAATTATCATCCATACATATATTCGTATTATTTAGATCAATTTCGTTACAATCATTATCCAAAGCATATATATTTAGCTCTATTGTCATTAATATAATAAAAAACAATGTAAAAAACTTCAAATTCATATTTATTACCTCCTAATGGTATAATCAAAAAACGTGGATATTCCTAGCTAAAGTCTATACAAACTATGAGTTTGTAATAAAAATGCCTGTACTTGTATTGATTATATATATAAATATGTGTTGTGTCAAGTCAGTTTTAGTTATTTGTGCATATATCTATATTATTAAAATGATATTAGTGCACAATATATATATGATTGTTCATTATATTCTTTTTCATTTTCTTTTTTTGTCTTGCCAAATTATAAAAAAATCTCTGTACTGACTTTAAAAATCAATACAGAGTCATATATATTTCTTATTTTTTCCCAATGATTATAGTCTTTTTACATTCAAGGCACGTATCGCATTGATAATTGCTATAACAGTTACCCCCACGTCGGCGAAGATTGCTAGCCACATGTTAGCTATGCCGAAAGCCCCGAATCCCAGACATAAAAACTTTACGACCAATGCAAACGTTATATTTTCATATACTATTGCCAGGCATTTCTTTGATATCTTAATTCCTTTTGATATCTTTAACGGGTCATCGTCCATCAATACCACGTCTGCCGCTTCTATTGCTGCATCCGATCCAACTGCTCCCATTGCTATACCGATGTCAGCCCTGGACAATACAGGTGCATCATTTATTCCATCTCCGACAAATGCCAGCTTAGAATTTCTAGAATTTTCTTTCAATATCTCTTCCAGTTTTAAAACTTTGTCATTAGGGAGCATTTCTCCATATGCCTCATCCACATTCAAGTCTTCTGCCACCTTCTTTGCCACCTCTTTAGAGTCTCCAGTTAGCATTATTGTCTTATCTATTCCTATCTTTTTCAATTCCAATATTGCCTGTTTTGATGTCGGTTTCTCAATATCTGATATCACTATATGCCCCATATATTCTTTATCTATGGCAACATGTATAATCGTTCCAACTGAATGGCAATGCTCGTATGGCACTTTTATCATTTCCATTAATTTTTCATTACCCACGCACACCTCTACCTCATCAACCTTGGCAATTAATCCATGCCCACTGATCTCTTTTACATCTTTTATTCTATTTCTATCTATTTCCTTGCCATATGCTCTTTGTAGGCTCTTACTTATTGGATGCGATGAGGATGACTCAGCCAAAGCTGCATATTCTAATAACTGTCTATCTTCTATTTTATTATGATGAACTCCTTTAACTTCAAATACTCCTTGAGTCAATGTCCCTGTCTTATCGAATACAACCACATTTATTTTCGATAGTATTTCCATAAAGTTCGAACCTTTTATCAATATTCCTTCTTTTCCTGCCCCTCCTATTCCAGCAAAAAAGCTTAAAGGAATGCTAACAACTAGTGCACAAGGGCAACTTATTACTAAAAATGTCAATGCTCTGTATATCCAGTCTAACCACGTTGATGTCCCGTTCAAAAAGATATCAATAGTCGGTGGAACAATAGCCAACACTAAAGCCATTATACATACAACAGGAGTATATACTCTTGCAAACTTTGTTATAAAGTTCTCTGATTTTGACTTGTTCTCGCTTGACTTTTCAACTAGTTCGATAATCTTAGATACAGTTGACTCACCAAATTCTTTAGTTGTCTTAACTTTTATAAGTCCTTCCATATTGATGCAACCACTTATTACTTCATTACCGATCTCGACCTTTTTGGGGACGCTTTCGCCCGTTAATGCACTCATGTCTAAGAAAGAATTTCCTTCTACTACTATTCCCTCTATTGGGATTTTCTCACCCGGTTGAACCACTATCGTACTGCCTATTGATACTTTATTTGGGTCCACCTTAGATATTCTTCCATCTTCTTCGATATTTGCATAGTCCGGTCTTATATCCATTAAATTACTTATATTTTTCTTGCTCTTGTCGACTGCATAATCTTGAAACAACTCTCCTATTTGATAAAATAACATAACAGCTATCGATTCATTGAATTCGCTGCTCTTTTCATATATTGCCAAAACAATTGATCCTATCGTTGCCACAGCCATCAAAAAGTTCTCATCAAATACCTTTCCTTTTATCACTCCAAAGCCAGCTTCTTTCAAAATATCAAATCCTATTATCAAATACGTAGCCATATATAAAATTATTCTAAGCCAGCTTATCATTGGTATAAAATTTAAAACAATCAGCATTAATATTGATATGATAATCCTCATTAATATACTTTTTTGCTCTTTATCCATACTAAACATTTACCTCCTTCAAAATAATCATAAAGTTTCTATAGAGTCTCTTAATTTAGGATGACGGATGACAAAATATATCTCCGGGAACTTACTTTTTGATACAATTACTAAATTTTTCTCATGGATAGATATGTTCAAGTTTCTAAATGTTGACTTATCCCTTTTACTTATCAAATAATTCTTGTTTCTATTTGAGAATTTCTCCATTTGTTCTATATGATTTAAATACATTTCGTAAGTATAAGGCAAGTCTAAGTTGCAAAACATTCCATAGAACGAAACCTTTACCGGTTCTTTTTCAAATTCTTCCTTACTTAGTACTTGAATTTCATCATTTATTATATTATTTTCTAAAATTTTCTCTATTATTTCTCTATGAAACCTTGAAAAATTTAATATCTTTCTTATTTTTTCTTCATCTATCCTATAAAATTCTAGAATATTCCTTAAATATTCTTCATCAACTACATATAACGGTGGCGATGATAAAATATTTCTTCTATTTCCTGATATGTTCGAATTTGAAAGTAATAATGCCTTTAACTCATCTGTCCTGTCTTCCTTATATATGTCCATTAATGGATATGCTTTGCTTAAAAGTTCTTCCGCCCTCTTCTTATAATATGATACCTCCTCTTTTTTCTTTGTCAAGTAGTACTTCCCTTCATCATGATACCCTGCGATTGCTTCTCCTACAAGTGCTGCTGACCCCGAAACCTTTAGGAAATGTAAAAAAACGTTGTTCTGAACGTTCTTTAAATAATATGGAGAAACTTGCCCAGTCATGTAAAGCGGTATCCAGGCTTCCAGTCCTAATATCATTTCTTCAAAAGGCCTATCTAGATTATGTATCTGTTTGAAATAGAGTCCCTTTTTTAACATCAATGCCATCCCGAACATCCATTTCCTTGGAAATTCTTTATCTTTCGCCATCTCTTGCATTGGCATGTCGCTATACATTATGACTTTTCCCATCGATTTTGATAAAACTGTAGATTTTATAAAGCTTAGCTCACTTTCCATCATTTCTTCTAAGCCAAAATATGTTTTCGACGTGGGAATTTGAAATGGGACCGACGGTACCTTAATATTATTAAAGTTAAACTTGTTTATATAATCATTCAAGTTAAACTCACTTAATCTATTTAAAAATTTACATATGCAATTATTGTTTTCTTTATTACTTATTAACCACTTCCTAACTTTTGATTCATAATTCAAGTCGTCCCTTAACTCTTTGATATCGCAATTCAATAGTTTTGCTACTATGTTCTTGTCATTATCAAAATTTGCTTGCTCTGAAATAAATTTCGATACCCCACAGGCAAATTTATATAATTCTGCTGGCTGACGTGTCCCATTTCTTATCCGATATATAGTCGACGTATCATAATTTATATAATGACATAACTTTGATATATTTATATTTAATATCGATATCAAAGTATTAAGATTCTGCCTAAATTGCTCTTTATTTATCATTATAATATCCGAACATTCTAAAAATTCTTTCTTGATTGCATTTTTATCTAACTTCTCCGCCATCTTGCTATTGGCTATTATTATGATCGCCATGTAAATTTTCTTAAAAATTTCAGAATCCACGTCCGGTATGCGTTTCCCTGACCTGTACCTGCTTAATGTGGCCGTAGATAAACCTGATGCATTGCTTAAGTCTTTTGCCGTACATCCTAGTAAATTGATATAATTATTTAACCTCTCACTAAATTTCAATAAAATCAACTCCAAATATTTAAACAATCCTAACGTTTCCAACCTGGAAAGTGACTTTTTGGAAACAGGACTGTACTTTTATCTAATTTCAAGTATAATATTCTCATTGTACAATAACCCGTGGTAAAATTTTATCAAATAATTATTAATTAAAGCTTGTCCTTTCTTTAGTTTTCATTTTCGTTCTTATCCAACTATAACCATTTTGCTGACTAAAGTCAATAGGACGACAAGCTTTGATTACTAATAGGAGTGATTCCGTGAAGTTCTTTAATAAAAAGATATCATTACTGTTTATTTCTTTATCAATGATATTTACTTTTACTCAATTTTATTCAATTGCTGCTGATACCAATATGGATCCTTATGACTTAAATATGAAGATAGGATCTGACCGACAGACAATTTATGCAATCTGGGATTACATGTGGCCAACCGGCGGTAAGGATTCCAATGGCAAAGAGTTCCGTACCGCAGTAAAATTTAACCTGTTTGATGCCAAAGATAAAAAAAATCCAATATATTCTATAACACTTGATTCATCTGGATCAAATGGTTCTTATAGTTTGCCTATGTCTTTCGACGTTTCTAACTTTTTGAATGGAGGTTGCCCAGATTATGAAAAGGCCGGCTTAAGTATTAAAGATTCTTACTTGACATTTTCTGTCCAGATCGCAAAAATAGTTGAAGGAGAAAGCGAAGAGTTAATAAGTAACGACGTAATGTGGGAAGATACTTATCATTACGTTCGAGATAGCAAAAATAAGATAACAAAAGGTGAAAATAGTAAATGGGAACAAGGCTCTAGCAAAAGTTTGACATTTACTTCAAATGCTAAGTATGAAGATTTCGAAAGTGTATATGTAGATGCAAAAGAAATTGGTAAAGATTGTTATACCGTCAAGAGCGGGAGTACTATAGTCGAACTAAAACCTGAATTTATATCAACTTTGTCTAACGGAAAGCATTCAATATCAATAAATTCTAAAACTGGTTCTGCTTCTACTAGCTTTGAAGTAGTAAATGATACCTCCTCTAATAAGTCTGATAATACTTTTGATGACGATTCTAAGCAAAATGATAAAATATCTGAAGACGAATCTAAATCAGGTAACAAATATTTAAAAACCGGTGAAAATAGCACTGCATACGTCATAGTTTTGTCATTCATCGCTATCAGCGCCTTGTCTATTTTCTTCTTATACAGACAAAAGTCTAAGAAATAATAAAACAATTAATCAATTTATAAAAAAATTTAAACCGAAATCCACAACTAAGTGAGTTTCGGTTAATTTGTTCTGTTCTCTTATCTATTTTTGTTATCTTTATTTAAAGCAATCCTTACCGCATCTTGAATATCGTTTTCGTCTTCCTCGTCAACGGCTACTACCATCCCGCCAATTCCTAAAAATGCTTTTGCTATACGCTCAGCTTGTTCTGGTTCTACTCCTTGGTTAACCAAATCAGCATAAATTCTTGCTATTTCTCTTATTGTCTCTTCATCCATCGGCCTTTCTTCACCAGTTTCTTGACCTACCTTTAATCTAATATATTGGTCTATGTAGACTGGACTTTTCCCTGCTTTCATTTCTCTGATTGCAGCATCTGCTAGCCTCCTTGCCGATTCTGCAGGCAAACCATGGCATGCTATTAGCTTTGAATATTCACATGCATAAACAGCACCTCTACCAGCTTTGACCTCTTGCTCAAAAATTTCTGCAGATTTCCTTGCTGTAGCCTCATCCGTTCTTCCTCTTACTAAGGCTATGGAATAAAATTCTGCATATATCGCACTTTTACCCTCTTTGAGCTCATTTACATATACTTCTGTACATCTTCTTGCTTCCGATTCATCTAATACATATTCGACTCTACTAATTGCATACTTCTCTGCATACTGCACACTTCTGCCTGCTCTTGTTTCACTTTCAAAGATTTCTACCATTTTTCTTGCTTTAGCTTCACTAAATCCTCTTTGAATAAAGTTTGCATATGCAGTTGCATACTGAACGCTTCTGCCCGAACTAACTTCTCTCTCAATTATTACAGCTGCTGGTGTGCGGCCTCCACATGGATTCATTGCCATTACAGATCCTGCTGACACTGCGGTGCCCAAACATAAAATACATAAAGTTTTTTTAATCATTCCTATAAAATTCATAGTTTTTCCTCCAAATTTTCTATTCAAAACATTAAATAATGCTTTTTTCTAAATCTAATCTACATACAAATCGTTAGCCAATGGTGATAATTCCTAACATTAGCTTAGCCATTCCTTCTGCACACTCAGTTTTTACTCCCATTAAAACTAATCTTTCATATACATCTGCTATGTTTCTGGCTTGCCTTTCTTCCATTTTGTCTTTAATCCTTAATTTTACATACTCATATGTATAGCAACAACTTCTGCCAGATCTAAGTTCTTGTTCTACCATCTCAGCCTTTAATCTTGCTTCACTTTCATCTAAATTTTCTGAAAATTTTGCTGTTACATACTCATCAGCATATTGATAGCTCTTGCCAGAAGTAACTTCTTTATCAAATATTTCTGACATTACTTTAGCTTTTGATGGTTCTACTCCCTGAACCTCCCACAACTAAAGTCGCAGGGTTCTTGGGAACTCTCTCCTAACGGAAAGATATTTACCAAGCTATCCCCGTAGTTCCTACGGTTCTTCCACTAACTCATGACTAAAGTCACGAGTGTGCGTGGTCGTTTCTATCAATCCCCATATAAGTCCTATTTTGTCCAAAAATTTCAGACTTTGAAAAGTCATTGTCAGTAGCCATTACCGATATTGCTGACATTGCGGTGCCCAAACATAAAATGCATAAAGTTTTTTTAATCATTCCTATAAAATTCACAACATTTTCCTCCATTTAGAATCAATATGAAATCATTATATCATATTAGCTCATAAAAATATCAAACTTAACAAAAATTTAACAAACTTTATATACTTATACTAAAAGTTAAAAGGCTGTTAAGTACAGCCTCCCAAAAATATATAAAATTATTCTAAATTTACTATCTCTGCGCCAAATGGCATAAACGAAAGCTTAGCAAATTTAATACATTGGATTCCTATTGGATATCCGACTATAGTCAAACACCACAAAACTCCTATTACTAATGAAAGAATTGCAAGTTCCCAGCCAAAAAATAATATCCATATTATATTCAATATAAAGCTTCCGATTCCATTTGCATAAATTATCTCTTTCCCAAATGGTGCCAACATAAGCGAAGCAAACTTAAAGCATTGCATTCCAAATGGTATTCCTATTATGGATATGCAAAATATCAAGCCTGCCATTGCCCAGAACAAACTAAGTATCAATCCGCCAAATATTATCCATAAAAAGTTAGCTATTGGTCTCAAATATAATCACCTCTTATTCATTATTTAAATAAATTCTAAACATAAGTCTGATATTCTCTCAATTTCTGATTCAATTATCTTACTCAAGTCAGTTTTTACTTCTGAAACATAACTAATGATTGCACATGATCCAACTATATTAGCCTCTTGTTGATTAATGTCTTCATTATTCAAATCCAATCCTAAAGATTCATATGTTTTTATAATCAGATCGTTATATGATGAAACTAATTCTTCTTTTTTTAAGTGGTCGTAATAATTATTTAAAATTGATTTGCATAATATATTGATATTTCCTACCGGCAAGTGAAATTTATCGAACATTTTATCAATATTCAATCCTTTTTTCACTTGATCAAGACTAAACTTATCCAAATGGTTATTATATAGATAACTGTTGTCAACATTTGAAAAGTACTTTTCTAAAATCCCGCAGTCTTTTATATAACCTATATATCCTTCTTCATTTTTTCCAAAGATATTTGAAATCATTTCGTCTGTGTGACTGTCCTGGATAATATGCATCTTCATTCCCTTTACAAACCAAATCTCGTTATCATTCTTAGCAAACTTTTCTAATATGTTTACAAATTCTTCTGAGTCTGAGTTAATCTTTACTTCTTTATCGAACTTAAATCTTCCTATATCTGCATAAACCATTCCAGATAAGAATGCTTTTTCTTCATCTTCTTCTAGTTTTTTATCCATTTTAGTAATCATTTTCTTACCGATGTTATAATGAGTATTAGAAAACAATGCATTCACCTCAGCATAAAGTACAAAATTCATAATTATAAAGCAAAAAAACATTCCAAAATATATCTTTTTCTTTCTCATGATATTCTTTTTCCTAGTTCTTTAGCTTTTTCTAAATAATCCGTCTTAATAAGTTCTTCCAAAGTCGGTACTGCCGTAGCAATTAGCATATCAATTATATCCCATCCCCAATAATTTATAATCATTTTGTAATGGTCTATCAATGCTTTTGTTATTTCTTGACTTGGATTTGTTTGAGTTGAAATTAGTATTGTCTGTCTCTTCTTATTCTTAAGTTCGTCGCCGATTGAGTGGAATCTGTCTATCACTTGTTTGAGCTGAGCCGACATTCCAAAATAGTATAAAGGCGTTGCAAAGACTACTACGTCTGATTCCCTTATGTCATCTTTGATCATCGAGAAGTCATCAACTTGGCTACAAATTCCCTTGTTGATCTTACAATTATTACAGCCAAGGCATCCATTTATATTGAGGAAAGCTACGTTCCTCCTAGTTACTTCATTGCCATTGCTTCTTGCTCCCTCTTCAAACCTATCCAATAATGCTGAAGAGGTTCCATTTTTATGTGGACTCCCTGACAAAATCAATATATTTTTCAAAATCATCTCTCCTAAACTTCATTTTTTGCTATCTGTGTCATAAAATACTTAAATTCATCCAAACTTAATTGCTGAAACTTATCTGAAAGTGCTTTACCCGGGTCATTATGAACTTCTATCATTATTCCGTCGACTCCCATTGCTATTACAGATCTTGCAACTGATATTAATATATCTTTACGGCCAAGTGAATGACTCAAGTCAACCATTACTGGTAACTTTGTTTCTTTCTTTAATATTGCAATGCACGCTATGTCCAAGGTGTTTCTAGTTGCTGTCTCAAATGTCCTTATGCCTCTTTCGCATAAAGTAATATTCTTATTTCCTTCATTTGCTATGTATTCCGCCGCAAACTTGAACTCTTCAACTGTTGAACACATCCCCCTTTTTAATAAAACTGGATGCTTTGACCTTCCAACTTCTTTAAGTAATTCAAAGTTGCTCATGTTTCTTGAACCAATTTGCAACATATCTACATGCCTTGTCATAGTTTCTACGTATCTCGTGTCCACTACCTCGCTTACAGTTAGCATTCCAAACTTTTTCCCTGCTTCTCTTAATATTTTCAAACCTTCCTCGCCTAATCCTTGAAAATCATAAGGAGATGTCCTCGGTTTAAATGCACCTCCTCTTAAGAACTCAATTCCTAGTTCCGATAGCTTCTCGGCTGTAATTTCCATCATTTCTCTGTTTTCTACTGAACACGGTCCTGCTATTATATGCAGCCCCTTGTGCAATGATTCAAACTGCTCTTCTATTTTTTTTAATCCATATAAAGAATTTTTACTTATTTTTAAATTTTCCATATCCTACATTCACCCCATTCCTTTTCATATATCAAAATTGACTTATATCAGACAATAATATATCAAGCATAGCAATTGCTGCAGCTGACTCAACTACTGGTACTGCTCTGGTGACTATGCATGGATCATGCCTGCCTTTTATATTAACTTCCTCTTGAGTCTTATCTTTTAAGCTAATACTTGATTGAATCTTGCCAATCGATGGAGTCGGTTTAAATCCTGCCCTAAATATTATTGGCATTCCTGAACTTATTCCTCCCAATATTCCTCCATGATTGTTAGTCCTTGTCTTAATTTTATCATTTTCATAAAAAAACGGATCATTATTCTCGCTTCCTCTTATGCTTGATGAATAAAAGCCATTGCCAAATTCTATCCCTTTTACTCCCGGTATGCTAAAAATGATTGAAGATATCTTACTTTCTATTCCGTCGAACATAGGCGAGCCTAATCCTGCTTTGATTCCAATAATAGCACATTCTATAGTTCCTCCAATGCTATCATTGTCTTTCTTTACTTCTTCTATTTTTTTAATCATTTCTTCCTTTATGCCAACATCAATCGTCGGGAACGAACACTTTGCCAACTTATTTAAAGTCTTTTCATCAATTTTAGTTGGATTAAACCTTTCGTCGTTTATTTCTCCAATTGAACTGATGTGCGATCCAATGTCTATCCCTCTTTTTCTTAAAATCTGTCTACATATTGCACCTGCAAATACTAATGGACATGTCAATCTTCCAGAAAAATGCCCTCCTCCCGTGAAATTTGCAAACCCTTTGTATCGTACATGGCCAGTATAGTCGGCATGGCCAGGCCTAATTATATAATTTAGTTCATCATAATGTAAAGGATTTATGTCATTATTATAGAAAATAGTGCACAGAGGTGTCCCTGTCGTAAATCCGTTTAGCATCCCTGAAATTATGTCTGGCTTGTCCTTCTCTTTTCTTCCAGTCGATAAAGAATTCTCACCCGGCCTCCTTCTTTTCATTTCAAATTCTATCTCTTCCATATCTATTCTCTCTCCAGATGGTAGTCCGTCGATTGTAACTCCTATCCCTTTTCCATGACTTTCTCCAAAAATAGATATCTTTACATTGCTCCCCCAAATAGATGACATGTCACATCGCTATCAATTGATAGCTTTCACCACCCTTATTCTAACATATTTTAGTCATTTGTTCAACGAATCTATCAATTTTTGACTTGTATATAAAGCTTTTCCCTATTTCTTTGATAAATATTAAATTTATATAGTCGTCTAGTGCCTTTTTGTCATTTAATATCGTTTTATATATCATGTCTATTGGTACATCAACGCTTATCGGTAAGTTGTATTTCTTGCATAGTAAGGTTAGCCTTTTATATGTCCCTTTTGAAGTCAATCCTTCCATTTCTGATACCTTTGTCATTATGTTCATTCCAATTGATACCGCTTGCCCGTGCGATACAGTCCCATAATTGTACATTTTCTCTATCGCATGTCCAATGGTATGTCCAAAATTTAATAACATTCTCTCCCCTTCGTCAAATGGGTCGTCCTCTACTGCCTTTTTCTTTATTATTATGCATCTACTTATTATTTCTTCCCTATTCTCATCCAAGCTGCCTTGCTCTAAAATACTAAATAAATATCTGTCACTTATGCATCCGTACTTTATTGCCTCGGCTATACCACTTCTTAGTTCATCCATTGGTAAAGTGTTTAAAATGTCTGGATCAATGATGACTAACTTCGGCTGATAGAATGTCCCTACTAGATTTTTCCCAAAATTCGTATTGACTCCATTCTTCCCTCCTATCGATGCGTCTATCATTCCTAGTAAAGATGTTGGAATATTTATTAAATTTACTCCCCTTTTGTATGTCGCAGCTACAAATCCCGCTATGTCTGTAACTACTCCCCCTCCAATTGCAATGATTAAGTCTGCCCTTGATATTAATGTCGATGATAATAAGTCATATATTTTCTCAGCTGTCGCTAAATTTTTGCTCTTTTCTCCATTTTCTATTAAATATATGTCAGTTTTAAAGTTCATGTCGCTTAACTGCTTCGTCAGCCTGTCCATATAAATCCTTGAAACATTCCTGTCGCTTATAATCAATGCCTTAGAAAACTTTACTTCGTCTATGATAAATTCCCCACAATAATCTAAAATCCCTCTTTTTATTAAAACTTTACTTCCATTTACAATAATAGATAACAATTCGTTCACCTGCTCATTTGAATCTTTTGCTTATTATACCACATCCGATTGCACTTTAACAGCTATTTTTAACTCAAATTCTCTAAAACTATGTAATTTGAATTTCAATCATCCTTAATTTAGTTTAAATTTTCTTCCTCATTGCTTAATATTATAAAAATATTTCTAAAAATTCTATATCGTTTTATTTGATTTTTACTACTATTTTAATGTATAATGTATAATATTGTATTTTTTGTAGAAATGGAGATGAATTTTAATGTCAAATGAATTAAGTAACGAAAATTTAGAAGAAATATCAGGAGGTTCTAATGCCTTGGACAGATATTTAAGTACTACGCAAGGAAGACTCTTTCTTGCCATGTGTAGAAAGGATGTAAGGATTGCATTAAATGATAAAAAATTTACAAATCAATTAGCGAATTGTAAGAGTCTCTCAGAAACAAAAAGACTTTTTGATAAAAGAGGTGTAAATGTAACCATGGATGAACTAAACAAATGCTATCAATTTGGCATAAAGAAAGGACTTATTAAGTAAAATGAACAAAGATTTTGAATTGTATGAGGCAAGAGAAGGTTCAAACTTCTATGACATGCTTAAGGATTTATATACAATTTACAAAGACAATGTAGCAGTAAGATATAGAAAAGAAAAGAATATAAATAAAATTTCATTCAATGACTTGATATCTAATATATGTAGCATGTATAATTATTATATAGAAAATAATATAGAAAATCTAAATATTGGAATAATATCTGAAAATCGCTATGAATATATTGTGACTTATTTAAGCTCTGTCTTTTCAAATGTAATAGCACCTTTAGATAAAAACTTACCTAGAGAAGACTTATTTAAAATAATAAAGGAATTTGATATCAAAGTTTTGTTTTATACAGACAAAACTAAGAATAAATTAGAAAATTTAAGTTCTGATATAAAAATTATAAATATCGATGAGGAATTTAATAATATTATATCGAAAAAATTTGATATTAATGAAATGTTTGATAACATCAAGGATGTCCCTGATAACAAGTTCTCAATGTTAGCATTTGCATCTGGGACGTCCGGAATAAACAAAGGAATAATGCTTTCTCAAAAAAATATCATTTCTAATATAAGAGGTGCTTTACAAAACAATGATCCCAAAGACTCCTTTTTAGCAATTTTACCATTCAACCACACATATGGCTTCAATTGTGGAGTCTTGGTAGCATTATATAAAGGCATGACTGTATGCATTAATAGCGACATTAAATATTTGTTCAAAGATATTAAAGAATTTAACCCTTATTGCATTGGCGCTGTACCTATGCTTGCTGAAGGAATATATAAAAAACTAATTCTTGAAATAAAAAAGAGAAAGAAAGAAAGAAAAGATATTTAATATTTCGATAAAGATAAGCAACCTTTTACTAAAGGTCGGAATAGATATTAGAAGATTATTATTTGGTAACTTGATATGTAAGAATTTATCCTTAATGCTTTCTGGAGGGGCCAAACTTAATCATGTTTATGTCAGCAAATATAAAGAACTTGGAATAGATTTAGTTAATGGATATGGATTAACCGAATGCTCTCCATTGGTTTCTGTTTGCATGGCTAAGAATAACGTCATCGGAAGCGTTGGATTGATATTGAAAGACATCGATTTAAAAATAGCAGACGATGGAGAAATATTAGTCAAAGGTCCTAGTGTAATGCTAGGATATTATAAAAATGATGAACTAACTCGACAGTCATTTATTAATGGATATTATAAAACTGGTGACCTGGGATATAAAGATGGTAATATTTTGTATTTCACCGGTAGAAAAAGTAATCTAATAGTCTTGAAAAATGGAAAGAAATTTTCGCCGGAAGTAATAGAAAACAAGCTTTTAAGATTGAATTATGTAAAAGAATGTATAGTAGCATTGAAAAAAGGGACATATAAGATAATCGCAAAGATATTTTTAGACAATTCTGTTAAGGATATTGGAAGCATTGATTTGAAAAAAGATATAGATATAATTAATTCCGAATTGCCATACTATATGAAAATATGTGACTTTGAACTAATGAAAAACGAATTCAAAAAGACAAGTAATAACAAAATAATGAGGGATCAATATGATTAGTAACAGATCAGAAGAATTATTTACCAATTTAAAGAAATTTCTAAAAGAAGAATGTGACATAAGAGAACAAGACATAAGTTTACAAACAAATATAAGAAGCGATCTGGATCTATCTTCTTTTGACTTGATAAACTTACTCTTCACAATAGAAGAAAAGTATAAAGTAGTTGTACCAGAAGAAAAATATCTAGAAATAAATACTATCGGAGATCTAGTAGAATATATAGATAGTCAAGTAAATGTCATGTCAAATGTATAGTAAAGTTAACTCTTTTTGCCAAGAAAGGTGGCTAAAATAATAAATGCAAGTAATTATTGTAAAATCAATTAAAGAAAAATTAAAATATATTAAATTTAGAAAAGAAATCTATAAAAAAAATGCAGTCTTTGTAGACGATAATATGATGATGATAAAGCAATTGTTTTACTCGAGGACCCGTTTCTCTAACAAAAAAAAGATATTTCCTATGTATGTACTAGGAGATGATAACGAAATTAAATGCCAATGTATAGCTATCTATACAAAAGAACTCCCCGATTACATACAAATGAGCTTTTTTGAAGGACTGGATAACGAACCAGACGCAGTTCAATTGTTGATAAAAGAAGTATCAAGCATCGGTAAAAAGTATAGTGCTCAAAAATTAGTCGTTGGCTTGGCCGGACATGTAAATTATGGCCTGGGTATGCTGGCAAATAAGTTTGATTCAAAAAATTCATTCGGAATGGGCGCAAATCCAGAATATTATAACGATTACTTTAAAAATTTAGATTTTGAAGAAGTATTTTTAAATACTTACCTATGGTCAAGTACCGACAGTCAAAGAAAAATGGAGAGATTTTCACCATTAATCGACAGAGTCGACGAAAATTATGAATATAAGTTCTTCGACAAAGAGAACTTTGATTATTTTTCTAAGATATATACTGACTTGAATAATGAATGCTTTAAAGATCATCGATATTATTATTCGAGAAATTATGAGGAAGATAAGGAAATGTTAAAAGAATTATTAACTTTTATACATCCTGAAAGCCTTATATTTGCATTCAAAGACAATAAACCAGCAGGATTTATCATGTGGTACCTGGACTTGAATGAATTAGTATCCCCAGGTAAAAGCTTTGGAACAATTACATACCTAAAAAGTTTGTTCTTATATAAAAAAATAAAAAAAGCAAAGATAATTGAAATGGGCGTAGTCGAAGAACATAGAAGCTCTGGCCTTATACTCGGTTTGATTAAGCAGGCTTGTATTAAAATTAGAGACCTCGGTATAAGCGGTGGAGAAAGTTCTTGGGTTTTAGAAGAAAATAAAGACTCAAATAGTATTTGTAAAGCATTTTGTAATGGACTTTACAAAAAATATGTAGTCTATGAAAAGAATATTTGAAAATTTAAAAGTAATCAAAAGCGATAACTTCGACGAAATACTATCAAATATAGATATCGAACTGCCATTTGATAGAGATTTTATTAACCTTCTAAAAGACGAGAATGACTTCCCACAAGAGTACTATTACATAACAAACAAACATAGCTTCGCTTTTTTTATATTGTACAAAATGAAATTGAATATATTTACACTTGGGAAATTAAAATTTGATATGAATGTTAAAGTCATAGGCATACCATGCTCTGTCAGTGATAAAGGATATTATACAAATGATGTAAGAATGATGACAAGTTTTATTAAGTCAATGAAAGGCGCCAAGATTATATTGAATTCAGATGAAATATTACATGACAAAGATATGATTGATGGACAAACCTTACCGACTTTAATATTTGATAACCATTTTAAAAAGATAGAAGACTATCTAAATGCTTTGAGAAGCAATTATCGACGAAGGATTAAAAAAGCAATACAAAATTGCAAGAACTTTGAAGTAGAAGTATCTGATAGTATTTGTCCAGACGAAGTCTATGAGCTATATTTAAGTACGTATAATAAATCGAATTACAAATTGGAAAAACTTAATAAGGGATTCTTTGACCACATTAAGGGCAAGAAGATTATATTTTCTTCAAAAGATGGTCATGCTAGAGGATTCGTTTTAATCGTTCACAAAACGACTGCTTTAGACTTCCTTTTTTGTGGAATGGATTACAATTTCGAAACAACTGATCTATATTATTACATGCTTTTTGAAATTATTAAGTATGCTATAGAAAATAATATTAAAATGATAAACTTCGGCCAAACTTCAGAAGAAACGAAAATGAAAATGGGAGCTTCTCTATCAAACAGATACTTCTACGCTCATCATTCTAATGCAATAGTGAATAGATTTATTAAATTAATAAAGAACTTTCTAGAATACAAGCAAGATTTTAAAAGCTTTAGAGTCTTTAAGTGATATAGAGAAAGGACGTGCCCTTTACATGAAAGTACTATTAGTTAGACCTAAGCCACATAAGGATACAATTGGACTACAAAATGTTATGATATGCGAACCATTGGAATTAGAATATTTATCGTCTAATTTAGAAAATGAAGGCCATCAGGTGATAATTGTCGATATGATTATAGAAAAAAGAAATATCCAGTACTTTTTAAGAAAGTATAATCCAGATGTAGTAGGTATCACGAGTTATATATCTCATATTAATATCGTTAAGGGATATGCAAAACTAATCAAACAATTTAATAAAGATATTAAAACTATTGTGGGTGGCGTCCATGCAGAAGTAAATCCTGAAGATTTTATTGATGATAACATAGATTTTATCATCAGATCAAACGGAATTAAAACATTTTTAGAATTATTAGAAAAAATTAAGAATAACTCTGAAAAAATTAACATCCCATCAGTATATAATAAGGAAATTGATAATGCAAAGAAAGAAACAACCTTTAATTACCTATATCCAGACAGAAATAAAGTGAAAAAGTACCGCTCAAAGTATTATTATATGTTCCATAGGAACTGTAGTTTGATGAAAACTTCTTTCGGATGCCCGTATAATTGTAAGTTCTGTTTCTGTAAAAAGATCACAGATGGGCAATATTTCACCAGACCTATAGACGATATAATAAATGAATTGAAAAATATAAACGAAACTGAAATATATATAGTCGACGATGACTTCCTCGTTAACCGAGACAGAATAATAGAATTTTGTAACGCTTTGAAAAAGAATAAAATAAATAAGAAATATTTGATATATGGTAGGGCTGACTTTATAGCTGATAACCCAGATGTAATAAAACTGTTTAAATCAGTTGGGCTAAGGGCAGTAATAGTTGGTTTGGAGTCATGCGATAGCAAGGAACTCGTTGACTATAATAAGAAAACAAATATCAAAATAAACGAACAGGCTGTTGAAACTTTAAAGAAATTTGATGTAGAATGCTATGGCACATTTATCCTTGGACTGGATTGGAATAAGGACGACTTTAGATCTCTATTGAAATGGATAAAAAAACTTGGTCTGATATTTGTTAACCTACAACCACTTACACCCCTTCGGGGAACTGAACTATATGAAAAATATAAAAATAGTTTTATAATAAAAGAAAATGAATTTGAAAAGTGGGACCTCGCTCACGTTGTAATTGAGCCCGAGAAGATATCTATAAGAAAATATTACTTTTATACTATGTGGCTTTACTACGCTATAACCATGAGCCCTAAAAGTATTATCTATATGATAAAAAAATATGGCCTAAAGGACACTCTCAAGTTAGGCATAGGCTCGGCTAAGATTACTTTCCAGTATATAAAGAAACTGATATTAGCAAAATAAATTTATCATAATCAATAGGAGGAAGTGACAAAAGTGAAGAAAATACTTTTAATTCAACCAACTCCCTATAACTTAAATAAAGAACTTATTAAAAAAAAGAAACTGTACTTTGTTGGCCTTGCCCTTCCCCTTCTCGCTGCATTGACTCCTAGTAACTTCGAAGTAGAAATTTGTTACGAAACAATTGAAAACGTTCCATTCGATACTGACGCAGATTTGATAGGAATTAGCAGTATGGGACATGCTGTAATGAGAACTATTGATCTAGCTAAGGAATTTAAGAAAAGAGGAAAGACAGTTGTGCTGGGTGGCTATATGGTTAGCTTAATGCCAGATGAAGCAAAGAAATATTGCGACAGTGTCGTAGTTGGAGATGCAGAAGATGTATGGGCCGACTTGCTAAATGATTATATAAATAAGAAATTAAAGAAAATATATAGAAAAGAATTAGAAAAATTTGACCCGCCTTTACCAAAATATGAACTTTTGCTTAATAAAAACATCGGCGACTTCCTACCTGTTCAAGCCGGTAGAGGATGCCCTAACGCCTGTAGCTTTTGTAGTATATATTGCCTATATAAAGGTCAGTATCTTAAAAGACCAATTGAAAATGTTTTAAGAGATATTAGAAAAGTGAAGAGTCTTGGATTCAACAAGTTCCTATTACTTGATGATAATATATTCTCCGATAGAGATTATTCTATTAAACTTTGTAAAGAAATAAGAAAATTAAAGATGAAATGGATGACTCAATGCTCTATCACTATAGCAAATGACAAGGAACTATTAAATATAATGAGTAAGAGCGGTTGTATAGCATTAAGTTTTGGATTGGAAAGCATTTCTAAAGAAAGTTTGAAGTCTATGGATAAAGCTTGGGCAAATCCTAAAGATTATTCTAAACAAATTAAAGTAATTAAAAGCTTTGGCATAGATGTATCAACCGAAATGGTAGTAGGTGCTGATGGTGATACTATAGAATCCATTAAACAAACTGCTGACTTTGTATTAAAAAACAAAATAACTGTACCAAGGTTTTATATATTGACACCAATCCCAGGAACAAAGTTTTACGAAGACATGAAAAACCAAGACAGAATATATAATTCTGACATGTATTCTTACAATTCTTGTGAAGCTGTCCACATTCCCAAAAACATGACTCCACAAGAATTAACTAATGCTTACTGGAATTTATATCGTGAGGTATACAAAGTTAAAAATATTCTAAAAAGGACTATATTTACTAAGAAAATGTTAACAAACCCTATGACATCACTATTTTATTTGTTTATTAATATGTATTATAGGACTCAAATACGAAAGGGTATCGTTCCAAATATTATCTAACAAGCAATGGGTAATCTCTGACTAGAGGCTATCCGTTGTTTGTTATATTCCCTCAATCACTTTCTTCTTATAAATCCTCAATTTTTATCTTATGATTCTTATTTTTGCTGTCGTATACTATCCCCACGGCAAATTTTTCTCCCGTGCAGTCACTCAATGCTTCTATATATCTTCTTTCTCTTATCTGTCTTATTGCATCTTCCGGCTTCGAGTCTTTTTTTAGTTCCAGTATGAATGCCGGCTGGGATCTATTATATGGATGAAATACA
The DNA here is from genome assembly GCA_934489735.1 of uncultured Eubacteriales bacterium. Taxonomy (GTDB): domain Bacteria; phylum Bacillota; class Clostridia; order Oscillospirales; family Acutalibacteraceae; genus CAKSSR01. The sequence continues at coordinate 668 of CAKSSR010000009.1, read as the reverse complement.
AAGTCTGCCAGTCCTGCCCCTGCTCGTTCCTCTCTCCTTATGCTATATTTGTTCCTTGCCCAAAGATAAACTAAAGTTACTACGCATGATAATGAATTTTCGTCATTATATTTCAATAGTGGGATATTGTAATCGTGTGCCTTCTGTATTATTTCTTCCATTTTCTTTGTATCTTTGTTCAAAGTTGCATCCAACATTTCTTTCGATTTCTTTATTATTTCTGGCAGTCCATCATTATTACTACTTCTTTCAAGTGCTTTATCAAATTTTAATTGTAATTCTCGGTTCGGTATTCTTAATTTCCCTTCATAATAGCTTAGAAATCCGTAGTTCACCATTGCCGAAAACAATTGGTCTTTAGTATCAAATGATGCTTTTTCAGCTGTATATTCCCCTAATATTACTTCTATCTCAATCCCTGATATCATTTCTATTATATCATCCTTCGATCCGTCTATGTTCATATTGATAAATGGTATTATTTCATTCATTGGCCCTGTATTTGTCCAATAACTTCTACATACTCCGTCCTCTAATGCATATACTACTGACCTCGGGTTATATAAATCTATCCCATCATGTGTCTTGTAACCGTTGTACCATTCTTTTAGTTCACTCATTGATATTTTATTTTGCTTTTTGCATAATTCTTCTACTTCATCCTCTGT
>CAKSSR010000008.1 GCA_934489735.1 uncultured Eubacteriales bacterium | reverse complement strand
AGAATGCGAGTTAAACTTGACAATGTTAAACTCATAGGTGAGAATAAGGTGAAAAAAGATGTGTTTGTCACAAAAAAATTAAATAAAACTAAGAAATCAAACGATTTGCTGGATATAGACTTGAGAGGCCAGAATGCATTAGATGCTATAATGGAACTAGATAGTTTCATAGATTCTTGTGTCGTTTCAGGAATTCACCAGATTACTATTATACATGGGAAAGGTACAGGAGTGCTAAGAAAAGAAATATCAAAACATTTAAAAAATCATCCATCTATTGATAGTTTTCGTCTTGGAAGCTTCGGCGAGGGAGAGTCTGGAGTAACTATAGCTACATTAAAATAGGGAAGAGAAAGCAAAAATTTGAATAAAGATTGAACAAGGGATAAACAGGCTTGCTTTTTTTAAAGAAAATGTTTACAAAAACAAATGTGAGTATGTCACAAATTGCAAAGTTAATATTGTAAGTGATAAAAATATTAGTGGGTCTTCGATATCGCATAAAGGAATTGAACAATTATAGCAAGATTGACTACAATTTTTAGTGTAATAGGTACTTTTTAAACAAACTGCATTACATGAGTTATAGATTCTTGACAATTTATTTTACTAAAAGTATAATTGAATATATGAACGTTAAGTTCGCAAACATGAATATAATACTTATGACAAGATGTTTTAGGTGTGTGACAACTTTGTTATTGTAGTATGGTATCGTTTGTGAACTTTAATATTTATAATATTTTTGTCGAGGGATGGTTCAATTGATTAATAATATAGTTAAAAGAGATGGTAGAGAAGTAAGTTTTGACGTGTCTAAGATTGCAAATGCAATATATAAGGCAGCAAAATCTGCTGATGGAACAAATTATCAAGAATCTATGGATCTGGCTTTGAAAGTTTTAGACTATTTGGAAGAAGAAGACTTAGATTCTGCACCAAGTGTTGAGCATGTTCAGGATGTAGTTGAGAAAATATTGATAGAAGATGGACATGCTAGAACAGCTAAGAAATATATACTTTATCGAGCTGATAGAACAAGAGTTAGAGATATGAATACAAAGCTAATGAAAATCTACGAGGATCTAACATTTAAAGCAGCCAAAGATAATGATGTTAAAAGAGAGAATGCTAACATAGACGGGGATACTGCTATGGGAACAATGCTCAAATACGGCTCTGAAGGGGCAAAACAATTTTATGAGATGTATGTATTAAAAAAAGAATATTCTAAGGCTCACAGAGAAGGGGATATCCACATACATGACCTTGACTTTCTCACGCTTACAACGACTTGCTGTCAAATAGACATAGAAAAGTTGTTTAAGGGTGGGTTTTCTACAGGGCATGGATTTCTAAGAGAACCAAATGATATATCAAGTTATTCTGCATTATGCTGCATAGCTATCCAATCGAACCAAAATGATCGTGTGACTTGTTGCTAATTAAAAAGATTAGCTTCCAAAATTATCTTTGGGAAACTAGATAACTAATTGATGGAATGAGGGAGTAACGTCCTGAAACGTCAAGTCTAATACTCCGACTGGCATCAAATTATGGTATCAATTTGAGGTCAGAAGCTCGGTGAAGTCGGCTGAAAGATGCCCTTAAATGTAGAACATAGGAAAGCTCTCTGGAGGCAGAGGGTGTATCTGATAGGCCGGGACTCTATAAACAATATATGGTTAGAATGCTCAAATGAAATGCCACGGGCTGACGAACCCCCGAATGAAAACGTCTTGATTTGGACCCTGTCTAATGGGTAGGGACACCCCATCGTGGGTGATATGTGAGGTAAAGTAAAATAGGTCGTTATGAAATACCTTAATGGTTTACAGGACCATTCCAGCATATAGGCGTATAGGGAGGAACCTAAGGATTGATGTAAAGATAAGTTATCTGGAACAAGGGAAGCCTTGGACCATGAGCAATACCATGCAAAGACTGGGCAGCTGATATAAATAAACTAAACAGCTCTTATCAAGGTGATAGCGAAGCCACGACCTATGAAACCCCTGTAACGGGGGTGGAGGAACAGGCTTTAGTCGAAACGTATTAAATACAAACAAAGCAAGCAATTTAGTTTGTTAATACGTTTCGATAGAACGCCGTGTGCGAGGAAACTTGCATGCACGGTGTGGACCGGGGGAAAACTTAGAGATAACTTCAAAGAGTTACCTATCGGTATAGCACGGTGGGCAGAGTGTACCAAACTTTGATTATGGAATGGCAAGAGGGGTAGAAAAGACATATCATAGGATATACAGACAAAATATAATTAGGGCGATAGAATTATTAACCGATGAATGTATTCATGACGACGAAATCAATAAAGCAATAGACCAGGCAGAGAAAGAGAGCGGTCTATTTGCAAGATTAGATAAAAATAAAGACTATTTGGAAGCAGAGAAGAAAGAACTTAGTAATTTGGTAGGAGCTGAAATAGCGGGCAAAGTACAAAAGTTTGCTTTGAATCACACAGAGCAGGAAACTGATAGGGCGACATATCAAGCTATGGAGGCATTTATACATAACCTAAATACGATGCACTCACGAGCAGGGGCTCAAGTACCATTTAGTTCGATAAATTATGGAACAGATACGTCAAATGAAGGAAGAATGGTTATAAAGAACGTTCTTTTAGCGACACAAGCAGGTTTAGGCAATGGAGAGACTCCGATATTTCCAATTCATATTTTCAAAGTGAAGGAAGGAATTAATTTTAATAAAGAGGATCCAAATTATGATTTATTTAAATTAGCATGTGTTGTAAGTGCTAAGAGACTATTTCCTAACTTTTCATTTATAGATGCACCGTTTAATAAAGTTTATTATAAGGAGGGGCATCCAGAGACAGAAGCAGCATATATGGGATGTAGAACGAGAGTCATGGGAAATTCTTATGACCCGACTAAGGAAATAGTTACAGGCAGAGGAAATTTAAGCTTTACTTCTGTCAACTTACCTAGATTAGCTATAAAAAGTAAGGGAGACATTAAGTTATTTTATAAATTACTTGACGAAAAGATAGATCTAGTAACGAATCAATTATTAGATAGATTTGAATTACAAGGGCAGAAGAAGGTAAAGAATTATCCATTTTTAATGGGTCAAGGCGTTTGGTTAGACTCTGATAAACTAAATAAAGACGAAGAAGTAAGAGAAGTACTAAAGCATGGAACATTAACGATGGGATTCATAGGGCTTGCAGAATGTTTAAAAGCATTGATAGGCAAGCATCATGGAGAGAGCGAAGAAGCTCAGAAGTTAGGTCTGGACATAATTTCATATATGAGAAAGAGAATGGATGAAGCGACTGATAGATATCATTTGAATTTTTCACTAATTGCTACGCCGGCGGAAGGATTATCTGGCAGGTTTGTATCAATTGACAAGAAATTGTATGGAAACATAGAGGGAGTAACAGACAGAAATTACTATACCAATTCATTTCATGTTCCAGTTTATTATGATATATCAGCTTGGAATAAGATAAAAATAGAAGCGCCATATCATTCTTTAACAAATGGAGGACATATATCTTACGTTGAGTTAGACGGAGATCCATCTACAAATATAGAGGCATTTGAAAAGATTATAAGATGCATGAAAGAGTCAGGAATAGGCTATGGATCGATAAATCATCCAGTGGATAGAGATCCGATATGTGGATTCACAGGAGTAATAGGAGACTCTTGCCCGCAATGTGGAAGAAAAGAAAGAGAAGAACTACCGACATTTGAAAGAATTGAAAGAATTAGAACAGATTTAGCATAGAATAATAATGATGAAGAAGGATTAATAATGGATAACGTTGACAAAATAAGAGTTTCAGGTATAATAAAAGAATCAATAGTAGATGGTCCGGGAATAAGATTAGTAATATTTGTACAAGGCTGCCCACATAATTGTAAGGGATGCCATAATCCACAGACTCATGCATTTGACGGAGGGAAGGACGTCTTAATAGAAGAAGTAATGAAAGAGATAGATAAAAATCCTTTATTGTCTGGAATTACTTTCTCAGGGGGAGAACCCTTTTGTCAAGCTAAGGTATTGGCTGAGCTTGCAAAGAGAATTCATGAGAGTGGAAGCGGACTTAATGTTATATCATATACCGGATATAAATTTGAATATTTGATAAATCACTTAGAGGAAGGGAGCGGGTGGAAAGATCTATTAGAAAATATAGATATTTTAATCGATGGTCCATTTATATTGGAAGAAAAAACATTTGATTTAAAATTTAGGGGATCAAAGAATCAAAGAATAATAGATACAAAGAAGTCATTAATATCTAAACAGGCAATAGAAATGGAACTTTGATATTATATTTTTATAGGGGGAGTGCCTATGAATGAAAAATCTAATAAAAAGATATTAGAGAATGTGCAAAAGTTAGGAAAAGCACTTATGCTACCAATAGCAGTCTTACCGATAGCAGGTATTCTGTTGGCATTGGGTCAACCGCATATGTTAGGAATTCCATTACTTGCTCACGCAGGGGATGTATTGTTTTCAAATTTACCTCTTATTTTTGCAATAGGAATAGCACTTGGATTGGCTGAGGGTAACGATGGAGCAGCAGGACTAGCCGGTGCAGTGGCATATTTTATATTAAATGCATCAGCTAAAGCGACTAACTACGCTATTTTGACAGGATCTATATTTGGAGACATGCCGCATGGAGCACCTGAAGTAAAGATGGCACATTTTGGGGGGATTATAGCAGGGGTCATCGCAGGTCTATGTTATAATAAGTTTCATGATACAAAATTACCTGAATGGCTTGCCTTTTTTGGGGGCAAGAGGTTTGTACCAATAATAACTGGCGGGTTTGCAATATTATTTGGAATAATATTTGGATGGATATGGCCGGTTTTTCAAAATGGTTTAGACTGCTTTGCAAGATGGATGGTAATTTCAGGAGGAGTAGGAGCATTTATTTACGGGGCATTAAACAGAGTGTTACTTCCATTAGGCTTGCATCACGTATTGAACTTCTTCATTTGGTTTAATTGTGGATCATATACAAAGCCGGATGGAACAGTTGTAACAGGGGATTTGAATAGGTTCTTTGCAGGTGACCCAGATGGAGGAATGTTTACAGCAGGCTTTTATCCGATAATGATGTTTGCAATGCCAGCGATAGCATTAGCTATATACGTATGTGCGACTAAGAAGAACAAACCAGTTGTAGGTGGCGCAATGATATCAGTTGCTTTGACCTCATTTTTGACAGGGATAACAAGTCCAATTGAATATTTGTTTATGTTTAGCTCACTGCCATTATTTATTATCCATGGGATATTAACAGGGATAAGCGTAGCCTTATGTCAAGTACTAGGAATTAGAGATAGTTTTACTTTTTCAGCGGGATTGATAGATTATATAATGAATTTTAATAAAGCTGAGAAAGCGTGGTTACTAATTCCGATTGGTTTAGTAGTAGGAGTAGTATATTTTATAATATTTGTATTCATGATAAAGAAATTCAACATTCCGACACCTGGCAGGTCAGATGACGAACCATTTGATGGATTAGATAATAAGAGTAAGTAATTATGAAATCTTTTGTTAGGGGGGAAATGTATGGTAATAAGAAATGCAAGTATTTTAATGGATGACTTTAAATTTAAAAAAGGTGATCTTTGTATAGCTGGAGACAAGATATCTAAGATAAATGATGACATAGTGTCAGGGGAAGATGAAGAGATTGATGCTGATGGTTGTTACTTGATTCCAGGATTGATAGACAGTCATACGCATGGGTGCAAAGGGTACGACACATGTGACAAGGACATAAAAGGATATGAAGAAATGTCTAAGTTTTATGCGAGCAATGGGATTACGTCGTTTATGTTTACTACGATGACGTTATCTATCGAAGAATTGAAAGAAATATTAAAGACTTTGTATCAATATATAAGCAATGGGAGTAAGTATGCTGAACCACTTGGGATATATTTAGAGGGGCCGTTTATTAATCCGAAGAAAAAAGGAGCACAAAGTGAGAAAGACATATTAGAACCGGATGAAAATTTATTTTTAGACTTGCAAAAAGTGAGCGGTAATAACATAAAAGTAGTGGCACTAGCTCCGGAGATGAAAAAAGGGATAGACTTTGTGAAAAAAGTAAGCAAAGATGTAATAACGACTATAGCACATACAGATTCTGATTATGAGACATCAATAAAAGCGATAGAAGCGGGAATAAAAAGCATAACACATGCATACAATGCGATGCCATCGTTTTTACACAGGGACCCAGGGGTAATTGGGGCAGCGATAGACAAAGACATATTTGTAGAATTAATATGTGATGGAATCCACGTCCACCCTTCTATGATAAGAGCAATGTTTAAGTTAGTAAATAGAGACAAACTTATACTAATAAGCGACTCAATGAGTGCAGCAGGCATGGAAAATGGTAAATATATGTTAGGAGGTCAAGAAGTGTCGTTAAAAGATGGCAAAGCGACGCTAATGGACGGAACAATAGCGGGATCTTCAACTAATATTTTACAATGTATCAGGAACTGCGTTGAATATGGCATAAAATTAGAAGACGCAGTCAAGGCTGCGACGATAAATCCTGCTACAAGATTAGGGATCAGCGACTCAATAGGTAGCATAAGGGAAGGAAAATATGCAGATATTGTTTTAATAGATAAAGAATTAAATTTAAAGAAGGTATTTAAGAGGGGTAGAATGATTTTTTAAATGAAAGAGAACTTTAGATTAGTAGTATTAACGGGACTATTAGCGGCATTAACAGTTGCAATACAATTAAGTAGCAGAATGATCCCATTAGGCATATTTGGGAATGTCTTAACTGGTTCATTGGTGAACGCTTGCTTACTGATCTCTAGCAAATTAGTAGGGATTGGTAGAGGGAGTATAATATGTTGCATTACTCCATTATGTGCAGTATTATTTGGCATGCCAATGCCAGTCATATTTGTCCCATTCATAGCAGTTAGTAATTTTTTATTTATATTTTTAAACCATGCGATAAAAAATGATATCTTGAGGTTTGTCATTCCTATACTATCTAAGGCATTGTTCATATATGCATCGGTTAGGCTGATAATTGTCATCCTTGGGATAGCATCAAGTAAAGCAAGCAAGATGTTATATTTATTTAGTTGGCCGCAGTTAATTACTGCAACAATAGGTATGACTATAGCATGGATTGTTGTGCCACATTTAGAAAAAGTAAATCATCGTTAAAGATATATTAAAATTAGCAGTCTAAGATTAAATTTTCTAGACTGCTTTTTACTTATTATATATATTTTGTTTACGGCTTACACTTTTTACATGGCATATGATTTGTAATAATTAGTTTGTTACGGTCGTAGGTTATAGATCGTATATGGCGTCCATCAATTAATTTAACAAAAGGGCAATTGGGCTTATGAAATCTTTTAGTATTTACATTGACTATGTAAGGTAATTCTTGAGGTTCGTCTTCAGGAAGAAGGAAATTGTCACCATTTGCATAATCGATGTCAACTGGAGGTTGTATATTATAAATAAAAACGTTAAAGCGTAACTTATCATCTTCCAGTGCTTCTGCTTCTAGTTCAATTCCACTCGATAACAGATTATCGTTACAAAACAGAGGGGTGACTCTATAAATTACATGATTTTGTTTGTTTTCTTTTAAATAATCTATTATTTTGTTTTCAAAGTAATTCAATCCATTTGCATTCATATATTGAGTGCCAGTTATTAGGTTCTCGTTGTTAAATTCTCCTGACAATCTACAACTTATCAGCTGACAGCATTTATATAAATATTCACCTTCTATAAAGTCATATTTATTAGTATGGTATCCAGATGGTTCAAATTTATCATAATTTTGTTCTTCTGGTTCATTTTCATTGATTGATTCAAATCCAAGGCAAGCAATTGCTTGACCACATCGTCCAAGGTTATCCAGTTTGCTAAAATTTTTAAATGTTTTATCAGCAGAATAATCAAATTTATTAAAATATGGCTTATTATCGTTGACGATTTCGTAAGGGGAAGTCAAATATTTTAAAATTGATTCAAGATTGTATATTTCTGATTCAATTTCTTTATTATTTATTGGATGATTGTCTTTATTTTCTGAAGCATATATTGTCATAGGACTTAATATTATCACAGTCAGCATAATAATTGTAATAAATTTTCTCATAATGTCTCTCCCGTTTAATATTTATTTAAATGATGTTCTTTTATATACTTAGGATAATCTTTATAGCAGTAATTCAAATCTACAATTTTTACTCCATTATTGATACCTTTTATTCGTCCTTTGTCGGTATATTGCCACATTTGACAATGTAAACAAGGGTAAGAATTCCAATTAGAGAACCAGAGGTCATACTTTGGAAACAATTCTTTAGAATATAGATAATTCTCTATAAACCTCTTATTTGAGTATATCATTGGCATGTAACCAGCTTGTCTAATTCTTTCACAAAATGCTTTACATATGTTAGTCAGAGTACGACGATTTACTTTATATTGTGAGGGGTCTTCAATGTCAAAGACTACTGGATATTCTAATTGCCTGTTATTGATTATAGATAGACAAAATTCAGCTTCATTTAATGCATCCTGGACTGTTTTTGCATAACTGTAGTGATATGCGCCAACATCTATATTAGCTTTTTTAGCATTTTCATAATTTATATCAAACCACGAGTCCTTCTGCTTTGGCTCATTCCTACCAAATCCTGTCCTAATCATAGCGAATTTTATCTTGCTATTGTCTTTAACTTTATCCCAGTCTATTTGTCGCTGCCAACAGGAGACATCTACTCCCTGTATGCATATTGATTGATCAATTACTCCAATAGATTTATCAATTTTCTTTTTTATATTTGAATTATCGCTTACTTCTACAGAAATTATGTAGTTGCCGTATTCCGGAATTAACCATTTTATATCAGATAGATTACAGGGGTTATTTATTTTTCCTGATCTGTTCTTCAAAGTCTCTCGCCAGTAGAAGTTATATTTAAGAGAGCTGTTCTTATTTGTCACATTAGTCCTTATATCTAGGATTTTATTTCTTTTGTCATACTTTAGTTGAACAGATTTAAATGACCATCGTTTTTCTAAAGAATTGTTATCAATCGTTGATATATTGCTATTAGATTTCTTCTGTCTGCTAATATTTTTAGCATTTGTATAAAAGTTTGTAAAGAATACTTGAAAGATGACAAACAAAATGATAAATAATAATAAATTGACGTTTTTAAATAGTATAATTTTCAATATAAATCACATCCAAATCTATTAGTTTTTTAATCAATTGATAATTGATATATATATATTACATATTTTGATGATAAAATGCAAGTCCCTTTATGTATAAAAAATGATTATGTATTAAAAGGTGCGGTATTATAAAACTTAAAGGAATTTTGAATAATAAATTTATTTTTGTTGCAATTTTTTGAGATATATGATATAATATAGATAATAATTTTAAAAAAGGAGTGAAGATTATGAAAAAATATAACTTTGATTTTTTAGATAATGATGTAGATATAGATAGGGATAAGAAGGATTTGTATCTGTGGGGCAACGTTTTGCTTAAATTGAATGACTCAAATTTAAAGGAGGTCTTAAATAGAATAATAATTGCAAAGGAAGCGGAGAATTATTCTAGTAGCAATAGTAATATAATAACTAGAATATTTGAAGGATTTACTAACATGTTTAAAGCGCAGAAAAGCATTGAGTTAGAAGATGATCATGTATTAAATGGATTGGATTCAAAAGGTTTATCATTAGGTGGGCTATTGGCAAAATTGAAGAATCAGGGGCTGATAGATGAAATTGCTTTAAATAATATGGGAAGTGACAATCTTAGACAATTGGTAGACAATTTAGTAGAAAAATTTGAAATAAATAGTTATGACGAATTAAAAGATAAGATTAATTCATGCCAGATGATAAAATTTTATGATGAGGACATATTTGATGAAAATGGATTAATAAAGACAGGGGAAGTATTTATGACAGGTCATAACTTCTATTATAATTACAATAGTGAATCAACAATAAGGAGACTATTGAATATTGATATAGATCCAGTAATGAGTCGATATTGTTTTGTACCGGAAGGTATCAAGGGTATAAATTACTTAAATGCTATTAAAGAAATATATGAGAAATTTGGAGGGAACATGGAAGGAAATATTAAAAAGATGTATGAAATTTTAGACAATGGACAAATGACTTCATCCATGTTTTCATCAGACGCTGACATAAATGATTATAGAGTATATAAAAAGGACAATTTATATTACATAAATGACTGTAGACTAGAAGACATTGAAGGCTTTTATCCAATATTGAATTATATGTCGGTGAACTGTGCTAATTCAAGTCAAGAAAACAGAGGCATTATCTTTGATATAATAAAGAAAAGTTTAAATTATTCTGACTTATGATGAGATGGGGTGAAATGTATGCCAGATTTTGAAATTAAAAACTGCGAATTTTTAACGGATGAGAAGCTTGATGTGCTTGACAGTGATAGTTTATTTATCTGGGGAAAAGTATTATTTAATTTAAAGGATGATAATTTTGATAACATGGTAAATAAAATGGTAACATGTAAGAATCCGGAGGTGCTCAAGAAAGAAGATACTAGCAGTGCTTTATCGAAATTAAAGTCAGTAGTACAATCTATGAAGAACAATGTGAAATATGAGTCGGTTTATTTAGAAGATGATCATATTTTAAATAAGTCGAGTGCCAAAAATTCAGATGATTACTTGCCTTTGCCTGAGACCATATTAAAATTGGATACAAAATATGATTTCTTCAAGAGAGAAATTAAAAATCCAGTGACAGATGATAATGATCTAATAGAAAAAATTAATTTTTTGATTGAAAATACAGAGGTAAAGTCATATAAAGATTTGATTGAAAAATTAAATTCATTTGAATGTGTAAAGTGTTTTTCTGATGATATTTTAAATGACAATGAAAAGGATCCGACTATAGATAGCAAGAATGTGTTCGAGTATAGAGGTTATTACTTTAATGTGAAAAATAAGGACACAATAAAGCAAATTTTTGGCTTGGTACCTCAAGAAGAATTAAAATTATACTGTAAGGTACCAGATGAAGTATACCACGTGAGATTTAATGGAGGGGACAGACTGTTTGAAGAGATATGTATGGAATTTTGTTTAGGAATAGGAGATTCTGAAATAGAAAGACTTTATCAAGTTTTAGAGAAAGGTTATATAACGAATGACAGAGACAGTAATAGTGAATTCAAATTGATAAAAAAAGGTGAGAATTATTATCTAATATTAAAGAATGTTGATGAAAAGACAGCAACAGATGACCTATTTGATTTAAATAACTTCAGAAAGATATCATCTTGCTTCTGCAACATATCAGACTGTGAGACTAATTTAAGAATATATGACCAGATACTTGAAAATGTCAAGAATATAATAGAAATACAATAGCAATATAATAAGAAAGAGAGTAGGAAACAGAATAAATCTCCTACTCTTTTTTATTATTTGATCATATCTTCAAAGTCAGATTCACTCAAAATAGTAATCCCGAGCTTAACTGCTTTATCTAGTTTGCTTCCGGCTTCTTCGCCAGCCAATACATATGATGTCTTTTTTGAAACAGATGAAGACACTTTTCCACCAAGGTCTTCAATTATCTTAGTTGCTTCTAATCTATTATAATTACTTAATGTCCCGGTCAATACGAATGTCTTTCCTAGAAGTCTTTTATCAACATTTTGATTATCTATAGACAACATATTGACGCCTTTTTCTTTTAATTTTGATATAAGTTCTTTAGTCTGCGGTAATAAAAAGTAATCTATCACGCTTTGTGCCATTATATTTCCAATTCCATCGATAAATGATATCTCTTCCAATGTTGCATTCATTATTTTATCAATATTATTGAAGGTTTTAGATAACAATTTAGCAGCCTGCACTCCTATATGTCTTATTCCCAATGCATATATTAATTTACTTAGATCTCTTTTCTTTGAGTCTTCTATTGATTCTCTTAGATGAGCCACAGATTTCTTACCCATTCCTTTAATTTTCGTTATTTCTTCAAAGTCCAGGTTATATATATCTGCCAAAGACTTAATTCTAGACACGCCCTTATCTATATTTATTAGTCTTATGTCGTCATTTTCTTCGTTATTAACTAAAATTTCTAACAAAGACTCACCCAGGCCATCTATATCCATACCATCTCTTGATACAAAGTGAATTAAATGTCTAAGTAACTGAGCTGGGCATTCTGTATTCTCGCATCTTATAGCTGATTCGTTTTCTTCTCGAAATGTTAGTGATCCGCATGAAGGGCATTGTCTTGGCATTGAGAACGGTTTAGAGTTTTCTTCTCGATTTTCTAGTTTTACTTTAACGACTTCAGGAATTATCTCACCGGCCTTTCTTATTACCACAGTGTCGCCAATCCTTATATCTTTTTCTTTTATAAAATCCTCATTGTGCAATGTAGCCCTGCTAACTGTACTTCCTGCTATGTGAACTGGTTCAAATATAGCTATTGGTGTCAGTACTCCTGTCCTTCCCACATTTACTTCTATATCTAGAAGTTTAGTCTCTTTTTCTTCAGGCGGGTACTTATATGCTTCAGCCCACTTAGGGAATTTTGAGGTACTGCCTATCAGATTTCTATCATTGAATGAATTTAGCTTTACGACGGCACCATCTGTTTGAAATTGTAGACTTCCTCTGATTTCTCCTATTCGATCTATTTCATATATAATTTCAGATTGGTCATTACATAGTTTATAAAAAGGTAAGACAGTAAATCCTAATTTATTTAATAATTCTAAAGATTCTATATGAGTACTTATTGTTTTCCCAGAAATTCTTTGAATATTAAAGATAAATATATCCAAGTTTCTAGACTCAGTTATCTTTGAGTTTTTCTGTCTTAATGATCCTGCGGCTGCATTTCTTGGATTTTTAAATACTTTTTCAGAATTTAGTTCCTGAGTCTCAACAAGTTTTAAGAAATTCTCATTAGACATATAGACTTCTCCACGGACCTCAATAAATGGGATAGGTTCGTTTAATATTTTTGGGACAGATTGTATAACTTTTAAGTTTTCAGTAATATCTTCCCCTGTTATTCCGTCTCCTCTCGTTGAACCTCTTACAAAGTTGCCATTAATATATTCCAATGAGACTGATAAACCATCTATTTTTGGTTCGACTACGAATTGTGGATGCTCAATTTCCTTTGATATTCTGTTACAAAAGTCAATTATATTCTCTTTTGAGAATGAATCATGAAGGCTTTCCATTGGAATTACGTGCTTGACTGGTGAGAATTTTCTGCTGGCGCTTCCCCCGACCTTATTGGTAGGTGAATTATCGCTTACCAACGTTGGGAAATTCTCTTCCAATGCTTCAAGTTCCATTAATAACATATCATAATCGTAATCAGATATTTCCGGATCGTCTTTGTCATAATACATTTTATTATGATATTCTATTGATTTTCTTAGTTCTTCAATACGTTTTTCAGCTTGATTGATATTCATAAGGTTTACTGCTTCTCCTCAATTTTTATTATTTTTTATTTAATACTTTATTTTTTATTAATTTTATAACATCGTACCAAAAGACAAATACAAAAGCTAATGCTATGGAAGTAAATAGCTGCATTAAGGATAAAGTTTGCATGCCGAAGAAAGAATTTACTGGACTATATATGACAAGTAGTAACCCGATTATAATTAATATATTTATCATCAGCATATATTTGTCCTTGAAGAAGTGCTTTACTTGTAGAATTGATAATTCTTTCTCTGAACTGTTGATCAATACTAAAAATAGGTTAGAAAATATCAAAATAGACAGTCCCATGCTTCTCGCTAGGTTCAAGTTGTTCATCTTTGTCAAAATATAATAATATGATCCAAATGATGCTATAAATATCATTATGCCCTGTATTATACTTTTTAATATCACGCTCTTATTTGATAGTTGTTCCTTGTTTGCCCTTGGTGAACGTTTCATTATATCTTTTTCTGCTGGTTGTCTCTCAAATACGATTGATCCTGTTGGATCGATGATTAATTCCATTAGAACCACGTGGATTGGCAGAAATAATAATGAATCTGCGTCTATTCCCAATATAGGAGCTATTAAAGATGCCAATGCTATCGGTATGTGAATTGAGAATATATATCCAATGGACTTCTTAATATTATCATATATTCTTCTTCCGTCCTTGATAGTTTCTACTACAGTTGTAAAGTTATCATCCATCAATACTAAATCTGATGCTTCTCTTGATACCTCGCTGCCTCTTTTCCCCATAGATATACCAATGTTAGCATGCTTTAATGCAGGTGCGTCGTTTACTCCGTCTCCTATCATTGCAACTATTTCTCCATTATCTTTCAATGCTTTTACTATTTTCATCTTATGTTCTGGAATTACTCTAGAGAACACGCTGACTGTTTTCACTTTTTCTCTCAATTCTTCATCTGTCATATTATCTATCATATTGCCAGTCAAGACATTTTCATGACCAGGTATTTCAGCCATCCTAGCGATAGATGATGCTGTGCAAGCGCTATCTCCTGTTATCATTATAACTCTTATTCCAGCTTCTGTACATCTTTTTACATCTGCTTTAATACTTTCTCTCAATGGGTCACATAATCCTATAATTCCGCAAAAATTTAGTTCATAATTTATAATGTCTTCTTGAATTTCGTCTTCAGAATTTAAATTATTCATAGCGACAGCAATTACTCTTAAACCATTTTTGCACATTTTATCAATTTTCTCATTTATCTTGCTTATTTCAGATTGATTTAAGTTATGACATAATTCGATTATACTTTCCGGCGAGCCCTTGGCGGTAATTATTAATTTGTTTTCATTGCGCCAAATGTTTCCCATCATTTTTATTTTACTATTGAAGGTATATTCCTTTAACAATTCGAAATCAGATAGCTCTTTGTCGATCTCCAGTTCCTTGCAGTGAGATATTATGGCTTTTTCCATAGGATCATGAATGTTCTTTTCGCAACTCAATGCTGCAATTTTGCATAGTTCTTCTCTTTCTGTATTAAATGGTTGCAAGTTTTCTACTTTCATCTGATTTATGGTGAGAGTTCCTGTCTTATCGGTGCATAAAACTGAAATCGCTCCTAATGTTTCAACCGATGGCAGTTTTCTCACTAATGAGTTCTTTTTTGCTAGCCTCCAGGCACCCATTGATAAAAATACTGTGAGTATAACTGGAAATTCCTCAGGGATCATTGCCATTGCCAGTGTCACTCCTGATAGAATGCTTTCAATTATTCTATCCTTTATACCTAGATCGTTAGCGCTTATAAAAAACGTTGATAGAAATACTAACAAAAACAACATTCCGGCTAAAATAGTTGAAAATTTCACTAAATGGTTTATTTGTTTCTGTAACGGAGTGCTCTCTTCTGGTACAGATGATAAAGATGCTCCTATTTTTCCATACTCAGTATTATTACCTATTTTGTCTACCAATATATAACCATTACCTTGAGTTACCAATGTCCCTGCATAACAGTAATCTCTTCTCCAGTAATCATTGCCACAATTACATTCATCTTCTTCATTATTTTCATATTTTTCACAACCATGCACTACTTTTTTAATTTCTTCTGACTCGCCACTTAAAAGAGATTCATCCACGCATAGATCGTTGCATTCTATAACATATCCGTCAGCAGGGACTTTTACCCCTTCGCTTACGATCATTATGTCATCAGGTACTAAGTCGATGCTGGGGATTACTATTGTCTTCCCATCTCTTATCACGTCGATCTTAGGCGATGATAAATTCTTTAATTTTTCTAGAGTCCTGTCAGTTTTTATCTCCTGGACTATCTCAATTCCTATTATGCCTATGACAAATGCCAACATTACAAAGCCATCGCCTGGTTTGCCCAATACAAAGTAAATAATTGATACAGATAGTAGTAATACAAACATAGGCTCGCACATTGCTTTAAGTATTTTTTTCAATATGCTTTCCTTTTTTTCTTTCGAAATTTCATTTTTTCCAAACTTTAATTGATTTTTCTTAGCTTCAGACGAACTTAATCCATCCATTTTTAATTCTCCTTTCCAATCAATTGTCAGAATGTAGGAATATCATTATATGTCAAATATTTATCTTTGTCAAACACATCCGTTGTCAATAGTTGATATAAATCTTGTGAGCAACTTAATACAAATGGACATGTAGATGAAGAAAAAGTTTAAATCTGACAAGAAATGTTTATGACCCAAAGAAGTTTATTATTAGATTGTTTGACAACTGATTAATATTATTATACTATTTTTAAAAATAAATGCAAAGTGTTTTTGTTATAATGATATAAGTAACTTTATGGTTGAGATATGTAAGCATTTTGATAAAAGGTATATTCAAGCAAATTGCGTTTACAATACTATTTAGAGGTGATGATTATAAGTACAAAGATAAATCAAATATATGGTGACAATCCATTAAAAATTTATGCATCGATTAATGAAACCATAAGCTTATTTAAGAATGAGTTTGACTCAAGTGCCGATTTGACAATAAGAGAGTTTTACATTGGAAAGACCAAGGCATGCGTTATAACGATGGAGGGAATGGTTGATAAAGAAACATTAGCGGAGTCGGTTATAATTCCAATTATGAGATCAAATTTGGAAGATATGTCATCACAAGATAAGTACGAATATTTAAAAGACCATGTAATATCATCTGTTGAACAGACGGAAGCTGAAACATACAAGGATGCATTCTTTTTGGCTATGTCAGGCTTTGCCTTAATAGTAATTGATGAGTGCAGCAAGATATTATGCATAGGGGTTCAAGGATTTGCATTCAGAGGGGTATCGGAACCTAATACAGAGCTGACACAAAGAGGTTCAAGGGAATCTTTTGTAGAACCATTGAGAGTAAATATGTCATTGATTAGGAGAAGGATGAAAAACCCTTGCTTAAAGTTCGAAAATATGAAAGTAGGTAAGCTAAGTCATACAGAAGTGTCATTATGTTACCTTACGAATGTAGTTTCTGAAGATATTTTAAATAAAGTAAGAAAAAGCATAAAAAATATAGACATAGATACGGTTTTGGCTGCGGGATATATATCTCCGTTTCTAAAAGAGAGCAAAAAGTTATCATTGTTTAGCAATATTGGTATCTCAGAGAGGCCTGACACAGTCTGTGGCAAGATATCGGAAGGGAGAATAGTGATAATAATTGACGGGACTCCGAATGTATTAGTGGTACCTTACCTTTTTACAGAGTACTTTCAGACATTTGATGACTATGCAGTAGAACCTTACTTTGCTACGTTTATAAGGTGGTTGAAATATTTATCATTCTTTTTAGCAATGTTACTGCCGGGATTGTATGTAGCAGTAGGAATGTTTAATCAAGAGTTGCTACCGATAGAATTACTTATCAGAATTGTATCATCGGTCAGTCAGACGCCATTCTCGATACTTACAGAGACTCTCATGGTTCACTTTATGTATGAGATTATGAGAGAGGCGGGTTTGAGATTGCCAAGACCACTTGGACATGCAATAAGCATAATTGGAGCATTGGTAATCGGGGACACAGCAGTAAGTGCTGGACTAATTGGAGCGCCATCACTCATGGTTGTAGCATTAACGGCATTGTCATCATATGTTGTACCAAATTTATATGAACCAATAGCAATTTTAAGACTTGTTTTCATTTTAATTGGAGGGACAACGGGAATATGGGGAATCATGTTACTTTTGTCTGCAATTTTAATAAATATTTGTTCGAAGAGTAACTTCGGGATACCATTTTTATCTCCGATATCTCCATTTAACTTCTTTGATATGAGAGATACTTTGATAAGAGCAAGCTGGAAGATACTATCGAAAAAGACAAATAGAGTTCAAGACATGCCAGGGGCTCATACAAGGGGAGAAAAGTAATGAATAAGAGGTCAGTAATTACATCTACTCAATTATTTTCTATGTTTTTCATAAGCAGGACGATGATAAGTTTAATATATTGTCAGATGTCTTCACCGAGCAATGTCATATGGGAATGGGCATGGTCAGCCGTCATATCATTTATATTGACTTTTATCTTCATTATGCCAATTTATTTTAATTACAAAATGTATCCGAATGACGATATAATTGATATATCTTCGAAATTTATTGGAAAATTATCAATATTGATAGCGATGATTTATATTTTTTACTATTTATATATATGCTCTTACACTTTGTCTATGTTCGACATTCTAATGTCAAACTTTTTGAATCCAAATATATCATTAATTTTGCTATCGGTAAGCATAGTATTGACTTCTTGTTACGGAGCTTACAAGGGAATTGAGTCTTTGGCGAGAACTTCTGCGATATTTGTCGTGATAATAATAATATCGATGTCATTTATATGCGTCGGTTTAATACCGAAGATGGATTTGATAAACTTATATTCGGTCAATAACAACGTATCAGAGATATGTTCAGGAATTTTCTTCATAATGTCAAGAATGTCCTGCGTCCCAGGTATGGCCATGGCGATTCCATTTGCAAAAGGGGACGTAAAGAAAGGGATATTATTTTGGAATGTATCGACATTTTTAATAATAATTATAGTCATAACAATGATAACAGGGACTTTAGGAGACTATGTTAAGACTCAGATGTTCCCAGTTTATACTGCCACAAGCATAGCTCAGATAGGCATATTAAAGAGGCTAGACGCATTTTACTTTGGAATATGGACAAGTGGAATATTTATTAAACTATCTTTATATATGTTCTTGACATCTGTATGTATCACTAAGATTTTTGGAGAGAAATTTCACAAAATAGGGATAATTGCTTCGGGAGTGATAATATCTGTAATGAGCATATTAGTAGCGAAAAGCAGAAGTATATCAAACATCATGTACGACAGTAATATTTTATTTGTATTGACAATGACGACATCATTTATATTACCACTTATATTTCTTATACTATCGAAAATGAAAGGTAAAAGTAGATATGAAAGTGCTAAATAGACTAGGGACAATGATTATTTCTATCATATTTTTATTATTTTTAAATTCTTGTGCATATAGTACACCGTTGCATCAGAGATTGATAATAGAAGCCATAGGAATAGACAAAGAAAATGAAGAATATGTTGTAACAGTTCAATATTTGAAAGTAGAAAGTGAAGAAGAGGGTGAGTCAGTAGGGGTGTCGACTTGCAAGGGAAAGTCAGTATTTGATGCACTTGTATCATTGACTAAGAAAACGGAAATGGTTCCAATGTATTCGCATAATTCATTTTTATTAATAGGTGAGGATGCTGCAAGAGAAGGGGTGTCTGCATGCTTAGATTTCTTTGTAAAGCATTATGAATCGAGACCATCGTCATATATATTTATAGCGAGAGGGCATAAAGCCAATGACATATTGACATTAAAAAGTGATGATGAGTATATACCATCTAAGAAAGTGGCAGAGTTTTGTAGCGATAGTAATAGCACGGGGAATATTATAGCAGCGGATGTGGTGAAATTTATATCGGATTTAGAGAACAAGGCAGCCGACCCATGCACTACAGCTATCAGCATAGATGAGAGTGGAGAAGAAAAGGCTATAGTCATAGATGGAACAGCTATTTTTAAGGATGACAGACTGATAGACTTTATAGATGAAGATGAAACCATGTCGATTTTACTTCTAAAAGGCAAGAATGTTAAGGGGACGATGTCTTTTGATGACGAAGAGGGAAGCAAGACATATGAAATAATTAATTCAAATAATAAAATTGAAGTAGAGGAGAGAAATGGAAAGATTGTATTTAAAATTGCCATAGACGTGAAAGCGAATTTGTACGATATTGGTAAGAATAATATAAAATCATATTCCCAGATCAATCAGAAACCAGACTTAAGTTTGACTTTGAATGAAAATTTAAGAAAATTATGTAATGACACTTTAAGAAAAGTATTATACAAGTATCGAATTGATGCTTTTGACTTTGGAAAGTATATATTAAAAAACAAGCCAAAGTTAGCATATAGGATAGAGAACAAAGAGGAATTTATATCTTCAACTGAAATAGAAGTGGATGTAAAGACGAAAATAATGAATTAAGGTAAGATTAATTAAGATAGAATGGATTAAAAAAGAAAGACTAGAAGATGCTTTGAATAGTATTTTCTAGTTACTTTATTTGGAACTATTAAGAATATTTTAAGATTATATTAAATTTGTATTAAATTGTAGAAGCAAAAAGAACAATATGATACAATATATATATAGTAAATTGAAGAAAGGAATGATAAATGTGAAATTGGTAGGCATGAAGTTGGTAGGAATGAAATTGGAAGGAATGGAATCGAAAGATCTAGAAGCAAAAGATATAAAATCAAAAGATAAAGAGTCGAAAGATTTAGAATTTGATAAGGTTTCTGCAGGAAATGTTATCGCACATTTAGCAGCTGGAATGGTTTCGGCAGGACTTATTGGCAGTGGGATATGTTTATTTAATTATGATGAAGGAGATGGAGTTGGAGATGGTGTGGGAATATCTTCGCTTGCAGTAGGAATATTAGGTTTGTCGGCTACATTGGCATCTGCATGTGTTAGATTAGAAACTTGTTGTTAGGTTTGTCTCATTACTATGTACCAAGTGTGGAATAGAAACCAGTTACCAAAAAGCATGAAAGTAAATGGGACCATTAATATTAATTGAGCCAATAAGTAATGGAATGTATGAGGCATGCAGTGGTTTGGTTACGTTGGAACTTGCATTTTATTGAAAATTTTGACGGATTGATTATAATCAATGAGAAAATTAAGTAGAATTAAGAAGGGCTTGCTATATCAATAGCTGGCTCTTTTTATATTTTTATTATGAATACAATTACAATATTAAGTTTATGTTAAATTTAGGTTAAATTTAAGTTAAATATAAGAAAACAAAAGTTGGATATGCTATAATATAAACGTGATAAACGAAAGGAAGGAAGATATCGATGAAAGCGAATAATTTAGAATCAAATGAACTTTCAGAAAAAACTTTAGAAGTGGTTCAATGTGAGGATGAGAAAATAGTAGAAATAGAAGAGGTATCCGCTGGAATTAGTCCAGTACTTACTGAACTTGGAATGAACCTCTTGCACTTGTTATGTAAGGGACTTTTATGTGGCTTAGATAAAATTGTAGATGATTTCTTTAAGAATAGAAAGCATAATTATGATTTTACTGACCAGGATGAATTCGCAGAATATGAAAAGAAGAAATTTGGAAGGACAAGCGAAACAGGTGCTTTGGTCCCTAGTGATAAGGGACTTATGTTGAGTAGTCAACTGGATTAAACTATTAAAATGGCGGTAGCATTAGTTAGATTCAGATGGATTAAAGGAAAGGAAGATTGAAATGGGCGTAAAATTTGGACGTGAAATGATTCCTGCAGGGATTTTTGTACCTACTGGTGCGGCTTTAGTATATGATGGTTTAAGGAGAACATTTAAGGAAGAGAGTATCGCAGAACAGAAAATTGTAGGAGTGGCAGAAGCTGCTGCTGGTGGGCTCCTTGCTTTGAGTGGTGTGGCCCTAACATTAGCATTGAATGAAGGAAATAGGAAGTCTGCAATGTCTGCAATGTCTGTAATGTCTGCAATGATTAATCCGAAAAATTTTGCGTAGGTATGTAGCAGATTAAGATTTAGAAGAACAGGATTACAAATTTACTAAGAAAAGAATGAAATTTAATATTACTATTAAGCATTAAAATGGCCCTAAGATGAAAAAATGTTAAGGGAAGTAAGGGCGCTTACAGAAAATATAGAGAAATTGTATGCTTAAAGAGTAAAAAAGAGGTAAATAATCTTGAAATATTAAGGCTATGTTAAAGTTATGTTAAGATTATGTTAAATGGTAGAAATATAAAATCAAATATGCTATAATATAGACGTAGTAAGTTAAAAAAAGAAAGGAAGAAAGTTTGAAAATGGAAGAGAAAAATTTAGAAACCGTAACTGCTGGTAGTTATCATGAGGAACTGAGAAATTGGGGTAGAGCGGCAGGATCAGAAAGTTTTAATTTTGGAGGGATTCCGGGTGCATGTGAGTATGCAGGTTTAAGTTTAATGACTGATGGAATAAGCAAAATGTATAAAAAATCGAGCTACAAGAGTGTACTTGGAGGGATTGCAGAGACTGCAATTGGTGGAAGTCTAGTATTTACTGGTTTTAAGTTCGATACGTCAGGTTTCGCTTATTAGTAGACAATGTGTGAGTGAAATGTATATTACTAGAGCTGATTTTTATATTATATTTAGAAAGGAAAATAAAGAATGGATATTAGAGATATTAAAGGAGCAATAAAGGATGATTTAGGCACTGATAAGGCAAAACTGGTAGATGCAACTACTGGATTTGTAGGGAGATTTGGCTTTTGTGGTATCCCAATTGCAATAGCTGGAGAAATGATGATGAGTTCTGGATTGTATGAGACATTCAGTGCAAAGTCAAGTTTTGGAGATAGAGTTGGTGGAGTAGCTAAAGTTGCAGTTGGTGGAGTCTTGGGAGTTACTGGTTTTGGTTTTTGTATGAAGGCTGGCAAAAAATTGGAAGCAGATTTGAAATAAAGGTGCGTATAGTATAAGAGAAAGGTAAGATAAATATGAATAAAATGAATAAATTTGACGAATGTATTTGGACAGCTAAGACGTTTTCAGTTAGAGCTGCTCGTGAAGCAGGGGATATATGCGAAGATAGCTACGATCGTGGCAGAAGGATGAATCCAATAGATGGAGTGCCACTATTACCTATTGGTGTGGCAGCGTTTGGCTATGGCTTTAATGAATTTTCAAAGAAAGGCTTTAAAGTTACAGACAAAGTGAAAGGATTGGCAGGCATGGCTATAGGCGGGAACTTGATGCTATTAGGGTCAGGGGCATTAGATAGTTTAGTTAAGCTTGGATAATTCTTGCAACTATTACTGGCCGGCAGGCAGCTGTATATTATAAAGTTTAGGAAGACCAGATTGAACTGTAATGGAGCAATCTGGTTTTTGCATTTGGTCATCAAATTTCAAGATAATTCAAGACAGGGGAAGCAAAATTTAGGACGTATACATTCCAGATAAAAATTTATTAAGATTCTGTTAACCTGATTTAAAAATATATTGATATAGTTTATAATATAATTAAAATATAGTATAGAAAGCAGGTTAGACTAATATGGAAGACTCACTTGGAATGCAATTAGACTTAAGCAATAAAGAATTGAAAAGGGACACATTATACGAAAGCAGCGGTTTTATAGGTTTAGGTACAGCATTTTCAGGAACTGGGATGTATTTATTAAATAGAGGGATTAATCAGGTGAAAAAGGGAGGAACTTCATTGAAATGGGGGATAATAAACTCATCCATTGGAGGAATTTTATCTATAAATGGGATAGGTCTAGTAATAAGTGGACTTATAGGTTTTGGAACGGGCATAAATTGTTAACATAAGAAATAATATTATAATAATAAGGTCTACGGAAAAAGGCAATAAAAATATAAAAAATAAAAAATATAAAAAAAAATAAGAAAAAGTATACAAATTTGATTCGGAATATGATATAATATAGGAGAGGTTTAAATATTTTAGACTTCAGAGGGAGGTATTTATGATGAAGAAGTTTTTATCAAAGCAGGTTTTATGGTTATTTATATCTATTTTAAGTTTTGTTACGGTTTTTAATTCTAATTGTGAAAATGTTGAGCAAATAATAGCATTTGGGATGAAAAATCAAGAGGCGTCGATCGATTTGAAGAATCAGAGAGTGCCGGTGAAGAAACTTTCGGAGACGTATAAGAAAGTAATATATGACAACCCAGATCTATTTTACGTCTCGAATGAATTCAATTGCATCCACAACAACAGCATAGTATTAAAATTGAAACCAAGTTACTTATATAACAAAACGATTACGAAGTCTATGACTAAGCTATTTAATTCTGTAGCGAATGACATAGTAAATAGAATAGACAAGTCTCTACCAGATATAGATAAAGCTTTATTAGCCCACGACATTTTAGCGCAAAGTTGTAGATATGACATATCTAATAACAAGAATCAACTTTCATATAGTGCATACGGAGTATTTATAAACAAAGTAGCGGTGTGTCAAGGATATTCACTGGCATATAAGTATATTTTAAATAAATTAGGCATACCGTGTACAATTGTCTCCAGTAAGTCGATGAAACATGCGTGGAACTTAGTAAAAATTAAAAATAATTACTATCACGTAGACGTCACTTGGGACAGTTGTATGAATAGTAACATAGGAATAGTTAAGCATAGCAACTTTATGAGAGGGGAAGCAGGAATTAGAAAGACCGGACATACAGGGAATGACTGGGTAGTAAATAACGCATCTGTCAAGTGGAGTTCAAGTGACTTATATGATGAATCAAGGCTAGATAAAATTGCATCAGCGGTGCACTATATGAACAAAGAGTATTATTATTTGGATGAGAAAGGGAACTTGACGAAAAATGGAAGCATTATTCACAACATAGATTCGAATTTATGGCCAGTATTTAATAAAAAGAATTATTATTATCAAGGCTGCTATTCGGCTTTATGTAAAAGTTCCAATAAGTTGTATTACAATACTAAGAATGCTATATATATGTACGACACGGCTACAAATGAATGCAAAAAAGTATATGAATATTTAAGAAATGATGGATATATATACGGCATGTGTATGAATAGTGATAATAATCTAGTTTTACATATAGCAACTCAACCAAATGATATAGGAACTTACAAATTATTGATGTTAAAGTAAGCATCGCAAAGAAATATGTTATATTAAGGATATACAAAAGCCGAGATTATCTAATGATACGATTAGTCTCGGCTGAGTTTTTTTTATAATCAAGTGATTTTTTTAATTGTTTCCTCATACATTTATATTAAAACAAGATATATAGAGAGATGGGGACGATTTAAAATGATAATAAAAAGTAGAAAATTATTACTTCCGTTAATGTTTGTTTTAGTATTGATTATCAGTTTGTCACATTATGTAAAGAAAGATAAGCTAAGTGATAGTAATTGGAAGGACTCGCCAGCTATCAGTAAGGTGGTTGCAACTGGCAATAGAGAAGTAGTATATCCTGATGAAGAAATGAGAGCTATTTGGGTCCCATTTATGACATTGGACATGAATAAGGACTGCTCTCTAGAAAGTTTTAAAGACAAGTTTACAAATATTATAAAAACATCTAAAGAGTTTGGAGCAAATACGATAGTTGTACATGTGAGACCATTTTCAGACGCTTTATACAGATCGGATATATTCCCATGGTCACATTTATTATGCGGGACACAGGGAGTGAACCCAGGATTTGACCCATTGAAGATAATGGTAGAGGAAACTCACAAAGAAGGAATGAGCTTTCACGCTTGGATAAATCCGTTGAGAATAAGTATAAATAACACGCCGGAATTTTTATCATTTAACAATCCGGCAGTAACGGTTTACGATGAAAAAGATACCCCGGCAGACCTTACGGTCTCCTGGGAGAATGGAAGATATTATAATCCGGCTTATTCAAAATGTAGAGAATTAGTAATAAAAGGCGTCCAAGAGATAGTTGAGAACTATGAAGTAGATGCAATACACTTTGATGATTACTTCTATCCTACCGATGATCCAGAATTTGATAGAATTTCTTACGAATCATATTGCAATTCTTGCAGGGATGGAGCAGAACGACTACCATTGAATGAGTGGAGAAAGGCAAATATAAACCTGCTTGTGAGCGGGGTTTACAGTAAGATAAAATCTATTAATCCAAATGTGAAATTTGGCATATCGCCTCAAGGAAATTTTGAAAATGATAAGAAAATGTCTGCCGATATTATGAGTTGGTGCACCAGAAACGGGTATATAGATTACATATGTCCACAAATTTATACTAATTTTGAAAATCAGATGCTACCATTCGACAAAGCAGCCGATAAATGGAAACATCTGATTGACGGATCTAATGTTAAGTTATACTTAGGTATTGGTCTGTATAAGGCTGGGTCTGATATGGATTCAGGTACGTGGCTGAACTCTAATGATATTATATCCAAACAGATAGAATATTCTAGACAGATAAAGGCCGATGGCTTTATGTTATATTCATTTGATTACCTGAATACAGACAAAACTAAGGAAGAGGTTAAAAATGCTATTAAAATTATTAATCATTGATAATATCTGCTGAACAGTAGTCATCAATTACTTGAGTTAGCCTTACTAATCTTACCTGCCCCTTTAAATCAGAATTAGCTATACTATCACACTTTATCTTTATATGTATGTAATTCTTAGTATATCCTTCTAAATACCCTTCTTCGCTTTTATTTTCAAATAAGACTTCGTATTCTTTGCCAATTTGCGTCTTTAAGTAGTCTGTGCTTACTTCTTTTGCAAAGGCTATCATTCTTTTACTTCTATCTTCCTTTATCGGATTGGCAATGTGGTATGAAAATTTGTCTGCCTTTGTTCCTGGTCTTCGTGAATATGGGAAGACATGTACTTTCATGAAGCCAATTTCTTTAATAAAGTTGAGTGATTCTTGGAAATCTTCTTCACTTTCTCCAGGGAATCCAACTAAAATGTCTGTAGTTATTGATGCATTTGGGATTTTGTTCCTAATATTATCTACTATTTTCTTATATTCTTCTTTAGTATAATGCCTATTCATTTCTTTTAATATTTTGTCGCTTCCACTTTGTAATGACAAATGAAAGTGCGGACAAAACTTGTCTTGCTTTGAAACTCTTTCTAAGAATTCGTCATCAATGGCATCTGGTTCAAGTGAGCTTATTCTTACTCGTTCTATTTTAGAAATTTTACAAACGCACTCAATAGCGTCGCATAAATTTAATCCTAGATCTTGACCATAAGCTGTTAAGTTTATACCAACTAGTACAATCTCCCTATATCCATTGTTAGCAAGTTCAAGTGCTTCCGAATATATTGTATCAAGTGGCTTGGAACGAACTCGCCCTCTGACATATGGGATTATACAATATGTGCAAAAATTGTTGCAGCCGTCTTCAATTTTCAAAAATGCTCTAGTCCTGTCTGATAATCCTCTGGTAGTTATCAATTCGTATGTGTCATTGCTTGAGTAAGGCTTAATGTCTACTACTCTTTCCTTAGTATTTATATATTGAAGTACGTCCGATACCACTTTTTTTCTATTCGACGTACCTATGACTACATCGACTGCTAATATGTTCTTTGCGATTTCTGGAAATGCTTGAGGCATGCAACCAGCTAGTACTAATATTGAACCTGGGTTTAAGCTTTTTACCCTTCTGATAGTCTGTCTTAACTTTCTGTCGCTATTTGCAGTCACTGTGCAAGAGTTTATTAAGACAATGTCAGCCTCGTTTATATCTCTTGCCTTTAAGAACCCATTTTGTAAAAATAATTCGATCATTGCTTCGGACTCGTACTGGTTTACTTTACAACCAAGAGTCACACTAAAAATTTTCATTGAATAAATCTCCTTGTAATAGTTTATGTCAGTCGTATCAAATATCTTTATATATCAAATTGTACGACTTTTTTATAGATACTCTACCTGATGGTAGTAAATACGTACTTTGTTGCATTACTATTATACAACTGTTCCGATGTTAGCTCAATAAAGATAAAGGTCTGTAAACATTTATATCCTATATGATAGAGCGACGGTGTCACTTATTAATTAAACTTAGACCTCTATTGGCTAGGGATAATTATATTATATCATTATTTGTTCCAAAATAATATAAAAAGAGGTATTTTCATGAAAAATGTTAAAATTTTGCTTCCAAACATCAATTCAGTTAGGGAATTTGTCAATATTGCCTGTAAATATTCTGGCAATATGGTGATAAAAAGCAACGAATATATAATAAATGCTAAATCTATTATAGGAATATTGAGCTTAGATTTATCAGAACCAATAAATTTGAGCATAGAGGGTGAAAATTGTGATGATTTTATTAAAAATATAAGGAAATATTTAGTTTAACATTTGTATGAAAGAAAGTATGATATTGAGGAATAATAAATAAAAATGAAAGGAGCGGAAAGATTATGGAAAAAGACGACATCTATGATATTATATTAGTAAAGAAAATAGATCAATTGGAGGAACTGGATGATAAAGAAAAAGAAGAATTAAAGAGTTTTTATGAAGAAAATCATGATAAAATAAAAAGAATTCAATTAAATGAAGAGGAAATAGAAAAGCTTAAGAAAATAATAGAGGATAATAATTTTATAGAACTACCAGAAGACTTATTGGATGATGTAGCAGGAGGATTTGGAACGAGAGATGCAGCGAATGCAGCAAAGAAGTTATTATTAATAACTTTAATGTCGGGAGTGATTTCAGGGGTAAAGATTAATAACGTATTAGCAGCGACTGAGCTTCCAGAAACAACGATAAGTGAAGAAGTTAATTACAATTCTAATTATATAAGCAATATAATAAATATATCAAAAGTAAATCATAATGATTATGTTAACCTAAGATCTACATTGGATAACGAAGAGATTAAAAAATTTAATGAATCATTTGGAAATTTAATAGAAAATGACAATGAGGTATATAATTCATTTTTAAATAGATATTCGAATATATATAGATGTAATTACAATAAATCAATAGACGAGAATATAAACAGAATGAAATTTACAAGCGGGCTATCGACCTCATTAAGATATAGAATATTATTTTACTTTGTAATAAAGACATCTGATGGCAAGGATGTATCAAACTTTTTGAGAAATTTAGCGAATAAAATAATAGAAATTGAGAAAGTTACGACATCGGACTTACCGACTTTTAGATATTTTAATCAGATATTAAAATATGCAGGGAGAAATGATCTAATTAGCTTTGTAAATGACTTAGAAAGCGAAAAGATTAAATTGTCAGGATACGATCCGTATTTAATAAAAAGTTTATTGGTAGCTTGCAAATCAAGTTGCAAAGAAAATAATATAACATTTCCTAGCAAATTACAAGACAAGATAGAATTTTTATCGGAAAAAGAAATTTTTCCATTGACTACACCAAAAAAATTAGGAGGAGGGAAGTATAACGCAGTATTTTATACAAAGATTTTACAATTTCATGAAGAAAAGATTAGAATTTTTAAGCCAGTGCCATTAAGTAGTAAAGAAAGCGTGCAAGATATATATTCATCATCAGCGCTGACAGGGATTTCTAGATACGATTCGGAAGCTAAATACATCGAGAGATCATGCTTAACCGATATGCTTGATAAGTTACTTTATTCCAACGACAATAGAGTCTGTGTCAATACAGATGTAGCAATTACTATGCCAGGTATAATTTCTGACAATACATCTGACCAATCGAAGAAAATTTCTAAGAGAATGACTTCAGGAATATTGATGGACATGGCAGCGGGCAATCCATTTGTGCTAGATTCAATAAAATTTGACTTTTCTAAAGGATGTGTCAAGAATGAATTAAATACAAAGTCATTAAGTAAGATCCAAAAATATAATGGCAACTCACTCACGCTTGAAAAAATATATAATGCGTACAAGGATAACAGACTAAACGACATGTTCCCACAGGCTGACATAAGCATAAGTAAGGGCACAGTAGAAATAATTGGAGATAAAGTGAAATTTGATAACGAATCATCTGTGGCCAAATGCCTAGAGAATTCAATTAGATTAGGTATCTTAGATTATATATCAGGACAAACGGATAGGCATTATGAAAACTACTACACAGACAGTCAGGGAAATATACTGGCAATAGACAATGATTTATCATTTGGAAGCAATTCTCATGCAAGGAATCAGAAAAATTCATTTTTATTCATCCCAAATAACGGTTCATTATTAGTTGACTTACCGAGAATTATGACTAAGTCGATAAAAAATGACTTGAATAACTTTTTCAATAACAATTTGAACGAATTTTTAAGAGAGCTTAAGAACGTGTTTCCGGAATCATCAAATGAATATAAAACTACTGTAGATAGATTGAATGAGGTAAGGAAACTTTTGCAAAATGTGAAAACGGTTGATAGCGCAATGGATTTATTAAGCGAAGAGTCACTTAATTATATAGATACAGAGACAAATTATGTCGCAAGAGATATAATTGTTAAGAAAGATAAAGGATTTGTTAACAGATTTTCAAAATGGAATATCTACAGGGCAAATAGAAATGCTACTAGCTTGAAAAGAACAGATATCACAAATAGTATAAAAAAATAAGAAAATTGTATATAAATGTTCTTGAAAAATGGATTGATATGATGTATAATCAAAGATATAAATTAACATGGAGGTTGTTATTAAATGCAACAAAATCAATTTGCAAGTTTACTTATTTGGATTCCATTGATCATCTTTATGTATCTAATCTTTTTACTTCCTCAACAAAGGAGAAGAAAAAAAGAAGATGCAATGCGCCTTGGAGTACAAATTGGTGACGAAATTACGACAATAGGTGGAATAATTGGGAAAGTCGTAAGTATCAAGAATGAAACAGATTCCTTGATAATAGAAACCGGAACAGACAAATCAAGAGTTCAAATAAGAAGATGGGCTATTGCAGCTAATAATTCTGTGGCAGATGAAGAACCTAAAAAGGATAAGAAAGATAAAAAAGACAAAGAGTAAGAATTTTTACGATTAGACTAAGATAAAATTAAAAATTAATAATCTTAATCATAAAATCACTTAAGCCTGTAATATAAATATATTATTGGATTTAATGATTTTTTATCATTGAGGAAGGTTCTTTGAAGCATAGAAGAACGTTAAGTTTGTTTTGAAAGGAGAGCTGCTTTGTTTATGCTAAGGCAGCGGTGAGTAAATGCATCAAGAAATGTCTAATCAAAAAGAAAGTGAAATAATAAGTTACATCATAGCTTTATCATTTGGAATAATGTCATCGATAGCTTTCTATTTCTTTGCTTTAATATTATTTTCATTGATATTTTCTAAGACGGGTAATATCCCACAGTCATTTATTATACCCATCACAGTAGGAATTGCTGGCATAGGGTCGTTTATAGGTGGATATATAACAGCGAAAAAGTCAAAAAAAAGAGGAATGCTTAATGGAATGTTATGCGCTTTTATTCTTTTTGTGATAATGATAATAGGAAGTTTAATAATTTCTAACGAACCATTTACTCTGGTCAGCGTTATTCGATTTATGTTGATGATTTTAACAGGCGCTATAGGCGGGATAATAGGAGTCAACAATAAGTGATTGACACTGTTAACGTTAAGATGATATAATTATAACAGAAGTAAGTAGTATGTAATACTGAAGGAGGGTAAAATAATGAATCACATAAAAACTTTAAATCAGGCTAACTTAAAAGAGAGTGCTTGCCATGGAGGATGTGGAGAATGTCAAGCTTCTTGTCAGTCAGCATGTAAGACTTCATGTACAGTTGCTAACCAGAAGTGCGAACATGAAGAGTAATTAACGATTAAATTAAGGCAGCTTTGATAGCTGCTGATTTTTTGTGCAAGAAAGGATTAAAAAACTTATGATAAACAAGTATAAATTAAATGGATATAATATAGTAGTTGACTCAAACAGCGGAGGGGTTCATTT
Organism: uncultured Eubacteriales bacterium; assembly: GCA_934489735.1. Lineage (GTDB taxonomy): Bacteria > Bacillota > Clostridia > Oscillospirales > Acutalibacteraceae > CAKSSR01. Next base: position 41,842 of record CAKSSR010000008.1, on the reverse strand, counting down.
ATTTGACGATATATCATTCGATATATTAGATTTTATTACAGAAAAAGAAGGTATGAACGAAGAAATAGATAGAAATATAATAGAAAGCTTAAAAAATAAATATAAAGAGGAAGAAATAATTGAAGCATATAAAGAACTTTTTAAATTATATTCATCTGATTTACTTTTTTCTAAAGATACATATGAAAAATTTACGGATATGATGACAGATGTGCCGATAAAGTCTATGTGCCTAAATGTAGCTCATGACTGTAACTTAAGATGTGAGTACTGTTTTGCAGCAAAAGGTGACTTTGGGCAAGGAAGGATGCTGATGTCATTAGAGACTGGGAAGAAAGCGATTGACTTTTTGATCAAGCATTCAGGGAAAAGGCATAATTTAGAGTTGGATTTCTTTGGCGGAGAGCCACTAATGAACTTTGAAGTAGTTAAAGGCGTTGTGGATTATGCCAGAGAAGAGGAGAAAAAATATAATAAAAATTTTAGATTTACTATAACGACGAACGGACTTTTATTGACAGATGATAAAATAGACTATATAAATAAAGAAATGTCTAACGTAGTACTATCATTGGATGGAAGAAAAGAAGTAAATGATAGACTAAGAGTTACGCCCACAGGTAAAGGATGTTATGACATAATAGTACCGAAGTATCAAAAATTAGTAGAAAGTAGAGAAAAGGACAAAGATTATTACGTTAGAGGAACATTTACTAAGCATAACTTAGATTTTTCTAACGATGTTTTACATATGTATGAGCTAGGGTTTGATCAAATATCAATAGAACCAGTGGTCTCAGACCCACAATTAGATTATTCAATTAAAGAGGAAGATTTAGAAAGAGTATTTAAAGAATATGAAAATTTATCTAATAAAATAATAGAGAGTAGAAAGAATAAGAAATATTTTAACTTCTTTCATTTTATGATAGACTTAGATCAAGGACCATGTGCAATTAAAAGGCTTCGTGGCTGTGGCTGCGGCAATGAATACATAGCAGTGACTCCCAATGGGGACATATTCCCTTGCCATCAATTTGTAGGCGATGACAAATGGAAGATGGGAAATATAAATGAAGGAACATTTGATAATGAAATGAAGAAATATTTTGCGGGAGTGAATGTTTATACAAAGAAAGAATGCCAAAATTGTTGGGCAAGGTTCTATTGTAGTGGGGGATGTAATGCAAATAATTACAAATACGAAGGAAATATAAGTAAGTCTCATAAAATTTCTTGTGACCTTCAGAAAAAAAGACTAGAATGTGCCATAATGCTTAAAGCTGCAGAGAAAAGTCAATGACATTTACAGGCAAATACCACTGGATTGCAAGAATTAAAAGTTTTTTGTTAAATTTCTGTTAAGTTCAACAACTTTTATAATAAATATGATATAATAAAAGTAATGAAAATTAATAAATAAAGAATTAATGTTGGAGGAATAACATGATGAAAATTAATAAAATACTAGGAAAATCAATAGCTGTTTTGTGCTTAGGAGCAACAATTTCTGGATTTTCAGCAATGGCTATGCTGAATAATGGTTCTTTGAATGATAATAATATAGAATCGATTCCTTTTTTAAGCGATAGTGAAAAAAAGACTATGAAAGATATAATATATAACAGAATGAAGGCAGGAGACGATTACGGACGAGCACTATATTATGCTCAGATAAAGGTAACGTTTGGACTAAATGATATAGATACTAATCAATTTTTAGAAATATATAAAAAGGAAGTAAAAAATGGTCAAGCTTATGCAAGCTTGTATGCTAAATTAATAGTAGTAGATAAAGTCGGCACAGATAGAGCAAGAAGACAAGTGAAAATATTTAAAGACATGTTGGAGGCTGGCAAGATCGAATGTTATTCTAGAAAGTACGCTTGGTTAATTGTAATGGATGGATTAAGTAGCGAAGAAGCAGACTTAAGGGCAAACTTGTATAAGGCAATAGTATTATCGTCTGATGTGTCGAAGAGAGATCGTGAAATTGATCTTGTGCTTGATCGTGTCTTGAATACAGTTAATTCACCGGTGCTAGCATTGAGCAAAGAAGATAAAAAGTTAATGGTAGATATATTTATTCAAGAATTAACTTCAAAAAAGGACTATGATTATGCAATCCATTATGCTCAATTAAGAGTAAAATCAAAACTCAGCGAATCAGAAGCAAGAGAATATAAAAAAGTTTACGATGATGCGGAAAAAGAAAGAAACAGTAGCGAAGAGGCAAACTTTTATACTAAATTGATAGTGAAAGACAAGCTTGATGAGACTAGGGCAAAGGAACAATTAAGAATATTTAAGAAAATTAAAGCAACTGGCAGACTAAGTGGAGCTTCGGAAAGATATGCTCGAGCTATTGTAATGAACAGGTTGAGTGAGCTTGAGGCGGGGTTAATAGCAACTTTGTACGAGAACTTAAAATTTTCAAACTTATTCAAAACAGACTTCGAGATTGATCAAATAGTTGATAGATTTTCTAATGCCATGACTCTTTTAAATCTAAATGATGAAAACAAAAGACGATTTTTTGAAATATTCATAAAAGAATTTATGTCAACTAAGAACTGCGGCTATGCAATTTATTATGCTCAATTGAGAGTAAGATCAGGACTAGATGAACCAGAAGCAAGAAGACTTGCAGAATCATATAACCGATAATAAAATAAAGATTTAGACTATGATTGAAAAGAGGAAGGGATTGATTAAAATAGGTAAGATAGGGCATAAAATTATATCGTTAAGTTTAGCCTTGGCTTTGAATCCACTGATATCGACAAATGCTCTTGATTCTTATACAAAAGAAGAGATTCGAGCAACCTGTAGGTCATTTAGGGAATGTGAGGAATATAAAAAGAATTTTATAATTACGATTAGTGGGCTGCTAACAGGTAGCGCTATAGGCATGTTTATCGGTGGGATTGTTAATGTGCTTACTAATATAAGGAATATTAGTACTATCCTCGCTGCACCGGCACAGAAGATCAAATATAAAGTTGCTCACAAAGGGATTGACTTTGATAACTATGAAGACTTAATCGATAGAATTGAAAAGAGATTGAAAAAAGAAGTAATAGGACAAGATGAGGCAATAGATAAAATTATAATGATAATGTCAGGATATTTTGAATCTGTGAAGGAAGCTAAAGAGAATGGTAAGAAATTTGAAGGTGGACTAATACTTTACTTTATCGGAGAACCAGCAACAGGTAAGTCCACTGTTATGAAGATTATCCAAGAAGAAATGGGCTTGAATTCATGTGTTTGCAGAATGTCAGATGCAATTGAGGATAATGGTAATAGAGCTATGTCAGTGGCATCAAGATTAATAAAACCAATTAAATTAGATACTGGTAAAGTAGTAGCAATTAGGGATACTGCATTTATGAGTCAAGTTAAGAATAAGAGACCTACGTTATATTGTATAGACGAGATAGATAAAATGAGAGCATTTGATTGTAGACTACAAAAAATAGAACCAAAAGATGAAAACGGTTATACAATCGGAGGAAGCGTTGATGAATTGTTAAGAAATTTTGGAGATACGGGCCAAATAAATGGAATAGACGCTTCAGGATCGATATTGATAGTTACTTCCAATGAGAGTGAAGAACAAATAAAGAATTTAGAGTCAAGTTTATATAATAGATATAACGATTATCTTGTAAAGTTTAAGAGTTTAAGCAGTGAGGACTATAAGAAAATAATTAATAATAACACAGCTGATATTAAGAACTATTATAAGAAAAAATACGGAGTTGATATAGAATGGGATGAAGACTCCTTGAATAAAATATCGGAAATGTTCAGCGAGAAGCATTTGGGTGGAAGAGCAGTTGATGCTATGATGAAAATATTAAGATTTAAATTGGTTAAGGCAATAAAAAGTAGGACTTTAAATAGATTTAATATAAAGTTTAATAAGGAAATATTTGTAGAAGAAACGGGTTAGGACGTAAAGTTTTAGTTATAAATTTAATAGTGGAATAGAAAGTTAAAGTATGTTATAATCAGGACATAAAAAATTGAAAAAGCCCACTATGTTTGTTTGTGGAGATGTATTAGAAGGTGTGAATTAAACGGATGGGGTAAAAGAAAAGATAGTATCGTTAGGACTATTGTTAAGTTTATTAACGACAGCTACTTCAACGGCAACTGATATTGAAACAAATGATGCCAATCAGGCAGTTAGTACAGACACCCTTATTAGAGAGACTGCAATATCAGTTAGAAAGTATTTGAATATGCAAAAGAGAAGTACAATTTATTACATTTTGGCACAGCTTTTATTGTCATTCTTAGAATTTAGAGACCTGAAGGCTTGCTTGAGTTCGCCAATTCAAAAAATTCAATACAAGGTCACGAATAGAGGAATAAATTTTGACGATTACGAAGTTATACTTAGCAAAATCGAAAAAAGATTGAGAAAAGAAGTAATAGGTCAGACGAAGGCGATAGACAAAATTATAAAAGTAATATCGGGATATTTTGAATCTGTGAAAGAAGCTAAAGCAAATGGTAAGGAATTCGAAGGCGGATTGATACTTTACTTTATAGGCGAACCAGCAACGGGGAAGTCTACGGTTATGAAAATAATCCAAGAAGAAATGAAATTGAATTCATATGTTTGCAGGATGTCAGACGCAGTTGAAGATAAAGGAAATGGCGCAACTTCAGTAGCTTCAAGATTGATAAAACCAATTAGTATCAACACGGGTAAAGTAAAAGCAGAGAAGGATACGAAGTTCATGAGTCAAGTTAAGAATGGAAAGCCGACGCTATATTGTATAGACGAGATAGACAAAATGAGAGCACTTGACTGTAGGCTGCAAAAAACGGAACCAAAAGATGAGAATGGTTACATAGTTGGTGGAAGTATTGACGAGTTATTAAGAAATTTTGGAGACACAGGTCAAATAAATGGGATAGACGCTTCAGGGTCGATATTGATAGTTACTTCTAATGAATGCGAGAATCAAATAAAAAGGCTGGAACCAAGTTTGTATAACAGATACAGTGACTACTTGATAAAATTCAAAAGTTTGAATGGAGAAGATTACAAGGAAATAATTAATAATAGTACAGAGGATATTAAGAACTATTATAAAAATGAATATGATGTGGATATAGACTGGGATGAAAGGTCTTTAGAAGAAGTGGCTAGAGTATTTGGAGAAAAGCATTTAGGCGGAAGGGCAGTCAATGCTATGATGAAAGATGTAAGATATGAATTGATTAAAAATATTAGATCAAGCAAAGACTATGTAAAGAAATTGATGATAAAATATAATAAAGCCATTGAAGAAGTCTTCGTAGAATCATCAAATGACAGCTAACGGAATAAAATATTAAGGCTTATTGATCGAAGTGATATAGATATCGAATAAAAATAATTAGATAAGGTGTCGGAAATTGACCGGCATCTATTTTTTATTAACAACAAATAAATTTATATCATAAAATAATAGAAGGACTCATATCATTTTTATAGAGAGGTGATACCAAGTAATGAATAATAATAAAAATAATAACAAGTTAGATTCAATTATAAATATGTTGTCTTCAAAATTTGGAGCAAATAAAGAAGAATTAAAAAATGATCCATCAGCAAAGATGCTATCTAAGTCATTGGAAAATTTAAATGATAATGACCTAAGTAAAGTTACAGATATATTATCAGATAAAGAGAAGACTTCAAAAATTTTATCTACTCCTAAAGCTCAGGAGATGTTAAATAAACTATTTAAGGAGAGATGATGCGTTGTGGAAGATTTAAAAGAAAAATTAAGTGAATTTTTAAGTAATCCTCAAAATTTAGAACAGATTAAAAGTATTACGGGAGGACTTTTGAATCAGAATAAACCTTCAGGGGAACAAAAACCGGTGAGACAAAACAATACGAATATGCCGGATTTATCTATGATGCCGGTAGATACTATCAACATATTGACAAAAATAATGCCAATGCTTTCTTCGGTAAATAAAGAGAATGATAATACAAGGTTCTTACAATCATTGAGACCATTATTGAAAGAAAAAAGGCAAAAAAAATTAGACGAAGCATCAAAGATGCTTCAAATGATGCAGCTCATACCAATATTGAAGATGGACAAAATTATATAAATTTTGTGAAGGATTGATTCAAATGAAAGCTAATATTTCAAATGGCTCTGAAGATTTAAATAAAATGCAACAAGATGCTATAAATAGAGTAAGGGAAATGCAATCAAAGACAAGAAATGTCGTAAATAAGCATCAGAATGAAGAAGAATGCGTATTAGAAAAGAATGATAATAAAATGATGATAAGTCCTTTTAAGTTTCTACTGGAAGATAGCGACAAGACATTAATTTTATTATTATTAATAATCTTGATAAATGAAGAAAGTGATATGGGACTGATTTTAGCGCTTATGTATTTAGTGATGTAACTTAGAGCAAATCATCGTGGACTATCCGCAATGGTTTGTTTTAATTTTTCACTAAATGTTGGGCGTGGATTGGGACTTGACAGGCAATGAATGAAATGTTATAATAAATTCGTGGATTAAAGAAGAGCTGGAAGCGTATGTGCTGATAGCTTTCACCTATGTGGCAGAGTCTTTCATGGGTTAATAATGTTTTTGCTGGGTCGTTTTGCATTTGGCATGAATTTTATTAACGTGAGCTTTGTATCACGTTTTTCTTTTTGATAAAAAAAGTAGGCTCGTGTGAGAAAATGTTACTAAATGGTGACGTATATATAATGTCAAGACGTATCGGATTGAGAATATTTTGACTGGTTTTGACATTTGGATTAAATATTTTTGGAGGTGCTTAACATTAGCAGTAAGGAACTAGAAATTAATGAAAGTATTAAAGATAGTCAATTGAGGGTTATTGGTAGTAAAGGTGAACAATTAGGAATAATGACACCTAGAGATGCTATGGAATTAGCAAGTAAGCAGAACTTGGATTTAGTAAAGGTTGCGCCTAAAGCAATTCCGCCAGTATGTAAGATTATGAACTATGGAAAGTATAGGTTCGAACAAGCAAAAAAAGAGAAAGAAGCTAAGAAAAATCAAAAAGTTTCTAGCATTAAAGAGGTTCGTTTGTCGCTTAATATAGATGTTCATGATTTTGAAACAAAGGTTCGTAATTCGATTAAGTTTATTAAGGCAGGAGACAAAGTCAAAGTAACTATAAGATTCAGGGGGCGTGAAGCGGGTCATCCAGGGTTAGGCGAAGAAGTAATGGAAAGATTTGCAAATGCTTGTCAGGAAGCTGCCAGTGTAGAAAAACCTGCCAAATTGGAAGGACGTAATATGATCATGTTCCTTGCACCTAAAACCAAGTAGATTAACCACACAACTGGGTGTGTTTGGGTTTGTGGCTGGAAAAATCAATCAGAATTTTCGAGGAAATACGAAAGTTGTATAAAAAGAAAGAAATCAGAAAGGAGAGCTACTAGACAATTTGATCTGAGAAAGGATTAAATGTCCATATTTCAAGTGGCGGTTGGCTGATTATGCCGAAGATTAAGACACATAGTGGAGCAAAGAAACGCTTTAAGATTTCTAAAAATGGGAAAGTTATAAGGGCTCATGCGAACAAATCACATATATTGAACAAAAAGACAACAAAACGTAAGAGAAATCTACGTAAAACTGTAGTTGCAGACAAGACAAATGCACCTGCAATAAAGAAATTGATTCCTTATAAATAAGAAAAAACAAAAATAAACCATTAATGGAGGTATTCAAAGATGGCACGTATAAAGGGTGCAATAGCAACACGTAAAAGAAGAAAGAAAATATTAAAGCTTGCTAAAGGATATTGGGGAGCTAAGAGCAAGCATTTTAAAATGGCCAAAGAAGCTGTAATGAAGTCAGGCAATTATGCATATATTGGCCGTAAGCATAGAAAGAGAGACTTCAGAAGATTATGGATTACCAGAATTTCAGCTGCTTGCAAAGAAAACGGAATGAATTATTCTACTTTTATAAATGGAATGAAGAAAGCTAATATATCGTTAAATCGTAAAATGTTAGCTGAAATTGCAGTTTCAAACTCAGAGGATTTCAAAGCATTGGTAGAAAAGGCTAGATTGGCATTGCAATAAGGTATATTTATTTTGCGTTCGGTTAAATTTTTTTCCGGACGCAATTAAAATATTTTGAGATAGGGCAAAGGGCAAAGTATGTGACTTTAAGGAAATCAACAAAATGGTGGTAAAGTCAGATGTTTTGGCAATAGATATTATAGGGAGTAATTAAGACAAAATGAAAAAAATTACAAGCAAGGACAATAAATTAATAAAACTTGTTAAAAAACTTACTTCATCTGCGAAATTTAGAAGGAGTAACAAAGCGTATACTGTAGAAGGGATAAGAATATGTGGAGAGGCTATACAAAGTGATACAAATGTAAAGCAAATATTAATAAGTGATGATGCATATGATAAGTATTATGACAAAATTTGTAAGACACTTGACAATTTTGGAAATATGTATATAATTTCTAATGATATAATGAAGTATATTTCAGATACTGATGAGCCGCAAGGAATGATTTGTATTTGTGAGCAAAAAGAAAATCAATCATTAACTGACATTAAGATAGGCGCTGGGAAGTTTGTAATACTTGAAAATATCCAAGATCCATCAAACTTAGGTACAATACTTAGGACAATGGAAGCATTTAATATATCCAACGTAATATTAACGGAGGACTGTTGTGATATATATAATCCAAAAGTATTAAGAGGAAGCATGGGTGCTATATTTAGACTTAATTTTTTTATTACAGATGATATAATAAAGACGATCGACTATCTAAATGAGAATGGTATTACAGTAGTAGCAGGAGTTCCTGACAGGAGAGCAGTGTCAATAAGAGATATTGATAAGAAATTAAATTTATCTGTAGTAATAGGGAATGAAGGAAATGGATTGAGGCAGGGTACGATAAGTAAATGTCAGATAAAAGCGACAATCCCTATGGCAGGGAGAGCAGAATCATTAAATGCATCAACGGCGGCCAGTATAATGATATGGGAGTTAATGTGCAAGTGAAAGTAAAAATTTAATAGTAATGGAGTGGTATCATGGAAAATGTTATATATTGGTTATGGCTTCAAGAAATCTTAGGATATGGCAACAATAGGTTTAAAAGAATCATGCTGACCTATGGAAATGTTAAGAGCTTGTTTGAATCGAATGCGCAGGAAAGAAAATTATCAGGTTTATTTACTCAAAAAGAGCTAAAAAGAATGGAAAGCATAGAAAATTTAAAGAATGCAGAAAAAACATTTGAAAAATGTCAGAGACTTGGATATGATATAATTACATACGAAGACAAAAGATATCCAAAAAGGCTTAGAAATATCAGCAATCCGCCATGTGTTATATATACTTGGGGAAGGCTACCCGATATAGATAATAATATTTCTATAGGAATTGTTGGAACAAGGAAAGCTACTTCTTACGGATGTAGATCTGCATTTGAAATTGCTTACGAATTGGGCAAGAAAAATTCAATAGTTATAAGCGGTTGTGCGTTGGGAATAGACAGTGAGTCACATAAGGGAGCATTACAATCAGGAGGATTAACCGTAGGTATATTAGGATGTGGCATCAATACTGAGTATTTAATAAAAAATTCATCATTGAGGCACGCTATATCAAACCAAGGATGCATAATATCTGAATTCCCTCCAGATTATGAAGCTTTTGCTTGGAACTTTCCAATAAGAAATAGAATTATATCAGGATTATCTCTAGGAGTACTATTAATTGAAGCAGGCAAGAGAAGCGGATCTTTAATAACGGCTGATTTGGCATTAGAACAAAATAAAGATGTCTTTGTATTTGATGGAAATACTAGAGGAACTCTATCAATCGGGACAAAAAAGCTTAAAGATGAAGGAGCTATACCAATAAATACTGCAGAGGATATACTGAAAGAGTATGAGTACTTAATACCAAGTCTTTTGACTTCAAGGTTGAGCAGATCTGGAATCAGAAAGAAAAAAGAAGAGATAATATTAGAAAAAGAAGAAGAGGATATTAAGAAAAAAGAAGAAAGTGAAAAAATATTGAACGAGCTTTCAGAAGAGGAAAAGATTATATATAATCTACTACTAAAAGGTGACAAAAACATTGACGAGATAATAGTACAATCAAAGATGAATAGCAGCAAAGTTCTAGCTACTCTTACAATGCTTGAACTTAAAGACGTCATAGTGAAACAAGTAGGAAGAATGTATAAATTAAAAAATAAATAATATCCATTAGTATAGAAAGAGTGATACAGAAAATGTCTAAGCTAGTGATAGTGGAATCACCTGCAAAAGCTAAAACTATAAAGAAATACCTCGGATCAGGATATGATGTGGTTGCATCTATGGGACACGTCAGAGACCTACCTCCTACGAGGCTTAGCGTGAATGTTAGGAAGAATTTTGAACCGGTATATGAAATCATAAGCGGAAAAGAAAAAACAGTTGAAGGATTAGTTGAGCGGGCAAAGAAAGATAATGGAGTTATATTAGCAACTGACCCGGATAGAGAAGGGGAAGCTATATCTTGGCATTTGGCTTATATATTAGGATTAAGTTTGGAAGATAGTAACAGAGTTACTTTTAATGAAATAACTAAGAATGGAATAAAAGAGGGAATGAAACACCCTAGGCCAATTGACATGAACTTAGTAAATGCTCAACAGGCCAGAAGAATATTGGATAGACTGGTTGGATACAAGTTAAGCCCATTTGTCTCTCAAAGAATAAGAAGAGGACTATCGGCTGGTAGAGTTCAGTCCGTCGCAATGAGACTTATAGTGGACAGAGAAGAAGAAATAGTAAAATTTGTCCCAGAGGAGTACTGGACAATAGATGCTAAGTTTAATACAAAAAGTAGCAGAAGATTGTTTACAGCTTCTTTTTATGGGGATGAAAAAGGTAAGATAAAGATACCATCAAAAGAAGATGCTGAAAAGATTCTGGAATATTTAGATGACAAAGAATATATAGTATCAAAGGTAAAGAAAGGAAAGAGAAAGAAATCTCCATCCCCACCTTTTATAACATCTACGTTACAACAAGAGGCATCAAGAAAATTAGGATTTCAAGCTAAGAGAACAATGAAAGTTGCTCAAGAATTGTATGAGGGAATAGAAACAGAGAGGTTTGGAGCTATAGGATTAATTACTTATATGAGAACGGATTCGTTAAGAATTTCAGACGATGCAATTAACGAAGTAATTGGTTATATCAAGGAGAGATGGGGTGACAAGTTCCTACCTCCTAAACCAAGAGTGTTTAAATCTAAAGCAAATGCACAGGATGCACATGAAGCAATAAGACCAACTATGCCAAGTTTACATCCGGATGATATAAAAAAAGACTTGAGTTCAGATCAATATAAGCTATACAAGTTGATATGGGAACGATTTGTAGCATGCCAAATGGCAGACTGTATACAAAATACTACTCAAATTGATATATCGGCAGGAAAATATATATTCAAAGCATCAGGATATACTATAGCATTTGAAGGATTTACTATCCTATATATTGAGGGAACAGATAGTAATTCAGAAGAAAAGGAAAATATCTTCCCGGAATTAGAAGTTGGAATGAAATTGAACTTAAAAGAAATAAAAGCAAACCAACATTTTACGCAACCACCAGCAAAGTATACGGAAGCATCTCTAATAAAGACATTAGAAGAGAATGGAATAGGAAGACCATCAACTTATGCAGTCATCATCTCAAATATAGTTGGACGTGAGTATGTTATAAAAGATGGGAAGTCATTGCAACCAACAGAATTAGGTATTGCTATTACAAATTTGATTAAAAAGTATTTCCCAAGTATAGTCAATGCAAAGTTTACTGCAAAAATGGAAGACGAACTTGACGTAGTGGCTGAAGGGAAATGCAAATGGGTTGAAGTTTTAAAGAATTTCTATGGGGACTTTTACAAAACTTTAAAAGAAGCTAGAGAAAAGACAAGAGATTTGAAAATAGATTTAGGAGAAGAGCCAACAGATATTATATGCGAGAAGTGTGGAAGACAAATGGTAATAAAGCATGGAAGGTATGGTAAGTTTATAGCTTGCCCAGGGTTTCCTGAATGTAGCAACACTAAGAAAATAAAGAATGAAACAGGAGCAATTTGCCCTAAGTGTGGTGGAAGCTTGGTTATGAAAAAAAGCAAAAAAGGCAGAGTTTTTTATGGATGTGATAACTATCCGAATTGCGATTTTATGTCATGGAATGAACCGTTGAAGGAATTATGTCCAAAATGTTCAAAGACTCTTTTCAAAAGGAAAGGAAAATCTAATAAAAAGTATTGCATTACAGAAGGATGTAATTATGAAAGTGAGTAAAAAAGAGGTGGATAAGATGGATAGTTTAAATATAATAGGGGCAGGATTAGCCGGATGTGAAGCAGCATATCAAGCAGCGTCAAGAGGAATAAAGGTTAATCTATATGAAATGAAACCAACTAAGATGTCTCCAGCACATAGCAGTAAGAATTTTAGTGAGCTGGTTTGTTCTAACTCATTAAAGGCAGACAGAGTTGACAGTGCAGCAGGATTGCTAAAAGAAGAAATGAGAAGACTTGACTCTTTGTTAATGAAGTGTGCGGATAAGTGTAGAGTACCGGCGGGTGGAGCATTGGCTGTAGACAGAGAGGAATTTTCTTCAATGGTCACAGAAAGTATTAGATCGAATAAGAATATAAATATAATAGAAAAGGAAATTACAGAAGTTCCTTTGGATGAGGTAACAATTATTACGACTGGGCCACTTACAAGTGATGAATTGGCTGATAATATATCTGAATTGTGTGGAGGAAGTTTGAGTTTTTTTGACGCAGCTGCACCTATTGTTACGAAAGAGAGCATAGATATGACTCAAGCTTTCCAGGCGTCGAGATATGACAAGGGAGGAGACGATGCATATATAAATTGTCCATTGTCAAGAGAAGAATATGATGAATTTTATAAGGAACTTGTAAATGCAGAAAGAGCTCCGATACATGGATTTGAAAAAAATCATCCCAAAGTATATGAAGGTTGTATGCCGGTTGAAATTCTAGCATCAAGAGGAATTGATACTTTAAGATATGGGCCACTGAAACCGGTTGGATTGACTGACCCGAGAACAGGCAAGAGACCATATGCAGTAGTACAATTAAGGATGGAGAATAAAGAAGGATCTTTATATAATATGGTGGGATTCCAAACGAATTTGAAATTCGGGGAACAAAAAAGAGTATTCTCTATGATACCAGCACTACATGATGCAGAATTTATGAGATATGGAGTGATGCACAGGAATACTTTTATAGATTCACCAAGATTATTGAACGCAGATTACAGTTTTAAAAGAAATGATAAGCTTTATTTTGCAGGACAAATAAGCGGGGTAGAGGGATATATGGAATCTGCATCATCGGGCTTACTGGCTGGAATAAATGCGTCAATGAAAATCTTGGGGAAGCAACCAGTAATAATGCCTAACATTACAATGATAGGAGCATTGAGCAATTATATAAGTGATGAGACTGTAAGCAACTTTCAGCCGATGGGTGCAAACTTCGGAATTCTTCCATCGCTTGACGTTCTGATAAAAGATAAAAAAGAAAGGTATAGATTATTAGCAGAAAGGTCATTAAATATATATGAAGAAGTTAGAAGGGAGAGAGATTTTTAATGAGAATTATAGTAGACGCATTTGGCGGGGATAATGCGCCACTTGAAATATTAAAGGGCTGTGAGATGGCTGTTGAAGAATATCCAGGAATAGAGATAATTTTGACAGGATCGGAAAGCAAAATTAAGGAGGTAGCAAAGAATAATAACATTTCCTTGACAAATATGAGCATAGTCGATACGCCTGATATATTTTTGATGGAAGATGTCCCAACAGAGATTATAAAATCTAAGAGAAATACTTCAATGGCAGTTGGAATGTATCTACTGGCTGACGATAAAGGAGAAGCATTTGTATCAGCTGGCAGTAGTGGGGCAATGATGGTTGGAGCAACTATGATAGTAAAAAGAATAAAAGGAATAAAAAGGTGCACCTTCGCTCCAGTTGTACCGAAGGATAATGGAGTCTTTATGTTGATAGACGGAGGAGCAAATATAGAATGCAGACCACATATGCTGGAACAGTTTGGAATTATGGGATCAATATATATGTCTGAAGTGATGGGAATTAAGAATCCAAGAGTTGGATTGGTAAATGTGGGAGTTGAAGAGACAAAAGGATCAGAATTACAAAGGGAAGCATATGAATTGCTGAAGAGTAATGAAAACGTAAACTTCATAGGAAATATAGAAGCTAGAGAGATCCCTAAGGATGCGGCTGATGTTGTGGTATGCGATGGCTTTACTGGGAATATAATATTGAAGTTATATGAAGGAGTAGCTATCACATTGATGAAAAAAATTAAAAGAATGTTAATGCAAAGTACATTGACCAAGGTAGCAGCAATGTTATTAAAGAAACCGTTTATGCAATTGAAAAAACAATTTGATTATAATGAAATAGGCGGGGCACCGGTACTAGGGGCGAGAAAACCAGTTTTTAAAGCTCATGGAGATGCAACGGCAACTACGATAAAAAATGCAATAGGGCTTGCTATACAATATGCTAACTTGGATGTTGTATCGAAGATAGAAAATAATATTCAAATGGTAAAGGAAGATGAAAATGTACAATAGAAATAATTTTCTCTATAAACTAGAATGTGATTTAGGTTATCACTTTAAAGACGTAAATTTATTAAAAACAGCTTTAACTCACTCTTCTTATGCAAATGAAGCGAAGACTGATGTAAAATGTTATGAAAGATTAGAATTTTTTGGGGATTCGATATTAAGTTTTATAGTTTCAAAATACATATATTTAAATTGTCCAACATTTCCTGAGGGTCAGTTGACAAAATTGAGGGCATCATTGGTATGTGAAAAGACATTGAGTAAATTTTCCAAAGACATAAATATAGGAGATTATATTTACTTAAGCAAAGGAGAAACAAATTGTGGAGGAAACGAACGACCATCAATACTAGCAGATGTGTTTGAAGCAATATTGGCTGCAATATATTTGGATGGAGGAATGAAATCAGCAGAAAAATTTGTCCTCAAGTTTGTAAAACCTGAGATAACGCACCCTCAGAAGATAGAATTTAGAGATTATAAGACCACATTACAAGAAATAGTCCAAAGGAATCCAGAAGAAGTGTTGTCATATGTTTTAGTAGATGAGTCAGGCCCTGACCATGACAAGCATTTTGTTTTTGAAGTTCACCTCAATAATAACGTGATAGGCAGAGGCGGAGGAAAAAGTAAGAAAGATGCAGAACAAAATGCAGCTCAAGAGGCATTAAAGTTATTAGGATATTAAAATAAAGCAACTTGTCTTAACGGCAGGTTGTATTTTTTTTAGCATAAATGGGATGAGTATATAAATTGTATATGCAAATTAACAAAAAAGTTATATATTTTTACTAAAAAGTGTTGCAAAATAATTGATGATGTGTTATAATAGATAATGGACGATATTTAAAAAGGATGTGACTTAAAATGAAAAAATTAATTTGTAAACTAATGTCTACAGGATTGATTCTTCTAACAATAATACTAGGAGTGTCAATAAGTACTAATGCTATGGATAAATATATTAGGAGTGAGATTATATCTTCTGATAGAAGAGTGGCAGACAAAGCCAGCGGGATATATTATCTTGACTTGAACGATGGAAGCCCTAAACGAGTGCTAACTTTGATTCCTATAGATACGATAAATGGAATATATAAGTATGATGTAGCATTTAAAGGAGAACATCACCACCATCACAGAGGATACCACAGGAGAGAAAAATTTAAATATACTGATGTAAGAGTGGATGATGCTGGTACATATTTATATGTCTTTGAAAATAGAAAGCATTCTTATTTGGCAGAAGTAAGAAAGGACCATATAGTCAGGCTGACAGTAAATGAATATAGAAAATAATCAAGAGGAACAATCCATTAAGTTTAAAATGGATTGTTTAATTGTATAATAAACCAATATTAAATTTATGTTAAGTTTATAAAATCAAAGGAATAATATGATATAATAAATAATTGAAGAAGTAAAAGAAAGGAAAGTCTTAAAAATGAAAAAAATATTAAATAAATTAATAGCAATAGGCTTAGTTGTTCAAGCAATGATGCCACAGTTATCTACCTGTACTAATGCAACTGGCGGAGAAATGATTATACCATCTAGAAGAGAAGTGGTTAATGATTTAAATAACGGATATTTTTTATATTTTGGTAGGTCTAGAAAGCAAGAACATAGGCATGCTATTAACTTTTATGGGGTTGATAGAACGAGAGGAACTTACAGATATGTGATGAAGAGGTCGGAAGATTATAATTATGATGCAGACCCTTTGAATTCTGTTAGAACAAATTTAGTACTTCTTGGAAGAGTTAAGGATACTGCTGGATTGAATTCATATGTCTTTAAAAAGGAAGGCGGCAATGACGTTAAATATTATATAATAGCATTAGAAAATGATTCTATTGTAAAGGTAACTACATTACCAAAGATAAAATAGTATTAAAATAAATAAGAAATTGGTGAGAAAGTTTGACGAAATTTGCGTTGAACTATTACAATATGAAGAAAAAAGCAGTATACTTTAAGAATATCGGAAGGGATAGGCTTGAATTATTGAGCAAATCTTGACCTTTTTTTATGGTCGGGAGAATAAAAAATTAATATATGAATGTATTTTATGCTATAATTTTAGTAAAATGAAGAAAGGGGATTATTAGAGGAATAAGATTTTATTCTTTCTGATAACGAAATCAAATGAATAAAATAGTTTTATTTAGTACAATGATTAGTTTATTTACGGCTGTATCGAGTTTTTCTATCAATGGAATGGAAAACGCACAGTATTCTACTAATTCTAATACTGTATATGATGCTTTATTAGAAAAAATGCAAGATAAAGTTATTAAACTCAGCATAAATGGTAAAGATGTACCAGTTAAATTGAAATTGGAAAAGAAAAAATATGAGAAATTTGATATTTTATCGGGAACGTATAAAGAAGGATTTGGATCAGTAAATACAATGTTTGCAATAACTGAGTTACAAGGTTCAAGGAATGAAGAGAATAATATTATATATAGGAAATATTCTATGAAATATGGTAGTAAACTTTATTATATTTATATTTCTAAAGGGAAAGTAGGTGAAGAGAATAAAATTGCAATAATTTATGCAAAGGATTTGACTAAGGGGAGGTTTTTTGATGATAAAGAGAAGCAAATATTAATTAAAGAAGGGATATTTGTTAAGGAAACGAAAGAAAAAAAACCTATCATCCGTCGTCCTTTATGTTATAAACCGGAATTAAAAGAGGAATTGTTACCTGACGATAAGCCAGCAGAAGTAACAGAATATATAGAAGATATGAAATTTAAGAATATTTTTATTAAAGATAAGAAAAGTCTAAATTTAGGCAGGGAATCGGAAAATGTTATTCTACTAGTTCAACTTTTGGCATTGCAATTAAGTAAATGTAAAGATCCAAGTGTAAATAAAATAGATTTGTTTTCAAATAGTAACAATGTTTTAAAAATACATAGCGTAGATTCAGATTTGCTTTTTCCAGAACATTTATTGAATAAGACTAGATTCCAACTTGAGACGCAGAAAATAATAGATAAGTGTGAAATATATAGATCTGAAGAGAGAATGCCTAGTTTGTTATTTAAGGTTAATCTATCTGATGATAAAGTTATATCATATGCTAAACATGGGCCATTATTGGAAGTTAATTTTGATAGCAATAAAATTACTTGCGATAAGAAGAGAACAGAAGTGCATTTGGATTGGATTAGTAGAGCTGAACTTGACGAGATTATAATGAACTTCGTAAAGTATTTTCTGAATAGTGAAAATTTAGAAAAAGATAAGCTAGAATTAATAAAATTGATAGAAAGCGACACTCCTTCTAGCGAAAATTTGAAGAAAGTTTTATTAAAAATAGGATTCAGTGAAGAAAAAGTCAAAAGTTTACTTGTTAACAGAGACGAATTTAGAATAACAGAACAGGATTATGAAGAAATTGATAAGAAAAAAGAACTAGAAGAAGAAATAATTAAAGAAGAAAAGGAATATATATGTACTTGCAAGGTATATAGATCAATTTTCCTCTATAGATACAGAGTATGGAATATAAAGAGAAAGGTAACAGATGCTACATATAGTGATGATATGTTGAAGTTTTTTGAATATGTAGAAGGAAGAGATATTTGTTATGGTAGGAAAAATTATTTGACAATGACTCCATATAGACTTGGTATATATATACCGGACTACCGTGGACATAAGGTATGGCATGAATTGTCATACGAAGACTATGTAGAAACAACTGGAGGCGCCTTATCGGAAGAAACATTTAATAAACTTTTATCAGAATTAAAAGAAAAATTACCAACTGTTAATCCTGCATAACAAAAGGTAAATAATAAGTATAAAACCCTTTGTCGGATTTTATTTTTGACAAGGGGTAAATTTTTGTCTATTTGTAGATAGTTGACGAATATTGGACTATATGATAAACTTGTAATGCATTCAAATAGATATGTTTGTATGTAAATTTATTCGAGAGGGCTGAATTGTAATTATTATTAACTTGAAAAGAATAAATATTGTGACCTTATGTCTTTTTTTTATCGTCTCGCTATCGGGATGCTCAAAAAGAGAAGAAAATGTTAGCGATAAGTTTAAAATAGTGGCGTCCTTTTACCCGGTCCACAATATTTTATTGAATTTAATAGAAGGAACTGAGAATGTAAGTTTGGATGTTATAGCCACTGAAACGACCGGTTGTCTCCATGACTTCCAATTGGGAACAGATGATATGAAAATAATAGAAAAATCTGACGCATTTGTTATCAACGGCGCAGGTATGGAAGAGTTTTTGGATAATGTGTTAGAAGAATGTAAGCATACGACTATAATTGATTCAAGCCAGGGAACAAATCTTATAGAAGAATGTCATCATCATAAACATGAACATCATGAACATGACGAATGTAAAGATCATCACAAGGTTAATTCGCATATATGGTTGTCTATAAATAATTATGTGATTCAAGTAGAAAATATATCAAATGAATTGGCAAGACTAAATCCACAAAATGCAGAGGTCTATTTGGATAACGCTAGAAGATATAAAGATAAGCTACTGTTCTTGAAATCTAATATGCAAAAGAAGCTAATAAAGATATCTAATAGAAATATAATTACATTCCATGAGGCATTCCCTTATTTTGCAAGAGAATTTGGACTAAATGTTGTCACTTCTATCAATCGGGAACCCAATAGTGATCCAAGTGCTAAGGATTTGGTGAAAATTATTAAGAAAATTAAAAAAACAGGCGTGAAATCTTTATTTGCAGAACCACAGTATCCAAAAACATCTGCAAGTATATTGGCCGACGAAACAGGAGCTACTATATATGAATTAGATCCAATTGTTTCAGGACCATTCGATAAGGACGCATATATTGAAGCAATGAAAAAAAATGTTGATGTGCTGGTACAAGCATTATCATAATGATTATTTAAAACTAAGTTTGAGAAAGGATATTGATTATGATATCAGAAGACAAAGAGTGTAAGTGCGGAATAAAAATTAATAATCTCTCTGTTAAAGTGAATAACGAATGTATAATAAATAATATAAATTTGGATGTTCATCATAGCGAGATATTAGCCCTTATTGGGAAAAATGGCGCCGGGAAGACTACTTTATTAAAAACTATTATGAATAGAATGCCTTATACAGGGAGTATTACCTTCTTTAATTCAAAGGGAGAACAAATAAGACGTCCTAAGATTGGATATGTGCCTCAAAGATTGATATTTGATAGAAATACGCCTGTAACTGTATTGGATTTGTTTTCGGCAAATATGAGTAGATTACCAGTGTGGCTAGGACATACTGGAGGAAGTAAAAGAAAAGCTAAAGAAATGTTGTCAAAAGTAGGGGCAGGAGACCATATTAATAAGAGTTTGGGATCATTGTCAGGAGGAGAGTTGCAAAGGATTTTGTTGGCCTTCGCACTTTATCCAGTTCCGGATATACTTTTATTAGATGAACCAGTTTCTGCTGTAGACAGAAAG
Source organism: uncultured Eubacteriales bacterium (assembly GCA_934489735.1). GTDB lineage: Bacteria > Bacillota > Clostridia > Oscillospirales > Acutalibacteraceae > CAKSSR01. The sequence goes on along the minus strand of CAKSSR010000008.1, from coordinate 21,638 downwards.
GGAATTAATACTTTTTATGATATAATACTATCTATGAGACAAGAATACCACATGCCTATAATATTGGTATCACATGACTTAGGACATGTAAAAAAATATGCAACAAACGTAGTCCTTTTGGATAAGACTATAGTAGCTATGGATACTTCAAGTAAATTTATAAAGGATAAAAGATTTTTACAAACTTTTGGTCTTGAGGAAGGGGACTTATAATGGAAAACATATATGCGATTTTTGATATTATCTTACCATTTGAATGGGCTAACTTTAATTTTATGAAAAATGCCTTTTTGTCTATATTAATAATAGCACCTCTGTTCGGTTTGATTGGAACTATGATAGTAAATAATAATTTATCATTTTTCTCCGATGCATTAGGCCATTCGGCTTTGACTGGTATAGCAATCGGTGTCATGATGGGCGTTGATAATTACATTATTTCTATGTTGGGCTTTGCCATATTGTTCGCTTTGGCTATATCTTTGATAATAGAATCTGGAATATCGTCAGCGGACTCTATAGTGGGAGTGTTTTCGTCGCTTGGGATTGCCTTAGGCGTAGTTTTGTTATCAATTAATGGCGGCTTTTCAAAATATTCAAATTATTTAATAGGTGATATATTAGCTATTAAGCCATCTGATATAAGAATGCTATTTATTGTCTTTATATTTGTACTTCTGATATGGGCAATTTCTTTTAATAAGTTAATGATATCCAGTTTAAATATAGATTTGGCTTCAAGCAAGATGATAAGTCCTAATTTTTATAAGACTTTGTTTATGATAATTATATCTATAATAGTTACTGTCTCAATTAAATGGGTTGGGATATTGATTATAAATTCGCTTCTTGTATTGCCCGCTGTATCTTCGAAAAATTTAGTAAAAGGAATGCATTTGTATCATGTCTTTTCGGTTCTTATTTCGCTTTTCTCGGGTATAACTGGCTTAATAGCATCATATTACTTGGGAACATCGGCTGGCGGTACAATTGTATTGGTTTCAGCATCAATCTTCTTTATATCATTCATAATAAATAGGATAAGAGTTTCTTATTAAAAGTAAAAGAGAAATAGATCATTTAATTTCCTGGATTTAGGATTAATAAATGATCTATTTTTTTAATTAATATTAACTCTTGAAGATATATACTCAGAAACTTGATCTTTAGGTATTCCCAGTGAAACAGATAGTTCTTCATATAATAAATTTTCAGCTTTTTTCATGAATTTCTCATCTATTTGACCGATTCTCTTTTTGTTTTGCTTGGCATTTTGCTTTTTTAGATGTATAGACATTACCAATTCGATTAGGTCTTCACAATTATGCGATTTGAATGCGTTTTTATAATGCTCTGATAATTGTTGAAGATTTCTGCTATGATATGCTTGAACGGAGATGTTAGGTATATTGTCTATCAATTTTTCAGCATTTTCTTTAGATATTACTGATCGTATAAATATATTTGGATTATCAATAGGTACATAGACCGTTTCATTATTAAATAAGGAACTTAAAACATAATAAGATTTTTTTTCTGATTCATTACCTAAGTCATTATCCATTTGAGAAATGCTTGTAATTTTAAACACACCCACACTACCGTATACTATTATATCATTTACATTGTACATTTAGTTATACTTCCTTTCTCTAGGTGCATACATTATGATATAATTATTAAATCTTTACATAAGAATAATAATTAATCAAGAACACTTTTAACTTGATATATATATAATATATCACATTACGTGCATAAAGTCAATGTCTAAATACATACTTAATATTTTTATGCTAATTGTACCATGTTTTTAAGAAAGTTTTCTTTGCATGTTCGTATAAAATTAGTAAGGAGGTTCATTTAAGGGCGTTATTTTTCAAGTATTTCATTTATTTTGCTTTGTCCGTTCATTATAAATTGACAAACGAAATCTTGGTCGACATCAATTTTTATCTCGCTTATACATTTTTTTATCATATGTCTAGTAATGTCAGGTAATGCAATACCTTTGTACATTTCGAATGCCCTGTTGCAATTTTTAATGAACTCTTTAAAGAACCTAATCAGACCATCATTTTTTCTGTTCACGTCCTTAGGATATCCTCTAGAAATCAATGCAATATTGTTATCATAATTAGGTGCAAGTGCTAGAATTTCTCCGGTATTTATATCTCTTAATAGTCCAAAGTTTTCAGTATGTCTGTCCATGTTATAGCAAATTGTATCCATGTATATAAGAATTAGGTATTGCCTTGCTAAATCTGATGAAATATTCATCAAAATATCAAAGCAATTTGCATAATCATCATCACTATCTGCAAGTGAGTACATAGATTCAAAGTTAACTTTGGCTCCGTTTGTAAAATCCTTGGATCTGATATACTTTCCATCCATTTCGTAATGTGCCATATTAAAATTAAGATTTTCTCCAAGTTTACATATAAATAATTCAGAAAAAAGTTCTTTGTCGCTCTCACTTTTATACATCCACCAATTTTGATCAATTAATTTCCAACATTTTTCAAAGCTTCCGGTGTTCGTAAGTTCAGGAGTTCTAGAAGGATCTTGCGAGAAACTGTCAGGGTCACCTCTCAATGCAAGTTGATCGAAATAATTTTCTTTAAATCTAATATCATCATATGTATTTTTTGAATTTTTTGCTTTAAACCAATATCTATCGGTTATTGTAGCTGCATTAACAGCAAGAGCCACCTGCACATCGTCATCTGTTTTCAGACGCAATGCTCTTTTCAACAACCTTGAGTTTGTTCGATGAGAGTCTATTGCTCGTAAAGCTAACCATTTTTCAATATTTTTAGTACGTTTCAGATATAATGGAATAAGTTTTTCATCATATTTGGTTATGGCACTGTGTTCTATTGTTGCGATATGGTTATCCCCGGACATAAGAGTGCCTGTAATATCATGCATATTTTCAATATCCTTTCATTCTATCCTTAATTATTTTCAATAGTCAGTTAAACTTTTCTAGTTGATAGCTAATATTTCATCAATTAATTCCTTTAATTCGTCAAAATTTGTTAATGACATAGCTTTATTTCGAAAGTGGGCAGCATTTTTTATTCCCTTGATATACCAAGCAATATGTTTTCTAGCTTCTTTAATTCCAATGCGTTCTCCTTTATGATCACATATGCTTTGTATGTGGCTTAGCATAACTTCCGTTATTTCAGTCAGACTTGGACTTTTGATTATCTTGCCATTATTAAAGAATTCATTTATCTCTTTAAATATCCATGGATTTCCTAGGGCACCACGACCTATCATAACCATATCACAACCGGTTGCTTCCATCATATTTTTAGCGTCGGTAGCACTCTTCACATCTCCATTACCTATCACAGGAATTTTAACATTTTCCTTAACTTTTCTTATTATATTCAAATCAATTCCCGGATTATACATATCTTCCTTAGTTCTGCCGTGAATAAACACAGCATCAGCGCCATTATATTCGCATATTTTAGCAACTTCTACTGCATTTACGGAATTTTTGTCCCATCCCTTTCTTATTTTAATAGTAACTGGAATATTGATTGCTTTTTTTATGCTATTTACGATTTTCCCACACAAATTTGGATCATTCATTAAGTACGAGCCACAGCCGGTAGACACGACCTTTGGAACGGGACAGCCCATGTTAATATCGATAGCCACTGGATTGAAATCTAGAGAGAATTCGGCAGCAGACTTCATTATTTCGGGGTCATTGCCAAACAATTGGATAGCGCAGGGTTGCTCTGGGTCAGAAATTTTCATCAAATTTATAGTTTCGTCGCTAGAATATAGGATTCCCTTTGCGCTGATCATCTCCGTCGTAGTAAATGCCGAGCCAAATTTAATACAAAGTTCTCTAAAAGCAGAGTCAGACACGCCCGCCATTGGAGCCAGGCAAGCATATTTATTATTAAACAAGAATATCACCTCATAAAAAAAGGTAGAAGAGACGAATCTTCTACCAATAATTAAAGTATGGAGCTGGAGATGAGACTCGAACTCACGACTTCCTCATTACGAGTGAGGTACTCTACCAACTGAGTTACTCCAGCGACAGATATAATTATATAACAAAAAGAAATAGATTGCAAGGGGTAATTTAAAAATAATCGATATGCATACTATTATTAAGAAATAGAAAGAAAATATATTTAAAAACTTGAAACAGATCAAAAAGACTTGAAAATTTAGGGCAAATATAATATAATTTTTAATTAATCATTGATCAGAAAGGAGGAAACTTAGTTTGATATTATTTATTATAACTTGTTCATTGAAAATGATTTTACCTTTAATAGCTTTAATAATTATTATTCAATGCTTTGTATCACTACATCGTCATATAAGAAAAGAGAGACCTTTAATAGTACTTACAAATACTAAGACTAAGAAGAGCATTCCAGTTTTATATTGGGAAAACAGCATAGGAAGGAGTAAAAGCTCTGACATAGTTTTAGACAATGCATCAGTATCCAGAGATCATGCAGTATTATATAGAAGAAAGGAAGGTTGGATTATATCGGATGTCTCTAGGTATGGAATTTTAGTTAATGGAGAGAAAATAGAAGACAAAGGTAACAAATGGTTTAAAAAATTATTTGCAATTGATGAAAAATCAAGGAAAGTATTTATAGGGGATATCATTACCATAGGCGAATTGAGCTTTGTTTTAAATCAATATGAAGATGTCAATAAAAGTGAAGATAAGATTTACAAGCATAAGAGTTCCGCAGGGTTATTATTTTTAGTTACCTTATTTCATTTGGCAGCAACATTACAACTTTGTATTGACGAAAATGGAATAAATCTTACAGGAATAGTACCATTTGTGATATTATTCATCATTTCTTGGATATGTTTTACGATTAACAAACTAATTTTGAAAGATGGAGGGTTTGAACTAGAATCTTTAGGAATATTTTTATCAGGGATAAGCATAATTTCGATATTTAGCATGGGAAACATTAATCAAGTAATAGTACAGTCACTCTCATTGACGATAGGCTTAATTCTATTTATAGCAATAGTATTATTTATGAGAAACCCAGAAAGAGTGATGAAATTCAGAGTACCAATAGCAATCTTATCGATAGGTTTACTAGGATTTAATTTAATATTTGGATCAGTAATAAACGGATCAAAAAATTGGATCATGGTAGGGAATTTTTCACTGCAACCATCAGAAATAGTGAAAATGGCATTCATTTTAGTGGGAACAGCCACGTTAAATAGACTTCAGACAGCGAAGAACTTGACAGGTTTTATAGCTTTTACAGGAGTATGTATAGGATCTTTATTCTTGATGGGGGACTTTGGTACGGCATGCATATTCTTTGTGACCTTTGTATTAATGTCTTTGATGAGATCTGGTAGCATAAGGACGATAATTTTAATATGTGCGATAGCAGTCTTAGGATTATTTATAATAATAAGGTTCAAGCCATACGTAGCCAACAGGTTTATGACATGGGGACATGCATGGGACTATGCATCTTCATCAGGGTATCAACAGACTCAGACAATGACGTACTGCGCCAGTGGAGGGTTATTTGGAGTGGGAATAGGAAAAGGATATTTAAAGAATATATTCGCAGCCGAAAATGATTTAATTTTTGGAGTGCTTTGTGAGGAATGGGGCATGATAGAAGCATTTATGGCAGCATCGGTTATAATTCTCATTGCAATTTACGTCATAAGGATGAGCACAAGAAGCAGGTCGACTTTATATTCAATCGCATCATATTCAGCGGCAGGGATGATGGTATTTCAGTTATGTTTAAATATCTTTGGATGTACAGATATATTACCATTTACAGGAGTAACATTCCCTTTTATAAGTTTAGGTGGCAGCAGTATGATATCTGTTTGGGGACTATTAGCGATAATTAAGTCATCGGATGAATATACTTACGTACATGTTAAGAAAAATAACAAATGATAAGCAGATGAAAAGAAAAATTAAGGTTACTCAAGAGAAAAAGTGAGTAAAATTAAGCAGAAAGGAGGGAATTGATATGAAACATACTCGTATAAGGGCATTTGCTTTATACTTATTAGTATTACTTTTTATAACAGGGACAGCTATATTTATATATAAGTTTGTAACAGCTGTGCCAAACTGGGCAATGCATTCAAATAATTTACATATGGTCAACGGGTTGGATAATTCGGGAAAGATTTATGACAGAAATGGAGTAGTATTGGCGAAGAGTGCGAATTCTACAAGGGTATATAACGAAGACAAAAATAAGAGAACGGCACTCTTGCATATTATAGGTGACCAGAAGATATCATCCAACAGTTCGATACAGAGTTGTTATTCGGATATTTTATTTGGTTATAATATATTTAATGGATTCGGGCCATCATTATTTTTTAATAAAAGTCATGACATAACCTTAACGATTGACAGCGAATTATGTAAAAATGTTTACATGAGCTTAGCAAAGTACAAAGGAGCGGCAGTGGCTTACAATTATAAGACAGGTGAAGTCTTATGCATAGTAAGCAGTCCGTCATATGATCCGAACAATATACCTAACATAGAGAACGATAAGACAGGAAAATATGAAGGAGTATGTGTAAATAGAGCAATGTCAGCGTCGTACACTCCAGGTTCGATATTCAAAGTGGTAACAGCAATATCGTCAATAAATAATATAGATGACCTAGACAATAGGACATTTACTTGCACAGGGGAGAAAGTCATAGACGGAGACAAGATAATTTGTCATAGCAAGCATGGAAAGTTGAATTTTAAGAATGCGATGGCGAATTCCTGCAATATTGCATTAGGTGAGCTGGCAATTGAGTTAGGGAAAGAAAAGATGACAGAAACTGCAGACAGGCTAGGATTTAATAAGAATTTTAATATAGATGACATGAAAGTAGAGAAAAGTACTTATAATGTAAAAGGGGCAAGTAATATAGACTTAGCATGGTCAGGAATAGGTCAATATAATGACTTGACAAATGCAGTTCATATGATGATTATAATGGGAGCAATAGCCAACGAAGGAGTACCGGTAAGGCCATATATAATAAAAAATGCGATTTCGGATAACAATAGCAATAAACGGACAGGAAATTTGGATAGAATGATGGGCAAATCAACAGCGAGCAAGATGGTAGACATAATGAACTATACAGCGAGCACGTACAGGATATTTTCGAATCAAGACATTTGCGCTAAGACGGGGACAGGAGAAGTAGGAAATAACAAAGCAAACGGATGGATAGTAGGATTCAATAAGAACAGTAGATATCCGATTGCATTTGCAGTGGTGACAGAAAAAAGTGGATTTGGAATCAGTACAGCGGCGCCAATTGCTAAAGTTTTGGTAGACAAATTTATAGCCACGAGTAAATAATAAAGAAATTTTATCGTTTTTAACAAAAGTATTGACTTCGAGAAGTAAATAATATATAATATTAAGTGTTAAGAATAAATAATCTTTACTATAGGAGGTATTTTTATGGAGTATGTTTTAAGGACTACAAATCTCACCAAAATGTTTTATGGTAAGACAGCCGTTAACTCAGCTAACATAGAAATAAAAAAAGGTGAAATTTATGGTCTAATAGGAAAGAATGGAGCAGGAAAGACTACCATAATTAGAATGATAGATGGACTCGCTTCACCAACTGATGGAGAAATAGAGCTATTTGGTAGCTATGATGTCGACAATGGAAGACGAAAAATAGGTACAATGATAGAAAATCCAGCATTGGTACCACATTTTACAGCTTATCAGAATATGGAACTTCAATCTATTATTGTAGGAGAAAAAGATAAGTCAGAAATAGATAGAATATTGAGAGATGTTGGATTAGATAACACTGGCAAGAAAAAAGCAAAGAACTTTTCATTGGGAATGAAACAAAGGCTAGCAATAGGTTTAAGTCTTTTAGGAAGACCAGAATTTTTACTGTTGGATGAACCGATAAACGGATTAGATCCAATTGGAATCAAAGAAGTAAGAAATTTAATAATTAAATTAAATAAGGAATATGGGATTACAATATTGATTTCAAGTCATATATTAAGCGAATTATATAAAATTGCAACAAGCTATGGGATAATAAGTAATGGAAGCTTAATAAAACAATTGACCAGTGAAGAATTGAATGACCACTTGAAGGAATATATAAGAATAGAGACTACAGATGAAGAGAGTGTAAGTAAGTTTTTGAAGGACGAATTTGACGTAAGGGAGATTGAAATTGGCGATGGATATGTATATGTATATGATCATGATATAAATGACATTGCCAAGATTAATAACAGGCTAGCGTGTTGCAATCTAAATGTAAGCGCTATATCAAAAGAGACACCTGATCCAGAGTCTTATTTTATCAATTTAATGGAGGGGAAGTTAGATGGTTAGATTATTGAAAGCGGATTTTTATAAATTGTTCAGAAGGAAAGCGTTTTATATATGTTTACTAGTATGTGGACTGTTAGCATTTATAACAGTAGCAACTAATGTAATGATATATAATTTTAGTGAGAAAGAGATGCTAGAAGCAGGATTTAGTTTAGAAGAGTTGACATTAGGAGAGGAAATGACAGGTTTTACAGCGATGGTAAACATTACGCCAAGTAACTGGTTAATAGTACTTGGAGTGATGATATCAATGTTTGTATGTTTAGACTTTTCTAGTGGAATCATAAAGAATGTAGCATCAAAAGGTTTCAAAAGATTTGAAATGTATTTATCTAAATATATAATAAGTATATTTTGTGTAATTGCATTTATGATATTTCAACTAATAGTAGTCTTTATATCAGCAACATTTATGAGCAAGCATGGAATTGGTGAGATGCCGGAACATTATATAAGTGGATTATTAGCGACTTTTGGAATAAACTTATTAATAGCAATGTCGATAGCGGCATTTTTCACCATGATCTCATTTATAGTAAGAAAAATTGGCGGATCAATAGCGATAAACTTATGTACTATTTCATTTATAGGAGTGATATTTAAATTTATTGATGGAATAATAGAGAATGTGACAAATAATAAAGTCTTTGAATTATCTAAGTATATAAGTTTTTCATATATGGACACCTTCAGAGGATATGATACGACAGTATATCAATCCGATATAGCAACAGCGATAATTGTCAGCATTTGTTGGCTAATAGTAGCGACAGGTGTAGGCATAGCATGTTTCCAAAACAGAGATATATAAAATGGAGGAATTTTATCATATGAGCAAAGAAAATCAGAAGAAAGATAAACTAAAAGACGAAGATTTAGAGAATGCCAAAGGAGGGGAAAGCTTATATCCTCCCCTAATAAATAAAAAGACTTTTAATTTTTTAGGATATGCAGCTCCACATATTAAGAGTCTTGAAGAATTCCAGAGGGAGCAAGAAAAAAAGAAAAAAAAGAAATCTGATAATTCAGATGGCGATTAAGAAAAAGTAAGATATTGGTGCCATATTTAAGAAAATTCGATAGATATGGCATCAAAGTACTTAAAAAGATAACTTAAAAAGATATAGGAGTGATTGAAATGGCAGATGATATTTTAAAAGATGTTAATGGAGGAGTAAATGATTTTAGTAAAGCATGTTTGAACAGTTCATTAGGGGGAAAACTTGTGAAGTATCCACCAGAGGACTGGAAGATTAAATGCGTTCCATTGTATGGAATCAAACATGAAATAGGGAAGAGCGTAATTATAGATGAATTAAAAAAAATCAAGGATGATTAAAATGGTTTATTGCGATTCAAAATAACAAGGGGTGGTTGATATGAGTGAAGAAGAGTTAAATGATAAAGAAATGAAGGATGTCAATGGAGGGACAGATGAAATTAAAAAGAAATTAGTTAAGTATCCTCCAAATCTTGGATTATATAATGAAGTAAAAGGCCCAATTTTTGAAAGTGTTGCATTGTATGCGGTTCGATACCCACCACTTAGTTTTAATCAAGGAGAGAAATTAATACCAGGTGTTAAAAAAAAGGTAGTGATGAAAAAAACAAAAGAAAATGAAGAAAAAGAATAGGAGTGATCAATTATGAAAGAAGTAAATAATAAAGAAATGAATAGTGAAGAAATGAATAATATCAGTGGAGGAACAGATGAAAATAAGAATTTAGCAAAATATCCTCCAAATTTATCAGGGATTAAGCTAGGACATAGTGGTTTAGGACGTATGACAATAGTATCTAAATATGCAGTTCAGCCACCGCATAAGAGGAAACCAATTAATAAAATTGAAAAAAAAGATGCAATAGATATAGATCAGATAAATAATGAAGAGAAATGAAAGGAGAGGATTAGAGATGGATAAGGAAGATTTAAGTATTGATGAAGAAAGTTTTGGAAATGTTAATGGAGGAACTGGAGATAAGAATGATAAGTTAAACCCATATCCCTTAGGTATAGATCTAAATAATAAGAAGTATCTATCATTAGCATATGCGGCTCCACATATTCCTATTAAAAGTAAGTTTGATTTAAAGGAATTAATGGATAAAAGGAAAGGAAATAAGACCAAAGATGGACAGAATGATGAAGAAAAATAGCCGGAGGTGATTGGATATGGATATGGATGAAAAAGATTTAAAAAATGTTGATGGAGGAACTGGAAATAAGGATAATAATTTGTTAAAGAAATATCCTCGTCTAAAAGATATAGATTGGGGAAAGATGGAAAAGGCGATGTGGGTAACAGGATATGGAGGGCCACAGTATATACCTGGTAAGGAAATATTAAAAAAATCGAAAATATGTAAAGACAAGGATGAACAAAATGATGAAGAAAAATAAAGGAGAACCAGACATGGACAAAGAAAAATTTGATATTGACGAAAAAATTTTAAAAAATATTTCAGGCGGAAAGAGTTTAGAGGAATATCCAAATAAGAAAAGAAAGAATCCTATTACATTAAAATATGGAATTTTAGAAAAAAGAAATAATAAAAAAGAAAAAGAATGAAGGAGTGATTTATATGAATGAAAAGGAACTAGAAAAAATAAGTGCGGGGTCAGAACCGCCTTGCAGCTGTATTAAATTATGCAATAAAATTGGTGGTAAGTTTAAGTGTGGCTATGAACCTAGACCTATAATGCCAATGCCTAGTGGAAAGTTTCTTAAACCAGTAATCATTGATGAACATAAGGAATAAGAAGATTAAAAAGGAGTTGTCAAAATGATTATGAATAATAAAAAAGGATATTATCCAAGACAAGCAGTATGGGAAATGACTTTAAGATGCAATATGAACTGTATGCATTGTGGGTCAAGGGCAGGAAAGGCACGTCAAGATGAATTGACTCTAGAAGAATGCAAAGACATAGCAAAACAATTGATAGACATGGGACTAGAACAGATAACTCTCATAGGAGGAGAGATATTTACTTTGGATTTTTGGCACATAATAGCAAGACAGTTTGTGGATAATGGCGTGAGTACAAATATAATAACGAATGCATATCTGTTAGGCGACAAGCAATTAGAACAAATAGAGAAGTCGGGCATAAAAATGGTAGCGGTGTCTATTGATGGGACAGAAGAAACTCATAATTTGATAAGAGGAAAGAAGGATTCTTTTGAAAGGGCGATAAAAGCATTAGACATACTCAAAGAAAAAGGGTATCAGACGAGCGTAGTTACAACTGTGATGAAATTGAATATAGATCAATTGGAAGAGTTGTATAAGATATTTAAAGACCACAAAGTAGACGCATGGCAAATACAATTAGCAACTCCAATGGGAAATGCATCTGACAATGATTTATTAGTAGAACCAGAAAGAGTCAAAGACATAATAGATTTTATAGTGGACAAGAGAAATGAAAGCGATATGGTAATATTCCCTGGCGACGACATAGGATATTATAATGAAAAGGAAGAAGAACTTAGAGGATATCCAGGAGAATCATTTATATTTAACGGTTGTGGAGCTGGCTTATTTGTAGTTGGAATTGATAGCGTTGGAAATGTCAAGGGCTGTGAGTCATTATATGATGACAAGTTTATAGAAGGTAACTTAAGAAAAGAAAGTTTAGAAGAAATTTGGAACAAAGAAGGAGCTTTTTCATATAATAGAGACTTTACTCCAGATAAATTGACAGGAAAATGTAAAAATTGTGAAATGGGTAAGTATTGTGCAGGGGGATGCAGGCAAATGTGTTATTTCACAAGTGGAGAGTATTATAATAATATGTACTGTGCAAGAAATATTTAATAATTATTAACCTCCCGTAGAATGATAATGACATACATTAAAGGGAGGTTTGAATTATTCTGCTTGCTTTGATAGAAATGCAGCAGCTGTTTGTATAAGTTTTACTTCAGTTTCATCAGGAACCTTGGGCTCGTTTTCGCAGAGAGTAAAAATTGAACCCATTATATCGCCTGATGAAGAAATTATAGGGAATATGATAGACGCACATTTATCAATTCCTTCTATTGGTTTAAGAATTTGATTTGTATTAGAAAGAATGAAGCTTTTTCTAGAAATAACTAGATCATCTAAGGGCTGAGTAGTACGTCTTTCCAAAAATTCTTTCTTAGGGAACCCAGAGACAGCAGTAACGTGATCATTATCACATACTACTGTAGGAAGTTTGGCAATTTTATATAATACTTCAGCATATTCTGACGAAAATGAGGAAAGTTCACCAATTTGTGAGTATTTTTTAAAAACAACGCCGCCATTTGCGTCAGTATATATCTCAAGAGGGTCGCCCTCACGGATTCTTAACGTCCTTCTAATTTCTTTTGGAATAACTATTCTTCCAAGATCATCAATTCTTCTAACTATACCAGTAGCTTTCACTTTTTAATATCCTCCTTTTGTATTTTAACTTGACATAATTATTATCAGCAAAAAAGGAATACTTATGCAAGAAAATACAAGAAAATTTTTGGATTTTTTAAGATTTAGTAAATAGATGTTGAGTTGTTTTTTCAATTTTTTGTGATATACTAGTAATATTATAACATATATCAAAGAGGAGATGCAAGTTTATGAGAAAGATAGCAGTTTTAACAAGCGGTGGAGATGCACCAGGGATGAATGCAGCAATAAGAGCGGTCACAAGGTCAGCTTCATTGATGGATATTACAGTGATGGGGGTCAAAAGGGGATACAATGGGCTGATACATGGAGACATGCAGGAGCTAAAAGTCAGGAGCGTGTCAGAAATATTAGACAAAGGCGGAACAATGTTATACACAGCCAGGTGTCCTGAGTTCAAGACTGACGAAGGATTAAAGAAGGCGATAGAGAACTGTAAATATTTTGGAATTGAAGGGGTAGTAGTGATAGGAGGCGACGGATCATTTCAAGGGGCAAAGAAATTAGCAGAGATGGGAGTGCCATGTATAGGGATACCAGGGACAATTGACAATGACGTGACATGTAGTGAGTATACGATAGGATTTGACACAGCCATGAACACAGCGACTCAAATGGTAGACAAACTGAGGGACACAGCACAGTCACATGACCGTTGCAGCGTAGTTGAAGTAATGGGAAGGAATTGTGGAGACTTAGCATTACAGATAGGAATAGCAGTAGGGGCAACAGTTGTATTGATTCCGGAGAGAAATTTTGATTTTGAAAAGGATATTATAAAGAGGATATATCATACTCAATTGACAGGCAAGCAACATTTTATAATAGTTGTTGCAGAGGGAGTAGGAGGAGTCTATGAGATAGCTGAGAAAATTCATCATTGTACAGGAATAGAAGCGAGGGCTACGATATTAGGGCATGTACAAAGAGGAGGGTCACCAACTGTAAGGGACAGAGTGATAGCGAGTAAGATGGGCAACTATGCAGTAAAGTTATTATCGAATGGTATCAAGAATAGGATAGTAGCGTTACAAGGCGGAGAAGTAATAGACATTGATATAAATGAAGCATTGGACATGGAGAAAAAGTTTGATGAAGGAATGTACGATACAGCGATAGAAATTTCTATATAAAGGGAAGAAAAAATAAAGCAAAAGGATAGTTTATTATGCGGGAGGTTGAATTTATGGATGAATATTTTATCAAAAGTTTAGATGAATTAGAAAAAGAATTCAATACTGATATAAACCATGGATTATCTGCAGATCAAGTTAAGAAGAACAAAGAGACTTATGGCAGCAATTCATTAAGAAAAGAGAAACAAGTATCAATTTTTGAAAGAATTATTAACGCAGCCAAAGAGCCGATGACAATTTTATTAATATTTGCAGTTCTTTTAGCGATAGGGGTCAACATATTTAAAGGAGCATCAGGGGGAGAAATAGATTATTTTGAGTGCATTGGTATATTTTTTGCAATATTTTTATCAATTTTTATCACAGTTATAATGGAAGACAGAAGCCAGAAAGCATTTGATTCATTAAACAAGTTAAATGATGACATACAGGTCAGGGTGAGAAGAAATGGTGAGATGAATTTGATACCAATATCAGATGTGGTGGCAGGTGACATTGTTTATCTTGAATCAGGAAATAAGATACCGGCAGACGGAAGGATAATTAAATGCAACGATTTTACAGTAGATGAATCGATGTTAACAGGTGAGAGCATTCATGTGACTAAGGATAGCGAAGCAGAATTTAATGACGTTGACGTACCGATAGCAGAGAGAATTAACATGGTTTATTCAGGTTGCTTTGTAAGCAGTGGTAATGCTGAAGCCCTGGTGACAAAAGTTGGAGAAAAGACGGAGTTTGGTAAGATCGCTAATGAATTGAATGACAATAAAGAGAATAATAGCACGCCTCTTCAAGAAAAATTAGCAAAACTATCGAAAATAATAAGTGTTTTTGGAATATCGGCAGCAGGTGTTGCATTTTTATTTCAAATATTGATATACTTTTTAAAATCCAACTTAACGATTTCAGGAGTGCTTGAAATTTTTATCAACAGCGTGGCATTGATTGTCGCATGTGTACCGGAAGGGCTTCCAACCACTGTAGCAATATCATTAGCTATAAACGTCATAAGAATGTCGAAAGAGAATGCTTTAGTCAAGAAAATGATAGCATGCGAGACAGTTGGATGCATAAACGTGATTTGTTCAGATAAGACAGGAACATTGACAAAGAATCAAATGTCAGTTTCATATGTAAGCAATGGGAATGAGACGACAACGTGTTTGAATAAGAATGATATTGAATTAATAAATAATTTTTGTCTTAATAACACATCGGATATAAGATATGAAGACAACAAATTGAAATTTATAGGCAATCCAACAGAATGTGCATTACTTGAGGCAATCAACAGAGAAGGACTTAATTATGACAAGATTAGAAATGAATACGAAGTAATATTTACAATACCATTTTCTTCTGAGACGAAAAGAATGATAGTAGTGACGAAGTCGAAAAAAGATAGTAATATTGTAATATATATCAAGGGCAGTCCAGAAAAAGTACTGGATATATGTAATCAACATAATGATAAAGAGTTACTATTAAAAGACATGGCAAAGTTTCAAGAGAAGGCTATGAGAATGATATCATTTGCGCATGTCAACGTAGATCACGAAATTTTGAAAGAAAGTGACATAAGTCAACTGTATGGCAGCTTTGAATACGATGGGTTTGTGGCTATTGAGGATCCGTTAAGAGAAGATGTCCTAGATGCTATCAATAAATGTAAAAAAGCAGGGATAGACTTGAAAATTCTTACGGGGGACAACCTAATCACAGCTAAATCAATAGCATCTAAGTTAAATATCATAGACAAAGACCATATAGCAATTCAGGCGAATGAGTTGGAAAGACTAAATGACAATGAATTTTTAAATATTATTAACAAGATATCAGTTATAGCGAGAAGTACTCCTAGCATAAAGATGAGAGTAGTAAATGCATTGAAAAAGTTGTCTAATGTAGTGGCAGTAACGGGAGATGGAATAAATGATGCCCCAGCAATAAAGAATGCAGACGTTGGTATAGCAATGGGAATAACAGGCACAGAAGTCTCAAAGCAAGCCAGCGACATTGTATTATTAGACGACTCGTTTTCGACAATCGTAAAGGCAATTCATTGGGGAAGAAATATATATGAGAATATTAAGAGATTTGTTATGTTCCAATTGACAGTTAATATAGCATCTGTTATATCAGTATTGGCAGTGATTTTACTTGGGTTTGATAGCCCTTTCTCAGCATTACAATTGTTATGGATAAATATAATTATGGATGGACCACCAGCGCTTACGCTTGGATTAGAACCGATTAGAGAAGATTTAATGAACAATAAGCCAACAAAAAGAAACGAATCTATAGTAAGCAAGAAGATATTTATGAAGATTATTATAAATGCAATATTTATATCGGGAATGTTTATGCTGCAATACTTTACGAACTTCATAGGAGGGACAAAGGAGCAAGAAGCTTCAATACTATTTAGTCTGTTCATAATGTTCCAACTATTTAATGCATTTAATTGCCGGGAAGTAGACGAAACAAGCATATTTAAGAATATATTAAAAAATAAATTGATGATTATTGCATTTGCTTGTACATTTTTATTACAGATAGTTATGACTCAGTTTTTGGGAGCATTCCTAAAGGTTAGCCCGCTTCCTGTTGAGATATGGATAAAAATAATACTAACTTCTTTATCTGTAATAGTATTTTCAGAGATTTTAAAGGTGATAGAAAGATTTTTTAAGAAAAATTAGGGATGGAGAGTGATGATAGAATGGAAGAACTTGATTATGATAAAGCAGAGGAAAGAGTAGAAGAGGATTTGGATGAAAAAATGGTGAACTATAGTAGTAACCCTTACAATCTGATAGAAGATGAACCACAGGGGTTTAGAGATCGTAACAGATATGATACAGAGACTAAGTTTAATGATGTGTCTGATCTTATGAAGCATGCAATTATGTATAGTTATGCAGGGCATGATGTACCGATTGAGGAAATAGAAAGTGCTGTAGGGGGAGCTATTAAAGATCTAGAGAAAAAAGAAGAAGATACAGAAGTAGAGTCTGAAGTAGAAGGAGCAATATCAAATATTCAAAATGACTTCAATTTGCAGACAATGTATAACACTTTAAAGAACAACTGGAGCAATTATAGATTTGAACAGAATAATGATATGAATGATCTAACGAATATAAATAGAGATAAATCAAAGGGAGGTATCACTGTAATATATTATAGTGCTAAACAATTAGCAGAATTGATAGAAAAACAAGGAAGCATTACAGAAAGTGCTCTAATTTTTCTCAGCGATATAGCCTATACTGCAACATTTGATGGGGAAGATCAAACGAAAGACGAAGCTGTTCAAACAGCTAGAAGCGACATACTAGGAATAGATAATAATGATCCATACTTTATGGACAGCGATATGAATATAGACGACGACATAAGAACTTCCTTGAAGAACCTTCAAAGATTGTTTGAGATATTTGAGGAAGAGAAAAAGCAGGATAAATTTAACGGGAATCCGGAAAACGAGAGCCATATCTTGTATTCAATATCATCTATGAGCAGGAATATTAAGGACAGATATGATAATAACATATTTAATTTGACTCAATGGATGACTGACAGAAAGATGTTTGACACGGAGACTTATAAATATTTAAGCAAGTTATTGGTTGAATCTAACTTTAGAAAGAAAAACAAAGGACAACCTGTTAAAATAGTAGACTTCGATGATAATAATATAATAAATGATTAACGACAAGACACCAGGACTTAAGTAAGTTTTGGTGCTTTTTTGGTATTTGTCAAGGAATAGTCTTGCAGAAATTGAAAATAAATATTTATAATCAATGAGGAATGATCGACTAAGTATATGATATATTATTTAAGTATACAAATTTTTCAAAATGCATTTACAATAGGGGAAAATGGATATATAATGGAATGAATAATATTACATATGTAAAGATATATAGGGAGATTTTATTTATGAATAAGTATAATTTAATTAAAAATATGGGCATAAGCTTTATGATTTCAGGAATGGCTTTGTATTCATCGATAAATGTTTTGGCAGAATCGAGTGATAATTTTAAGGCATTATCAGGAGTAGAAAATAAGACAGAATGCTCAGAAATGGCAAAGAATGATTCGAAGAATAGTAATATTACTATTAGTTTTAAAACAGATCTAGCAGATAATAAGATCGATTTGATAATTGTCGGCGACGGGGAGATTACGAAGAAGTGTATCGATGATTTCATTAATGAAAACAAATTTGAACGTGAAGACATAAAGTCAGTAACTATAAGCGGCAATGTGACAAATATAATGGAAGAGTCATTCAGAGACTGTAAAAATTTAAAATCAATAGTGATACCAGAAGGCGTGGTAAGTATAGGCGAAAGGGCATTTGATAAATGTGAAGCATTAACGACGATAGAACTACCAGAAAGCTTGACAAGCATAGGAAAGGCTGCATTCGATTGGTGCAAAAGTTTAAAATCTATAACAATACCAGACAATGTAACGAGTATTGGGGATTATACATTTATGATATGTAATGCGCTAACAGAGGTAAGATTTACAGAATCAAGCAAATTAGAAAGTATAGGATCAATGGCATTTTGCGATTGTAAGGGTTTGACGACGATAGAACTACCGAAAAGTGTAACAAGCATAGGAGATTATGCATTTTCTGGTTGTAAAAGTTTAAAATCGATAGCGATACCGGAAGGCATAACAAGTATAAGCCTAGGACTATTTAATAGATGTGAAGCATTAACAAGAATAGATATGCCGGAGAGTATAAAAAGTATAGAAGATTATGCTTTTGACTTTTGCAAAGGTTTGAATTCAATAAAAATACCAGGGAGCGTGAAGAAAATAGGTAAAGGGGCATTTATTTGTTGTGAAAACTTGACTACGGTAGAAATACCAGAGGGCGTAAAAATTATGAAAGGATATATATTTTCTTGCTGCAAGAGTTTGAAGTCGATAACGATACCAAAGAGCGTAAAGAAAATGGGTAGGAATATATTTGTTCAGACAGGGATAAAAGAGATAAGATTTAAAGGAAATGTAAAAAATATCGATAATAATCTGTTTTTAAACCTCGGAACGGAAGAAGATCCGACGATAATATATTATCCATCTAAGGAAAGTAGTTGGAGTAAGTTAGAAAACGATAAGAGATACAAGGGGAAAAAGAACTTAAAGTGGATAGAATGTGATAATGATTAATATTTGTATTGTAAAAGTCATGCAACCAAAGACAAAAGCCAAGAAAAAGACGCAATATGTTTGAAAAAAGAATTTAAAATTTGACATGTGATTAATAACAAGATGCCAGAATTCACGATAATTAAGTGAGTTTTGGCTTTTTTTATTTATATTTTCTTTTTTATTATAAAGTTTGATCAATTAAATATGTAATATATTATTCATGTATACAAACTTACTAAAGCGTATTTACAATAGAATGAAAAATATGTATAATTGAGTTATTATTATATAAATATAAAGACGTATGAGGAGATTTTATTTATGAATAAGTATAATTTGATTAAAAATATGAGTATAAGCTTTATAGTTTCAGGACTTACTTTATATTCCCCGATAAAAGTTTTATCAGATTCGAATGATAATTTAAATAAAATAGTGCCACAAGTAGAAAGTAAATGTGATTTGATATCTAATTCCAATAAAGATGCAGCTTTTGAAGAGATAGATGAAGAAATAAATAAAGAAGTAAATAAAGAAAATGTAGACTTAAATAAAGAATCAACCGAGCAAATTGAGGGAAATTTAAGACTAAATAAGAATAATGATGAAATAATTGACCATAACCAACCAAAAGAGAACGAAACAGAAGAAACAGGCAAAGAAAATGAAGAACCAAAAGAACTAAACGACTTAGAATTACAGGACAAGGACGAAGTCAATGAAGATGAATTAAGTATTTTAAACCCACCAGAGCCTAATTTGACTGCAATTCATTCGGGGGGGGGTACAGAACAGCAGTGGACTAATGAAAATGGAGACATTACTATTAGTTATACAAAGGACTCGGCAGATGGTAACTTTATTTTAACAATTAGCGGTAAAGGCGTGAAAATTACGGCAGAAGATATTTCTGATTTTGCTAGTAAAGTTGGATGTGATAAAAGTAACGGTATTAAATCAGTTATTATAGGGGATGGAGTGACAGGCATAGGAGAAAGGGCATTTTTGCAATGTTCCGGTTTAGCATCTGTAGAGATAGGTAATAGTGTGACAAGTATAGGGAAAGAGGCATTTAATAAATGTTCTGGTTT
The DNA here is from genome assembly GCA_934489735.1 of uncultured Eubacteriales bacterium. Taxonomy (GTDB): domain Bacteria; phylum Bacillota; class Clostridia; order Oscillospirales; family Acutalibacteraceae; genus CAKSSR01. The sequence goes on along the minus strand of CAKSSR010000008.1, from coordinate 1,379 downwards.
AACATCTGTAAGGATAGGTAATAATGTGAAAACTATAGGAGAGAAAGCGTTTTATGGTTGTTCGGGTCTAAACTCAGTTACAATACCTGACGGTGTGAAAAGCATAGGGAATGGTGCGTTTTGGACTTGTTCTGGTTTAGAATCAGTAATAATTCCTAACAGTGTGACAAGTATAGGACGTTATGCATTTGCTTTTTGTTGGTCTTTAGAATCAGTGACAATCCCTGATGGAGTGACAAGCATAGGGAGTGGTGCGTTTGGAGGATCACCTGAAATAAAAGAGATTATATTTGAAGGAGAATATATTCCTAATATAGGGAATAATGCATTTACAGAAGTACATAAAGCAACGATATATTATCCATCAAGTGAAGAATGGGAAAATGCAATTAATAACTTAGAAAACAAAGAGAAATATGCAGGAGCAATTAATTTAATATGGAAAGGATATGATTATTATTGTGGAAAGAAAAGTGAAAATGATGGGAAGAATTTAATATGTACACTCAGAAAGAACAATGATGGAACAGATACTTATAGCGTAAGAATATCGAAATCAAGTAAGGCAACTGGAAGTAATTTTGATATGGCGGACTATGACAATGATAGTCAATTTCTAGAAAATTTTAAAGATAAGATAACATCAATTGCAATAGATGAAGGAGTGAAAAGCATAGGGAATAATGCATTTAGTCAATGTGTAAAATTAAAAGAAATAGTGTTTGAAGGAGAATATATTTCTAATATAGAGGACGATGCATTTACAGGAGTAAATGGAGTAACAATATATTATCCATCAGGAAGAGGTTGGGAAGATATTGCAAACAATCAGGAATATAAAGGAGCGACTAATTTAACATGGAAAGGATATGATTATTATTGTGGAAAGAAAAGTGAAAATGATGGGAAGAATTTAATATGTGCACTCAGAAAGAACAATGATGGAACAGATACTTATAGCGTAAGAATATCGAAATCAAGTGAACCAGTTGGGGATAATTTTGATATGGCAGACTATGATACGAGTTCATTTTTAGCAGATTTTAAAAGTAAGATAACATCGGTTGCAATAGAAGAAGGAGTGACAAGCGTAGGAAATAATGCCTTTAATGGATGCACAGGTTTAAAATCGATTACGATACTTGATAGTGTGAAGAGTATAGGGGCAAATGCATTTAGGAAATGTACAAACTTAGGATCGATAACAATACCCAATAAAGTAGAAAGTATAAGGAATGCAGCATTTGAGGAGTCAGGAGTAAAAGAGATAAAATTTGAAGGGAAATACATTGAGGGAGTAGTAAATGATGCATTTAATAAACTTGGAACCACAGGAGACCCAACTGTAATATATTATCCATTAGGGAAAGGCTGGGAGG
>CAKSSR010000007.1 GCA_934489735.1 uncultured Eubacteriales bacterium | reverse complement strand
ATGTTCTTTTGACGATAATTTTCTATGTGACATCATTTACAACAAATTCAGCTAACTTTTTCATGCGGTTGCCCTGAATTGTATTTTCCTAATTGTTGACAAATGAAAAAATAATTGATACAATTAAGAAACAAATAGCCATAAGACATGTAGGGATAGCTCGTTCGTTGCATAAATTTGCAATAGTCATGGCCTAAACGAGAATCAACTACTCGAGTCAAGAGTAAACCTTTACTTCTTTTGAGATAAGGTAAGGATTTTACAATGTACAATTGATAAGAAATGTCTATATGAAGGGAGATTTTAAGATATGTTTAAGAAAAAGTTTTTTCTATTAAGTCTATTGATGTCATTCTTAATTAGTCTAACAGGATGTACTGACGATACTTGGATAGCTAAAGACAACACTAAAAGCATACCCGTCGGCGCATACATATACAATTTGTTTGTAGCTTACAACGATTCATTTAAGACTATCATGAGTAATCTAAATTTTGACTTCAATTACAAACCAGAAAATATTTTTGATGAAATGATTGATGGTAGAAACTCTGTAGACTGGATGAAAGAAAAGGCAATAACTAAATGTAAGAATTTATTCGCTCTAGACAAGAAAATGGAGGAATTAGGTATAGCTTTATCTGATGAAGAGATTGCAAAGGCAGAGAGCGCTACTATGGCATCTTGGAATTCGTATAAGAAAAGTTTCCAAACCTATGGAATTTCAAAAGAATCCTATCATCTAGCTTCATCTTTATATGACGTCAAGTACAAATGTATACTTGATCATATATTTGGAGACAATGGATCTGAAAAGATAACTGATGAACAAATTGAAAACTATTTCAAACAAAAATATACGAGTTATTGTTATATAACGAGACCATTAGTATCTAAGGAAGAAGATGGGAAAAATTCAGTATTGCCAGACGATAAAATAGCTGAATTGGAGAAAAAGTTTAATGGATATGCAGATTCAATAAATAATAATAGTAATACATATGATAAAATTTTAGAATCATATAAGAAAGAAGAAGCAATTACTAACGATCCATCTATAGAAAATGTAAGCGATTTAAGCGAATATATAGGAGTTCCAAGCATAGTAATATCCGAATTGAAAAAATTAGAGAATGAGAAAGCAGTATCAATAAAAAGCTCTGATATGTCGACATTGTATTTGATATATAAGAAAGACATCAATAAAGAAGTTGGAACAGAAAGATATACAATGGTAAAGGACAATATAACAGAAGTTCTCAAAAATCAATATATGGAAGACATGTTGAAGAATTTGTCAGACAATTTGAATATTCAAATAAATGATTCTGTAGTCAAAAAGTATCATCCGGCAATATTCCAGACAAACTAAATATAAGATATAATAAATAAATTTATAAACTTGTACTTTTACATGACGATTTTTAGTCGTAATAGTACAAGTTTTTGTTATATTGCTATAAACTTATATTTAATATTTTACTTTACTTATTCGAAATTTTATTGTATAATAATACTAGTATATAAGTGAAAGAAGGTGATAACTTTGGCTGAAGATTTAAAAATTATATCAAATCCAACTAAAGAATCATGCGGTCAGTTTGAAATGGATTCCGATAAAGCAATAGAATTAACAAATTGCCCAACTTTGAGAGGGATGTGTAAAGTTTGTATTCATTGCATCGAAGAAAAAAAAGAAGGAAATGATAAGGAAGCAACAGAAATAATATGGAAATGTAATCTTCAAAAAGATAAAAAATAGATAAATTTAAGTAAAGGAGATAATGATTATGTTAAGAAGTGGCCATAAACCTAAACCATATCGCATCGAAGGAGATAAGCTATTAATAATAAATCCAGTCTTACATCATTGCAATAAGAACTATAAATTTGATCACAGTAAGACAGGTAATAATCCTTTCCCTAGAAAAGGTTACTGCGATACTTGCAAAAACTTAGAACCAATAGGAAATGACGATAAGAAAACTCAAGTCATGGCAATGTATAAGTGTGCCGCCTATAAAAAGAAATAAATAAGAAGGTGATACAATGCCGCTATATGGAAGCAGTAATAATAATTTTAAACCAGTTAAAAAGCCATTTGCTGAAACTTGTAAGAATTTTAAAGAAAAAAAGAAAAAAGTTGCAATACTAATGGATAAACCATTTGCTAAAGGGAAATGTATAATGTGCAAACACATCAGCAAAACTGCAGATGAGAGAAATCAAGTCATAGCAATGTGGCAGTGTAACTTTACAGAGCAAAAGAAACCTTAAATAAATTTTAATAAAAGGGAACCAATAGATATATAAAAAGAAGAAAAACTTCAGGGGACAGACTCCAATAAGGTAAGAAGCATTTAGAAAGAGATCTGAATTGTACATATTTTTAATACCTGAGGAAGACCTTAATAAAGGTTATTTAAGCGTTGAGGATGCTAAAGCTTACAATGATTTAGAAAGCGGATATAAAAATGTTATCATAAATGAGGACGATATAAAGAAATTTAAGAAAATAGATAAAAAGGGATTACTTTTTGTTTACGTCAATAGACGGTTTATACGATAATTCGAAAGAAAAAGAGGAAATAGATAAAGAAATGCCTCTACTCGTTCCTTATTCAGATATTAATTAAAAATATATCATTAAAAATTGAAGATGATGATAGAAATTTGGTCTCAAGTTACTATTATCATCTTTACTAAGTATCGCCCTCATTTAATGCACAATACATATATGTACTAACAAATCAAAATATAATAAAGTAGAGGTGATTAACGTGGATAATACAATTTCAACAGCGGAAAAATTAACAATATTTCAACCAGAAGACGACATTAAAGCCAAAGATATAGAAAATTGTTTGTTTTTAAGAACTTCAGATGGAGAAGGATTAGAAATAAATGAAAATGTTGAAGCAATAAATGAAGGTTTAAATATTGAAATTAGTAAAAACTCAATTCCATCATCATATATTGATAAGATAAAATATCTAAGTTTAGGAAAGGTTTGTGAAGTAAAAGAAAACACTTTTAAACTAATTAACAATTTGGACAACAACATATCTTTATCTTTAGATCCAGAACTTGTAGAAGCAAGTAAAAAAACAGTAATTCAAGACAATGCTTTTGGTAGCGATGGAGGTAAATTCAAAAATATAAGAACAATAGAACGTTATGAAAACAATGCAAATTTATTATTGACAACTGAATCCTTCTATTATATACAAACAATAACGAATGAGAAACCATCATTATTAAGCCTTGATATATATTTAAGTGGATCATGGACTATAGAAAACTTAAAAACATTGATATCAGAAAGTGATGGAAAATGTAAATTGTTTTATAACAAAGGCTTTGAGTGTTCCGTAGATAAAACTAAAGACACAATAACGAATTTTAAATTCGAAAGATTTGATGAAAAATTAAAAAAAATCATCGAGAAACAATTCAAAGAAGAAAAAGAAGAAGAAAAAGAAGAGGAAAAAGAAGAGGGAGAAGAAGAGAAAGTAACATATATTAATTTTAAAGATATAACCGAAAGCAGCCCTCTTAAAGATAATATTTTTAAAAAACTTATGGAAATGTTCGGAGCGGAAAATATAAGAATCAATATAAAGCCATCAGAAATCGATTTTATTAACAATAAAGAGATAAAATATGGTGGAGATATACAGGTTTCATTTAATGGAGATTTAATCGAAACATTAAAGAAATTATGTAAATCATCAGACATAGAAGGTTTAGGATCTAATGAACGTCTAGAAAACAAAACGGAAAATCGAAATAACATCAAAGAATTTGCTAGAAACAAAATAAAAGAAATGAAACTTGATGACATTAAGAACGATGAAGATATAAAAGATTTAATAAATTATTATCCAGGCGGTAATATTCGACCACTTGATCTAATAAAAAAACTTAAGAAAGTAGACGATTTAATAAATATAAAGGAAAACGAGAATACCAACCGAAATAAAATTGAAAATTTATTTAAAGCAAACAAATTTTTGGGAAGAAACAAAGATGCGAAGATAAAACAATGGATATATAATGAGCTATGTACTGAAAAAGGAAGATTGCGACTGGCTGCAAGAGAAATAAAAAATAACATCTTTCAGTTAAGTAAAATGATAGATAGTCATAGTGTTCTAGGTAAAGAGGCACGACAAGCAAGGAATCTTATAAGTGACCTAAAAGATATACTTGCAAAAATAAAAACATTGAAAGAACATAATAGAGTTTAAGATCTTTCAGCAATAAATTCCCCATCCATTAGATAGAGGTGGGGATGAATTATAACAACATCAGCACACAGATATATTGACAAAATTAAAATACTAATACAATATAGCAAGCATAATGCTTCAAAAAGTAAGCATTTGGAACAAGCAGGTACGTAAAATTTAAAAGAAAATAGCCATACCTTTGACAAACGAAAAAGAATTTTCACGGGGATGCAGCAAAAATTTAAACATTTAAAAAAACAAGAATTCTATTCTTTAAGACAAGTTTAGAATTCTTTTATTATATTTATAATTTATGATGAATAATGCTCACCTATTGCACAAAATACAAGCATATCCCTTATTTTTTTATATATTTCTTCTAACATATTCAATGGTAATGGATTCTTACCCTTGCCAATTTCCACAGTAAATCCTGGTCTATTGTAGCATTTTATAAACCAATCCTTAAATCCGCCAAAAGAAGCCATCTCTTCTGGACTTGACAGCATATATCCACTTAAATCTGACATACACTTTGCAATTTCATAGGAGCCCCTCGGTACACATTTGCCATACTTCCAATAAATTTCTTCTCCCTGGCTATGCATTGCCAGTACCAAATTTATATTTCTTTCTTCACATATCTTTATCATTGCCTTAGTCTCCGGTTCACTCTGTGGGTAAAATCCTCCAAATCTTGTTGGTCCCGGGCATGTAATTCCTTCTTTTATCTCTAATAATTTTAATTTATACCAATCCGCATCAAAGTTATGATTAATATCTACACCATGCGCATTAGCTTGCCATGAATTCGTCTCACCTTTACTAATCTTTTCGATAAATTTTTCAAGGCAATCACAACTTCCTGCTCCATGTAATGAAATTTCTACTCCATCTGGGTTGACACATGGTATTATAATAATACCTTTTCTCTCCAATTTTTTTAAAATATTATCATCGTTGGATATGCCATGTAAAAATTTTAATAAAATTGATGACGTGAGCCATTCCATTCCATGAAATGCTCCTGCAAACAATGTAACCTGCTTTGGACATCCTATCTCAAATGCTTCTATTTTTCTTCCACAAACACTCGTTCCGACTGAATATCTGTTTATATTCTTATTCATGATCGATTTTATTATATTATTTCTTCCATTTTCGTCTGGCATTTGATTAAACATATTAATCTTTCTCCTCCTCATTGGTTAAAAAAAGTCAAAATACATATTGTGAAGTTGTTGAAATTATGATAGAATATTAAAAAGTGAAGTGAGCTGCTATACAAATTTTATCGTCAATGAAGGAAATGATAAAGCTGTAAAAAGAAAATTTAAATAATATTTAACATTTTTACACAGCAGCACTATCATTAATTACCCCCACGGTATAAAAATCGTGGGCTCTTTATGATGAAAACTTTGTAAATTATATGTAGAAAAGGGGATTTATATGTCAGGTCATTCAAAATGGAGCACTATTAAAAGAAAAAAAGAGAAGACAGACAATCAAAGGGCAAAGATCTTTACGAAAATCGGTCGCGAATTGGCTGTAGCAGTTAAAGAAGGGGGAGCAGATCCCAACGTAAATTCAAAATTAAGAGACTGCATTGCAAAAGCCAAATCAAATAATGTACCGAATGACAACATCGAAAGAATAATAAAGAAGGCTGCAGGTGATACCGACTCAAACAATTACGAAAATATCACCTACGAGGGTTACGGTCCCAATGGAGTTGCTGTGATAGTTGAAACATTGACAGACAACAGGAACCGTACTGCTGCAGATTTAAGACATTTCTTTGATAAATTTGGAGGAAATTTAGGAACTCCTGGCTGCGTTTCGTTTATGTTTGCTAAAAAAGGCGTCTTAGTCCTTGATAAAGAGAACCAAAGTGAAGACAAAGTAATGGAAGATGCATTAGAGTCAGGGGCATTAGACGTCGTAACTCAAGAAGATGTATTCGAAATCTATACTTCTCCAGAAACTTTTTCCGATACTTTATCTACTCTTACCGACAAGGGATACAACTTTGAATCTTCTCAAATCGAAATGGTACCGGACAACTACGTGAGTGTAACAGATGAAGAAGCATTGACTAAGTTACAGAAACTATTAGACGCTTTAGACGATAACGACGACGTTCAAGACGTTTGGCACAACTGGTCGGAAAGCGAGTAAAAGTTAAAAGATTTCAAAAAAAGTTAAACCTTATGCTGAAAATTAATTCAACATAAGGTCTTTTTGTTAGTCAATAGTTATACTTATTCTTACCTATTCCTTAGGTAATTCAGCTACTGGCTTTGATAATTCCTCTACTGGTATACGAAGTTTCATTGATAAGTAATCCCTAACGTCCTGAACTGTAATTACATCCTTACCCTGTGCTTCGCAATATGCTGCTGTTTCATTCAATAAGTTAATAGCTTTAGCCGGGAAGTATTCAAGTTTCTGATATTTATCTGACAAATTAACTATTTCTTCAAATACTCCTTCAGATACTGTCATTTGATATCCTTCTTTTACTTCTTTTTCTAATCCAGCTAATATAGTTTTTGTTTCTTCCTTATTAGATTCTTCTACCAATATGTGACTAAATCTTCTGTGAAGTGCTTCATCTTTAAGTATGCAAGCGCTGTACTCATCTATAGTAGTAGCTCCCATAACCAACAAGCCGCCTTCCTTATTTCCTTTTGCCATAGCCGGCTTAAAGTAGTCAGCTATTGGTGCCATTAAATGAACTTCATCAAAGAATAGTATATTATTTCTATCAGCTGTTAAAGAATCAACCAAAGTCTTTATTCTTGATACATAATCGGTACTAAAACCATTACCTGCTCTCAATTTAGGGAAGTTCAATAGCCATATTTTCTTATTTTTCAATTTCTCTGGAACTTCACCTTTTGCTATTTTTATTGCTAGTCCTTCTGCTATTGCCGATTTACCTACTCCAGCTTTACCAATAAAACATGGACATCTGCCTGCAGCCAAGGAAACCATAGCTTGTCTTATTTCCTTTTCTCTTCCTACAACCTCTCTTATTTTACCCTGCTTAGCTAGTTCTACTAAATCGACGCAATATGTTGCCAATCCACTAGATGCATCCATATTTGACCAACCTATGTTTTCAAAATATTTACAAAACATATTATTTGCGACTCCTTCTGTCAATTTAGAAACTACCTTACTTATGCTATATACTGCATTTGCTCCATTTTTCCCAAGGACATTTTTTATAATCCACAGCTTATCACTTCTGTCCTTTGGATTAAGAAACGTCTCTCCTAGACTTGAAAGAACAACACAACCTACAGTTAAAAGCATTTTTAATGGAAAAAGCATAGCATCCTACCTCTCTTTTCTTTAACAATTTAATTTTAATATTTATTATTTATACTTATTACTTTTTAATTACCATTTCCTTAACTACAACTATATTATATCATATTCAAAAAAGTTTTTTGGCCATTTAACATAATCTTAACATAACCTTAACAATTTCTTAACAAAAAGCAATTTCCCTAAGCCAAATGTTGATCTTAGGGAAACTTGATAAATTATATTTCAGATCTTCCTTCCAGTGCTCTTAATAAAGTAATTTCGTCAACATACTCTAGATCCCCTCCGACAGGAATGCCATAAGCCAATCTTGTTACTTTAATGCCCAAAGGCTTAAGAAGCTTAGATATATACATAGCAGTCGCTTCTCCTTCAACTGTCGGATTAGTAGCCATAATAACTTCTTTTATTCCTTCTTTGTTTATACGAGACAAAAGTTCTTTAATCTTTATATCATCAGGTCCTATGCCATTCAAAGGTGATAAGACTCCATGTAAAATGTGATATGAGGAATTAAATTCATGTGTCTTTTCAAGAGCTATCATGTCTTTTGGATTTTCTACAACGCATATTATAGATTTATCTCTCTTTTCATCTTTACATAAAGGGCAAATGTCTTCGTCTGTTAAGTTGCAGCATATCTTGCAATACTTTATCTTTTCTTTGGCTTCTATCATTGCATTAGAAAAGCTTCTAATTTCTTCTATAGGTCTGTTCAATATATAATATGCCAATCGTATTGCTGACTTTTTACCGATCCCCGGTAATTTTTCGAAGTGCTCTATTAATTTATCTAATGGAGCTAGTACATATTTCCCCATTAAAATAACCCCGATAGCCCTGGAATGTTCATCGCCCCTGAAACTTCTTCAATTACTTTTTCTTTGTCTCTAGAAGCTGCTCTTAAGGCTTCATTTGTTGCTGCCTTCACTAAATCCTCAAGCATCTCTATGTCTTCTGGATCAACAACCTCTGGGTTAATCTTCACTGAATCCACTTCCATTTTCCCAGTGACTGTAACTTCTACCTTTCCCCCACCAGATGAAGAAGTATATTTCTTCTTTTCTAATTCTTCATTAGCATTAGTCATGTCTTTCTGCATTTGTTGAGCTTTCTTCGCAATCTCTTGAAAATTATTACTCTTTCCTTTAGTTGTATATTCCTTCGGTAGTCTTGCTTTCATAAAATTTCCTCCTATAATATATTAATTAATATCTATCCCAGAATTTAAAGCGACTTTCGATAAAGATTCAAGTGGGTCTTTAAAAGTTTCTGGTCTGTTAACTTCCTTATATGGTCCCAATCTATAAACCCTGCCAGTTACTTTTTCAATGATTTTTCTCATTTTATCACGTTGTTCTGGCCTTTTTAACATGTTAAATGCAATATCTCTATTGGAATCAATTAAAATATACTCCCCGTTAATATATGCCTTAGAACCTTTAAGCGCTGTATAAATGCTGTTTGATCCTTCCTTTAACATTTCTAAAACATCTGACCATTTGTCCATAATTGTAATCCTTTTTGATGAGTTTTCGGTTTTAGTTCCATTATTAAAGTCTGATTGCTTTGACTCTTTGCTTACCTCTTCCCTATCAGACCCAGCAGAATTGTTAGAATTAGAAACCATCTCGTGAATTTTGTCGACTTCTTTTATCTTATCGTCATTCTTTGGCAAACTTTTTAACCCGCCCGATAACATGCTCTTAACCACTTTCTCTAATCCATCAATCCTATTTAAAAGTTCTGAATACTTTTTATCCGAATTCGTCATGCATAACTTGACTAAAGACATTTCTAACTCAACTTTATTAAATGATCCATTAGTCATCCGGTTAACTGCCTCTGATAATACGTCTATGGCACTTATAATCTCATCAAGTGATGTCTTGTCCGCTTGACCCTTCGCTATATCAAAATCATCATCAGAAAGTAAAATAAAATTTTCTTTCTTACCTGAAGTCTTTATGAGCATTAAATTCCTGTAATGCTCTATTAATTCAAAGCACAATTTCGTCATACTTTTCGACTTCATGTATAAATCATTCACTATTTCGATGGCCTCTTTCGGCTCTTTGTTGATCACTTTGTCAATTATATTAAAAACATTAATATTTCCAACAGATCCTGTCGCTTCATTTACAACGTCTATATCTACATATTTATCATCACCAATACATCTGTCAAGTAAAGATAATGCATCCCTTAAAGCTCCATCAGATAATTTTGCTATCAGATAAGCAGCATTGTCCTCTAATCTCACATTTTCAAGGCTCGCTACTTCCTTTAGTCTGGCAACTATGTCTTCTATCTCTATCCTATTAAAATCAAACCTCTGACATCTCGATAAAATCGTTACCGGTAGCTTATGAACCTCTGTCGTCGCCAATATAAATACAACGTGCGGTGGCGGTTCCTCTAAAGTTTTAAGCAAAGCATTAAATGCGCCAATAGAAAGCATATGTACTTCGTCTATTATGTATACTCGGTACTTCGTAACAGATGGCATAAAGGACATTTCTTCTATAAGATCCCTAATATTGTCTACCCCGTTGTTGCTCGCTGCATCAATCTCTACTATGTCTAAAATAGTCCCTCTTTCAATTCCAATACATGCCTCACACTTGCCACATGGTTCCCCTTCTTCGCTAATGTCTAGACAATTGATCGCTTTAGCTAATATCTTGGCACATGTAGTTTTTCCCGTCCCTCTTGAACCAGTAAATAAATATGCGTGAGAAACTCTTCCCGCTTTTAATTCATTCTTTAAAGTCTTAATAACATTAGACTGCCCATAAACATCTGAGAAGGTCTTCGGTCTAAACTTTCGGTAAAGAACCTTGTACACTTCGTTATCCATTTGATATCACTGCTCCAATAAATCCTAATTTTGAATAGTTCTTTCTTAATTTTTCATAAAAACGAACTTCATTATATCAAATTCCCATAAAAAAAGCAAGATAAATTTATACACTCAAACATATGGCCGAACGAACTGACATAATTAAATGCCATTCTGCATCGCACAACACAATCTGATTAATGCTGCTCGGTTCCCCGCCTGACATGGTTCACAGCGTCTTGCCGCGCAGCGCCGTCCGACCATACGTTTGAACATACAAGCTTAAAATCTTGCATATAAAGTTAATATGATATAAATAAAGTTTGCTTACAACTTGCTTGCGTTTTGCTTACATTTCTCTTGCAAAACAATTTTTATCTTGACTTATCACTTAATCGATGATATCATCATTGTATCATTTTTTGTATTTCTTTTCAATTGTGAGTATCTACAAAAAATATATCATAATTAAATTATATAAATATGTTATTTATAGCAAGCTTGTATTTTGATATTTTATTCAAATTCTATTATTAAGGAGTGGGTTTTTGTGAATTCTTTATTTCGTAATAAGTTCGTGCTCTTGTTTAACTGTATTTTTTTATTTATTTTATGTAGTATTTGTGTTGTTGCTAACGATGAAAAACTTTTAGAAAATGTTAAAATTTCTATGTCTACTGATAGTAAATACGTATATCCGACTATAGTCTCTATAACATCTATAATGGAAAATTCTAAAAAAGATATTGACTATGAGTTCTATATTTTATTATCCGGTAACGTAAATAAGAATTTAAAAGGAAAAATAATGTCTTTATCAAAGAAATATAATAATTGTCACATAAATACTATAAATATGAAGAATGACTTTAAAAGCGCTTTTACAAGTCGTCATATAACATCAGCCGCTTATTATAGGTTGTCTTTACCTAGCATATTGAATAATATTGATAAAGTCTTATATATGGATGTCGATACTATTACAGAAGGTGACGTCTCGAAACTATACCATTTGAATATAGATGATTATTATCTTGCAGGAGTGAAAAATCCTAAATTTGTATCATACTATGGCAAAGGTTACGCAAACATGTTAAAGATTAAATCAATGTCAGAATATATAAATTCAGGAGTAATGCTTCTAAATTTAAAGAAAATGAGAGAAGATAACTTAGAAAAGAAGTTTAGAGCTTTAAGTAAACATAGATTTCCCTATCATGATCAAGACGTAATAAACTCAGTTTGTTATAAAAAGATATATCATTTACCATTCAAATACAATATGTTAATGTCTTATGATATATATAACAACAACGCCTATAAGACATCTTTAATCTCTAAATGCTTTTCTAAAAAGGACTGGGATGAAGGAAGAAAGCATCCGGTAATAATACACTACCACGTCGGAAACAAACCTTGGTTTAGCAGAAGAACAAGGCTGGCAGACAGATGGTGGAAATATGCAAATAAAAGTGGATTTATTAAAGAAATAAGGGCCAGATACCACGCTTAATATATAATTAATCAATCGCCATCGAAAAATAATGACGATTGATTTTTTACTCAACTTTTTTCAATTTAGATAGATCCAATTCCTTAACGATACTATTATAGGCCTCAAATGAATATGGATTAATTATATCATAATTTTTAAAAGCATACTCCTCAATATTAAAAATTGCAATCTTAAAGACAGCTAAATTCAGATCTATCATAGCAATTTTTCTCAATTCATCAGCAAATTCATCAGATCTGTCATCAGAAGTCAAGTCAGCTACAAGCAAAATCTTTTCCAACGTAGACATATTCGCACTACCCACTACATGATTTTTTATAGCACCTAATATTTCTTCATCCTGAATATTAAGAATTTCTTTAGCATATACGCTCCCAGTAAACCCATGGAAGACATTTCTATCAAAAATCTTAACATCTTCTGGTTTAATATACTTTTTCATAATCTCCAGCTGCTCTTCAATTGGAATATCTTTAGTAATATCATGTAACAGACCGGCTACCATAGCCTTTTGCACATCGGCCCCATATATTTTAGCTAATCTTGCTGCCATATTAGCAACATTAACAGAATGATTAAATCTAAATTGAGATGTCATACTCTTTAATAAAGATAACAAAGTATCATAACTTGGCATTTCCATAAAATCAACCACCTTTCTATTTAATTTTACCATATTATTTTGAAAAAGTAAAGGGCAAATACTCAAATATGTCAACCCCACGTTGTTTTAGAAAAGGAAAAGATACGGGAGAAGACCAATGGGATACCAGTATTTCAAGAAATATTTTGATACTTGAGAACAAAAGACAAGGCTATCACAGCAGATGCAATGCATTGCCAAAAAGAAATTTATGAAGAGACAATGAGACGTATTCGGGCTAAAAGAAAATCAAAAGAATCTGTACAAAAATAGTGAAAAATAAAGACAAAGCAACTGAAAAGACTAGCTATTATATTCCAAATTCAAAGGTTTCTACAAAAAAACCACTTGCTATTTTAAGAAACCATTGGAAGATTGAAAGCATATTTATACTCCCCCTTGACACGAAGATGTATAAATGTTAGAATATATTTGCCGCATGTAAAAGGTTTTGAAAAGATTTTAATTCTTACCTTAAACAGCGAGATTTTAGAAAAGGGCAGGTGTATAACTGTCATGTACGCAGTAATAGAAACCGGTGGAAAGCAATACAAGGTTGAAAGCGGTAGCGTTATTTATGTAGAAAAACTTGATTGCCAAGAAGAATCAACCATAAATTTTAAAGTAATTATGGTAGGTAAAGAAGATGGATTAGTTTTAGGGAATCCATACTTAGAGAATGCTCAAGTAACTGGTAAAGTATTGAAGAATGGAAAAGGACCAAAGATTACAGTGTTCACTTACAAACCAAAGAAAAGTGAAAAACGTAAAATGGGTCATAGACAACCTTATACAAAGGTACAGATTGAATCTATAACAATTTAACTTAATAATGATTCGAATAGATTTTTTAATTGAGCCAGACGGTGATATTTTAGGATTTGATATAAAAGGTCATGCGAACTTTAGCAATTATGGGCAAGATATAGTCTGCTCGGCTGTTTCGTCTGTCATATATATGGTAGCCAATACTATCACTGAAGTATTAAACATTCCAGCTGAAATTAAAGTCGATGAAAAACGTGGTAAGTTTCACCTTCTGGTACCAGAAGACAGAGCTTATGCATGTCGAGACATATTTTTAGGACTAAAAATACATTTATTATCGCTGGAAGAGCAATACAATAAGAATATTCAAGTTAATTATACAGAGTTATAAATTAAGTAAACTTGATAAGGGCTTTTATAGAATTTTGGAAAGGAGGGCTACTCGGCAAGCGTATTCAAGTAAATAATAGACTTGGAATACATTTGTCTATAATTCAGGTAGCAATTGTTAAAATGATTAAAATTAACATACAGTTATTTGCACATAAAAAAGGTGTGGGTTCTACAAAGAATGGTCGTGATTCTGAATCCAAACGTTTAGGCGTTAAAAGAGCAGATGGACAATTTGTTTTAGCTGGGAACATTTTAGTTAGACAACGTGGCACACACATTCATCCGGGAACCAACGTAGGACGTGGATCAGATGACACTTTGTTTGCATTAATAGATGGCAAAGTTAAATTTGAAAGAATGGGAAAGACCAGAAAGAAAGTCTGTGTCTACGCAGTAGAGCAATAAAATATTAAAAAAGTTCAGTCAATAGGAAATCCTGAGGAAAGTTCCTCAGGATTTTTAAAATTCTAGCAGATTCCAGAGAGGAGAACTATTTTTTATGAGGTTCATAGACATAGCCGACATAAAAATCAAAGCTGGGAACGGAGGAAATGGGAAAGTATCGTTTCACAGAGAGAAATATGTTGCCAACGGTGGTCCAGACGGAGGAGACGGAGGCAAAGGCGGAGACATAATCTTTCAAGCTGATGACAATCTATCAACATTAGCTGACTTCAGATATAAAAGAAAGTACAAAGCAGCAGATGGAGAGAACGGAAAAGCAGGAAGATCATATGGAAAGAATGCAAAAGACTTAATAATTAATGTCCCAAGAGGAACGTTGATTAAAGAAAAGAACAGTGGGAGAATAATAGCTGACATATCAACAGACATTCCTCAAGTAATAGCTAAGGGAGGTAAAGGCGGGTTTGGAAATGCTCACTTTGCCAATGCGGTAAGGCAAGTCCCAAGGTTTGCAAAGCCAGGAATACCTGGGCAAGAATTAGACATAAGGCTTGAGCTGAAGTTATTAGCAGACGTTGGTCTCATTGGATTTCCAAATGTAGGAAAATCGACTTTGATTTCTGTAGTAAGTCAAGCAAAACCACAAATAGCCAACTATCATTTTACAACCATCACTCCAAATCTAGGAGTAGTGAGATTAGGCGAGGGCTCATCGTTTGTAATAGCTGATATACCAGGATTAATAGAAGGGGCTTCAGAAGGATTAGGACTAGGTCATTATTTTTTAAGACATATTGAGAGATGCAGACTCTTAGTACACATAGTGGATATTTCCGGAAGCGAAGGACGAGATCCAAAAGAGGATTTTGAGAAAATAAATAAAGAACTTGAAAAATTCAATATAGATCTAAGTGAAAAACCGATGATAGTTGCAGGCAACAAGTATGATCTAGCAACCGATGAACAAGTAGAAGAATTCAAAAGATATATCGAAGACAAAGGATATAAATTCTTTTTAATGTCAGCAGAAATCTCATATGGAACTACAGCTTTAATAAAATATATTCAAGAAGTACTAAGCAAACTACCTCCAATAAAGCATTATGAGGCAGAAAAACCAACAGAAGAGATCTTAAGTAATAACAATAGAGATATAGAAGTAAAGGTGTGCGATGGCATTTATATAGTTGAAGGTGAATGGTTGATAAGACTTATAGATTCCATAAACTTTGATGACAATGAGTCATTCGCATATTTCCAAAAAGTATTAATAGATACAGGAGTAATAAAAAAACTTAAAGATAATGGGATCAAAGATGGCGACACTGTAAGTATATATGAAATAGAATTTGAATTTTTTGATTAAAATGGAGGGATAATTATTTTAAAAACAGAAAAAGAAAAACGTAATGTAAAAGAATTAAGTCCTCTAGCATTAGCATTTATAGGCGACAGTGTATTTGATCTTTTAGTAAGAGAATACTTAGTAAATAATTCCGACAAACCAGTGGGATTATTAAATAAAGAAAAAATTAGTTTAGTATGTTGCACAAGTCAAGCAAAAAGTGTTTTAAGTTTACTCAATATATTAAATGAAGAAGAAATGTCAATATATAAAAGAGGAAGAAATGCAAAAGTCTCAAACATCCCTAAGAATGCTAAACAAAGTGACTACCACATGTCAACAGGTCTTGAATCATTATTTGGATTTTTATATATGTCAAATAAAACAGAGAGATTAATTGAATTATTTGAATTAATAATAAATAGCAAAGAAAATAATAAGTCTTAAATAATTCTATATTCATACAGGATTGCATAAGATATACTAAATAGACTTTAGAAAAGGTGAAATTGGTATGAATATTGAAAAAAAAGATATAAAAAATCATAATCTGATACTTGAAAATCGGAAATCATTATTACTAAGTGGGGTCTCGGATGTCGACAGCTTCGACGAACAGACAGTAATTGCTTATACTGATATGGGATCACTTACAATAAAAGGATCTGATTTGAAAGTAAATAAACTTAATACAGAATCAGGTGAACTTAATATTGAAGGTAATATATCATCCATGTCATACAGTGACGAAACTAAATCAACCGGCAACTTTTTCTCTAAAATATTTAAATAAGGGATGATATTTTGATAAGTGCTAATTTAAACAATCAAATAAATATTTTTATATTATCTTGCTTATTTGGAATATTTATTGGCATAATATATGATATATTTAAATGTTTTAGAATAATTGGATTTTCTAAAGATTATATGATATTGATAGAAGATATTTTATTCGCTTTAATATTAGGCATATTAACCTTTTTCTTGTCGTTATCATTTAACGATGGAAAAATAAGATTTTACATTATATTCTCTGAATTTTTAGGCATACTTGTATATAAATTCACTATAAGTAAACTGTTAATTTATATTTTTATTAAGGTACTAATGATATTAAATAAAATAAAACAATTCATTATGATTATTTTAAGACCTATTTCGAGTTTTTTATATAAAAAATTATTATCTATTTTGAGTAATACGAAGATTTTTCTAAAAAGCATAAAAAACCTCTTGAAAGGTAATAGAGTATTGGTATATAATATGTATCGTAAGATCGTGAAAAGGTGATTTGTATTTATAGTAAGAAAGTTTGTTTTAAAAAAAAGTCAAAGTTTTTTCTCATTCTAAACATCTTTATATTTGCGATAATCATTTTCTCTATTTTTTCAGTTATGAATAAACAATCTCAAATACTGATTAAAAATAAAGAAATAGAACAGTTACGTAATTCGATAGCTATCCAGAACTTAAAAAACAATCAATTAAAAGACATTTCAGAAGATGAGAAAAAGAAATTAAGTGAAGAACATTTCAGAAACGTAGCTAGAAAAGAGTTAGGATTTATAAATAAACAGGAACGTGTTTTTGTAAATGTTTCAAAATGAATTAGGGGGAAATTTTATAACATGCAATTTGAAATAGGCAGTATTTTAGACGGAAAGGTGACCGGCATAACCAAATATGGGGCCTTTGTTGAGCTTTCTAACGGTAAGACCGGAATGGTTCACATATCAGAGGTATCTTCTTCATATGTAGAGAATATCAATGATTATTTAAAAGAGAACCAAGAAGTTAAAGTAAAAGTTTTAGATATTGGGCAGGACGGAGCAAAAGAAAGGATAGCACTTTCTATTAAACAGGCTGCACCAAAAACAAATTCAAAAGAAAAGAACGAGAATTTCAGGCAAAACAATAGACGGAACAAAGAAAATTTTAAATTCAGTGAAAAAAAGACTGAAGAACCTGTCAAAAATCCAAGTCTTGATGACTTATTAACACAGTTTAAAAAAGACAGTTTAGATAGGCAAAGTAGTTTGAAATTTAATGAAGCAACAAGAAAGAATTCTTGTTCAAGGCAGAGAAATTCAAGATAATTATTGTTTCAATCAATAAGGAAATCCCACCAGAGCCATTCGTTCAGGTGGGATTATAGTTTATTCAATTATTAACAACAAAGACGAAAAAAGCAGGAATATATTAATATTTAGTCATAAAATTTAAGGTTCTCTCTGGGATGGAGGAAGTAATAAAATGATAATAAAAAATGCAAAAATACATAACATGATAGATCAAAACGAATTCATTGGGGACATAAAGATCAATAAAGAATTTATAGAAAAAGTAGATAAGAACATAAAATCATTAAATAGCGATGAAAAAGTAATTGATTTAAATGGACTTGATATATATCCTGGATTTATAGATGCACATAATCATTTAGGGATAATTGAAGATTCATTATGTTCAGAAGGAGATGATGTCAACGAAATATCAGACCCAATCACGCCACATCTAAGAGTGATAGACGCAATCAATCCGAACGACAGATGTTTTAAAGAGGCTTTAGATGCAGGTGTCACGACGGTAATAGTAAGTCCAGGCAGTACGAATCCGATAGCAGGGAACATATCTGCGATCAAAACATTTGGAAACAGAATTGATGATATGTTAATAAAGTCATCAATTGGGATAAAATTTTCTATGGGTGAGAATCCCAAGAAAGCACATCATAAGGATGCTATAGCGACCCGAATGTCAATTGCAGCCTTAATAAGAGAGACATTAGCAAAAGCGAAGAAATACAATCCAAACGAAAGATATGATATAAAACTTGAGGCATTACTACCACTAATAAGCAAGAAGTCAATTGCTTTTTTTCACGCACATAGATCCGATGACATATTTACTTCAATAAGAATAGCAAAGGAATTCAATTTAAAATATGTAATTATTCATGCAACTGACGGTCATTTAATAACGGATGAGTTAAAGCAAGAAAAAGCAAGCGTATTATCAGGACCATTTATAATGGGAAGAACTAAGCCAGAGCTAAAAAACCTAACCCCGGCATCACCGGCGATAATGAATGACAAAGGCA
The DNA here is from genome assembly GCA_934489735.1 of uncultured Eubacteriales bacterium. Classification (GTDB taxonomy): domain Bacteria; phylum Bacillota; class Clostridia; order Oscillospirales; family Acutalibacteraceae; genus CAKSSR01. The sequence continues at coordinate 56,395 of CAKSSR010000007.1, read as the reverse complement.
TTACTACAGCCATCATAAGCGATCATCCAGAATTCCCATGCAATTATCTTCCACTATGTGCATACGTAGCATATCAAGAAGGTATGAGCGAATTTGAAGCAATCAAGGCTATCACAAGCAATCCGGCAAAAATTTGTGAAATTGACAATCTAGTAGGAACAATTGAGCCAGGCAAATATGCAAATTTGATAGCATTTAACGGCAGTCCACTAATCAATAAGCCAAAGTTAATAATTACAGAGGGAAAGTTATATAAAGATAACAGATATACAAGCCCCAACTAAAATTCCCATACCGATATACAATTTATTCTTTTTTTCGTTATCATTCCTTGCCATTTTTATACGATTTCTTATATTTTCTTCATTAAGTAAGCAATGATTCTGTTGGCCCTCTATATCAGACTTCCCCAATGCATTTGAAAACGATGATATTATTGATATATCGTCACTGCAGAGTAAATCATTCAAACATTTTTCAGATGCTATCTTCCAAGCGTTATCAAAGCTCTTCCCTCTGTTTATTTCGTTCAAGCACGTGCTTATCATATTATGGATATCCTCATTATCATTATTATAATTTTTTATTATACTCACTATATCCATATGAGAATATTTAATCTGTGTCTTAACATATATAACAAATTCCAAATAATTCTCTAAAAATTTCACTCTGTATGACAATTTCATAGCCTTTGCAATACCTGCCATAGCGCATGATAAAAAAACGATAGCAATACCAATAATCTTTATTATCATAGCGCAACCCCATCCAAGCTTATGATACTGTCTATCTTACACTTCTCATTTCTATCCAATATCAATATAATATTAAACGCTTTCGTTTTTAAGACTTCATTAGCCTGAGGTCTTTTTTTTAATTCCTCGAAAGAATTTGCATGCATTGTAGATATAATTGGCACTCCCGCATTCATTCCATACGTCAATCCGATTGCATCGTTTTGGTCTCCTATTTCATCGCAAACGATAACATCTGGTGACATAGATCTAATTGCTGATATAATTCCATACTTTTTTGGACATTCATTGATAATGTCACTCAATCCCAGGTCATAGGAGCTCACTCCCATATAACTCCCGGATATTTCATTTCTTTCATCAATTATAACAACTTTTTTTGGTTTCAAGTAAATTCCAAGTGATAGGTTATAAGCTATATCCCTCAGTAAAGTTGTCTTACCGGAACATGGTGGTCCCACTATTAACATACCTGATAATACTTTATCCTTAAGTAAATCGAATATCCTTTTTGATACATTTTTAATATTTCTAGATATTCTTATATTCAATGATGATATATTTCTAATACTTTCTATATTATCATTCTTAACGATAGTTGTCCCACATATTCCTATTCTATGTCCCCCGTTAATAGTTATGTAGCCATTTTTTAATTCTTCCTGGTAGCTATATACCGAATAATTACAGATTTTATTAAACATATCACTTATTGTCTCAATATTTATTATAAATTCCGAATCATTTACGCTTTCTGTCAAATAGCCATTACTTTTTACAAAATATATATTATCTTTGCAAATCAATTGTATTGGTTTATTTGCTCTTATTCTAATTTCGTAAACCGATGCCTTTACGTTATTAGGTACTTTCATCAAGACTGTCTTCACTTGCTCTATCAGATTGTTACATACTTCATTAAATTTTTCCATTTTACTTGTCCCCTATCAAAATCTTTTAAATAATTATATTAATGAGCAACTTTATTTATGATTAAAGGAATAAAATGAATTTATTAATAACAAAATAAGAATATAGAGGTGATTTAAATGTCTGTAAAAGAAGTAGAAAACTTTTTCAATGAAATGGCAACGAATGAAAAATTACAAAAAGACATGAAAATTATAAATAATGAGATAATATTTGATATAGAGAAATTAAAAGAGAAGAAAATCGAATATATAATTCAAGAGTCAGGTTGTAATATTTCATCAGAGGACTTAAAGCAATATGAAAAAGGCAAAGAAATAGATAACGATGCATCAGAAAATGCATCAGGAGGCAAAACAATTTGTATGACTTTTGGAGGAGGTAATCAATGTTTCTGTACCCTAGCGGGATACGGGAAAACGGGATGCTATTGTCCAGGGATAGGATATGGTAAATAGACATGAACGAGAAGACATTTAGACTAAATGACAACTATGCATTAAGGAAATGGACTGACACCCCGTATGCATTGTGCAATTTAGAATTTGGAGAGACTTTGTTTCTAAGTGACATACAATTTCAAGCCCTATCGTTCTGTGATGGACGTACTAATACAAATTCGTTCTATATTTTACCAATTCACAGGAAATATATAGACAGATTCAAAGAATTAAATATAATAAGCGAAAGCGATCGAAAGCTAGACGACTATCAAAAGTTAAAAGAATTTAATAATGAATACGTACACACAGCGCATTGGTCGATAACAGGCAAATGTAACTTTAAGTGTCGTCATTGTTGCATGTCATCGCCGAGCCACAAGTATGACGAATTATCATTAGACAAATGTCTATATATAATTGATCAGCTTCATCAATGTGGAATAAACAACGTTTCATTAACCGGCGGAGAGCCTTTATTAAGGAAAGACTTTTTAGATATAATAGACGCATTGATAAAAAATAGAATAAATATAAGCCATATATATACAAATGGATCACTGGTCGATGAGAAATTACTAAATGAAATAAAAAATAGGAACCTAAGACCGATATTTTCTTTAAGTTTCGATGGACTTTGTTTTCATGATTGGTTAAGAAATGTAACCGGAGCCGAACAAATGGCAATAAAAGCGATAAAATTAATAAACAAATACGAATTCCCAATAGATGTTGAAATGTGTCTTCACAGATTAAACTCCCACACTCTAGAAAGCACGATCAACTATCTAGCAAGCATAGGAGTAACAAGTTTAAAGACAAATCCAGTTGGAAACTCAGGTGAATGGATAAAAGAAAATGGCAAATATGATTTAAGTTATGAAGAATTATACGACATATACTTAGATTATATACCAAAGTTCTTAAATAATCACTCTCCCTTATCGCTACATTTAGGAGGATTCTTCTACTGTGACAAGGGGACTAAGGATTACATTATCCCGGCTGAAAAATTTGATGGAACTGTCAAGGCATTGGATTGCAAATTATGCGATCATGCAAAAAAGAACATGTATATTTCTCCAGACGGAAGCATATTGCCATGCTTTTCTTTATCCGGATTAGATATTGATAACAAAACTAACATCATTGAGATACCTTTATCAAGCGCATTAAAGGATTCGCATTATCTTGCCTTAGTCAATTACAAATTAAAGGACTTACTAGACAATAACGAGACTTGTAACAACTGTGAGCACAAATTGACGTGTGGTGGAGGATGTAGAGCCAGCGCATTAATATCTGATAAAAACTATCTAGGAATAGACAAATCTATATGCACGATATTTAAAAATGATTATATAAATAAGATTAAAAATATTATACGATTGGATGTGGTTTAAAACTTTATGGAAAAGATTGATGAATTCTATAATAAAATAGCCAAAAATGATAATCTTAAAGAGAAATTAAAGCAAACCGAAAGAGACTTAATGAATGAAATAAATTTTAAAAAGAAAGATGCTATAAAAAACAAAGTAATACCACTGGCTAAGAAATATGGATTTGATTTCTCATACGAAGAATTTTTAGAATATGAACGCATGAGTGCTGAAATAGGTGACGAAGAACTAAAAAACATATCCGGAGGGCTATCTGTATGTGTCAGTGTTGGAGCTGGTAAAGGCTGTGGTTGCTATGTATTTGGATATGGCAAGGGTGGTTGTACCTGTCCTATCGTTGGAGGAGGAAGTAATTAAGATATGTCAAGAAAAGATATTGAAATGTTTTATAACAAATTAAATTCTGATGAAAATTTAAAAAAAGAAGTAATAAATATCGAAAGTAGGAAAGACTTAAGTCAAGACGAAATGATAAATGATATAATAAAACTAGCAAAAAGGAATGGTTTTGACTTCACCTATCAAGAAATTAAAGAATATAATACAATTTCGGATGACTTTTTAGAAAATGTGTCAGGTGGGTTCACCCTTTGTATAGGAGGACTTGGCGGAGGGGATAAATGTGGTTGCACTGCTGTAGGATATGGCAAGGGCGGTTGTTTTTGTCCACTATTTGGATCCGGAGCTTGAGATATTTAAATTTATTTTAATGAATTGTTATATTTCATAAAGTTATTGCCAACAATATGAATTGGAGGTGCTAACTTTTATGAAAGAAAATCAAAACGAATCAAAGAGCAGGGGTTTTTATATTGCATTAAGCATATGTCTTGTAGCCGTATTCATATCTGCATTTTTTGCTTATAGCAACATAAATAAGATCATGGTATCAAATAAAGAAGAAACTGAAAAAATCAATAGCTCAGCTATAGAAAGTTCATCAAACAAGCATGAAAAAAAGGATACCAACAAACAAAAGCCAGAAACTTCAGAGAAAAAGTCTCCAAATAGTGAAAAAATCAAGCAAACATCTGCAAAAGAAGACAAAAACAAAAATATATTTTTCCCTTCAGGCGAAGAAATAATAAAGAATTTTAGCGATAATAAACCAATCTACTCTAAAACTTTAAACGATTGGAGAATCCATAATGGAGTCGACTTCAAGGCAGAGAAAGGAAACAAAGTCAGGTCAATAACGGACGGCGTCGTTAAAGATATTAATTCGGATTCCAACTTTGGAACTACAATTATCATAGACCATAATGACTTTACAGCATATTATTCAGGCCTTGATGAGCAAGTCTTAGTAAAAAAAGGGGACAGTGTAACCTCAGGTCAAGATATTGCAATAATTGGGGAGATTCCAATTGAGTCAAAGGAAGAACATCATCTTCATCTGTCAATAAAAAAAGACAATAAATTTATAAATCCCTTAGAAATTTTAAAAAAATCTAAATAAATTCAACATAATGGCTTTCAAATTTAATCTTTTGGAAGCTATTTTGCTATTTTTTTTATACTTGCCTTGGCCTGCCCTGAAATTTTATAAAAAAAATCTGGAGATAAGTCATATCCCCAGACATTTATTTAAGCCGTTTTATGCTTTAAGTAAACATTTGCTTCTTTTGCTTTATAATAAGTCTCAATTTCCGAATCAAATTGATCATCGTCCAATATAATGACGTAATCATATCCTTTTTGTTGCCCATATATATCTATATATTTATTAAAGGTTACTTTCCCTCCAATTGTTCCCGGGTTAAATTTCTTACCATTTCGATAATAGACTTCTATCCCACTCATATAATTTTTCATAGAGATGTTTGCATTTTCTTCTACTTTTATATCGGTATCAGATCCACTCAAATCAGGAGTCGATATTTCTCCGTCTTCTTCTATAATCATACATACGTAACAAGAGTTTATATTAAAAGTAGGTTTAGTATTCTTTTCATCTTTGTCATTACTATTATTCACATTACAAAAGTTGATCTTAGACTTTTTACGACTAACTACCGCCACGCTGCATCTTTTTATAGTTCCCCTGTATATATTGCATGTGCCGTCATAAACATCTATTGCTGCGCCGCAATCAGTTATTTCTACATTATTAACGGTTACTCCTGTCCCCTTTGGTTGGTAAATACCTGTCGTACAATTTCTTATTGTTCCTCCTCTGACCATCAAGCTTCCTGCACTACATTCGATTCCAGTCTTAGCTCCGTTAATGGTTCCCCCATTAATTTCTACTGTGCCTCCCTTGACGCAAATTCCTATATTTCTCGCTTTAATTTCATTAGTGCTTCCATCTACAACTAGTTTACCATTTATAACTTCCACTGCAGTTGCTTCGCTATTTATATTGACATTACTTAGTTTTAGGCTACTATCTTTATTTTTCAAAGTCAAAATATTTTCTTTTACATTACCATCTGCGTCCCTGCTATTTTTAAAATCCAATGTACTATTTTCTATAATCACGTCTCCCCCTCTTATGTCCAAAGAGCTTGTACTCATACCAAGCTGGCTATTACTTATTACTAAAGTACTACCTGTATCAATAAGCATATGATTGCCAATCTTCCCTCCGTTTATCGTCAATTTACCTCCGGATACTTTTATTGGCACTTCTATGTTTCCACTGTTTATGCTCATTGTTCCCCCATTACTTATTGCAATCTTATTATAACGACATTCCCCTTTATCACTACATTCACAACTTGCATTGCTTACATCTGCCGTACAGCACTTACATGTTGACGAAGTGCACGTACAACTTTGATATTCCTCATCTAATTTTACTCTGCCTCCATTAAAATCAACATTGCCTTCTACATTCATATTCCCTACGATATATGAATTTCTACTCTTAATATTTAAATTCCCACCTTGTTCTACCTTTACATTAGTTACCTTTCCCCCAGAGATCTTAACATTTCCTCCGCTTTTAACTTCTAATTCCTTAACCACTCCCGATGACATAATACTGTTGCCATAACTTATCAATTTATCAATATTAGTCAAGTCATCTACAATTTGAAGTACTGCCCCTTTCTCTACAACAGCGCCTGGCAATGTCTTCTCATTTATAGCAATAATTATCCCTGAAGGTACATATATTCCCATTAAAATATCTTTATCCTTATCGTTAGAATCTTCAATTTCGTCAGATTTTGTACACATCGTCAATAACGAAAACTTAACTATATCACTTGTACTTACATCTTCTGATTCATTTTTCTTATTATACTTTCTAAAGAGCTCATATGTTCTTGAATCTTTACAACATACCATTGCCCTATTTTCACCCGATGCTGGATTATTTATTGTCACATACGTCCTGATTTCATAATCAGGGATGTCTTTTTCAATGCCGCCGTCGATATATTTTAAACTATTCAAAACAATTGCAGATCCTGTTGCTAAAACCATCTTGCTTCCTTTTGTAATTTTTAATTTATTTATATTTCCTCCTATAGTAGGCCTAGCACGTTCCTTAACATTAACTACTTGTGCTACTAAATTATGTACAATTCCTGCATATATATCAACACCTCTTGAATTATTACTTTTTAAATTATTAATTTCTCCACCTTTTATATCAATGGTTCCTCCAAAATTCAAGTCTTCTATTGTTCCATTAGTTATTGTCGTAGTACCCCCCGCCTTCAATTTTCCTGACTGTTCCGCCATTTATATTGATCGTTCCTTTACCTGTAATCGTTCCTACTATTCCTTTAGATACAGTTATCGCTCCGTTACCTGTATTATTTAATGTCGTTACCGCCACTGCATCCGTTTCGCTATTTACTATTACTTTCCCGTCAGCATAGTTACCCAATCTATTCACTACTCCAGACTGTTCTACATTTATTTCTCCTCTGCCCGCATTATTTAATGATCCCACCGTTCCTCCCGATAAAATTATTGCTCCATCCCTTATATTATGTAATTCTATTACTGACATAACATTCATTCCATTTACCGTCACCTTACCATTATTACCGTTGTACAACCTCTGCACTATTCCAAACTGTGTTACATTTATCTCTCCTATTCCTTGGTTATTTAATTCATTCACTACTCCAGACCGTGTTACATTTACCCCTCCTATTCCTGAGTTATTTAATAATTTTATAGTCCCTCCGGTTCCTTCTACCGTCACTTTACCATTATTATAGTTATTTAATTTATTCACTACTCCAGACTGTGTTACATTTACCTCTCCTTTTCCTGAGTTATTTAATAATTGTATAGTTCCTTGGGACACAGTTATCGTTGCATCACCTCCATTATTTAATTCTTTTATTGATGTAGCACCTTTCGTTCCTTCTACTGTCACTTTGCCATTATTATAGTTTTCCAACCCACCTACCTTTCCACCTTATGTTACATTTATCTCTCCTATCCCTCGGTTATTTAATTTATTCACTGTTCCAGACTGTTTTACATTTATCTCTCCTGTTCCTTGGTTATACAATAAATCTATAGTTCCCCCGGATACAGTTATTTCCCCACTGGCATAGTTATTCAGTTGATCCACTATTCCACTCTCTTTTATACTTATTTTCCCTGTACCTCGATTGTCTAAAAATTGTACTTCTCCAAGTGTTGCTATAACTATTTCTCCGCTACTCACGCTATTTAATGATACAACTGTTCCACTGGTTACATATACATTTCCACTATCTTCATTAATTAACGTTCCTACTTTACCGCCCTCTATCTTTACTATTCCACTTGAGGTCACATACGGCGTATCCCCTTTAGATCTCACAATTAAAGTTCCATTCGGTTCCACTTCAACATGGTAATATCTAGAAGAATTCAAATATTTTACTTTACCTGATTTTACCGTTAATCTTAGACCTAGCCCATTTGCTGGCATAAACATTGCCGACGATAAAAGAATCATCAAAAAAAGCAATAAGTACTTTTTCATTTTGCATTCCTCCTCTAAAAAATTTCATCTGTTGCTTTATTTTTTTCATCCAACGTCATAATTTTCTTAATCTTTCATTCCCTTTTCTATTCCTATTCCTTCCGTTGCCACTGTTTTTTGATCTCTGCTATTCAGTTTACTCACTTCTCCGAGCTTCTCTATATTTATCTCTCCATTACCTTCGTTAATCAATAATTCTATTATTCCACTGGATACCGTTATTGCTCCATTACTTCTATTATTTAATGTTGCTACTGCTATTACATCCGTCTCTCCATCCACTGTCACTTTGCCATTAGTATAGTTATCCAATCTATTCACTTTTCCTTGTTGCAATATATCTATTCCTCCATTGCCAGCATTATTTAATAGTCCTACTGTTCCTCCTGATACAGTTATTAATCCATTATTTCTATTATCCAATGTCGTTACCATTATTGCTTCTGTTTCTCCATCTATTGCGACTCTCCCACTAGCATAATTATCTAATCTGTTCACTTTTCCCTGTTGAAATACGTTTACTTCTCCTCTGCTCGTATTATTTAATGATCCCACTGTCCCTCCTGATACAGTTATTGCTCCATCACCTCTATTATTCAATTCTATTATTGACATAGCGTTCGTTTCTCCATTCACTATCACTTCCCCATTAGCATGGTTATCCAGCTTATTCACTTTTCCCTTTCCTAATATATTTATCTTTCCATTACCTCTGTTATTTAATGCCGCTACCCATCCATCATCTACAATTACCGTCCCTGTAGATTTATCATTCAATTCATATACTTGTCCGCCTTTTTCTATACTTACCTCTCCGCTACATTCATTACTCAACATCGTTACCTTACCTCCTTCTATCTGTACTATCCCTGTTGAAATCACATGATCTGCAGTCGATCCAGGTTGCACAACCAAGGTCCCACCTGCTCTCACTCTCACATTAGTATACTTAATGCCAGGTTCTAGTGTCACTTCTTCATCTTTTTTTATAACCATATTTAGTACTGCTGCCACATTTACTGGCATAAACATAGCCGATGTCAAAAAGATCATAAAAAAAAACAATAAATACTTTTTCATATTGCATTCTCCTTTTAAAAAAATCTTACCTATTATAATCATATTGCAATAGAATACTTTATTCTTTCAATACATTTCATTACAATATGCGTCCGATGCTATAAATTATATATAATTTTATTGACAGAGTCAATGCATCTTTTGACAATTGTATACATTAATAGTTTTATAAATTCAAATAAATTAAAATAAATAATCCCATTGACATTTTGTATCATTTTATTGAGAAAAATATAAAACCAATTACTAAAAATTGATTTATTTTGACATCTCAGTGAGGCATTTTTACATTTTCTTGCATATAGATTAACATACTCACGTTCGTTTCATAAAAAATAAAAAAAGGAATCATAAAAAGAAAACAAATCAAAAGAAAAAAGAAACGCAGTGGAGATTTGCAATAATGGAAGATCCAAGACATCAGGGATATGTATAACATAAATTAAGTAATATGATGACGTTTGCCAATAATAAAGAAGCTTTTTTAACAAAGATTTGAGATAGAGAAGATACCATCAAAGCCATGCTTTAAAACGCTTGCATTATATTTAAATTTTTGATATCATATACTGTGCATGTGACTGAATAATTTTTGTTTAAACTAGCATATTGAATGAAAGTATTGACATCAATTATGGCCATTGCGTAAAAAAAAATATATATGAAAGTCAGGAATTAATTTGGAAAATCTAAAAAAAGAAAAAAAAAAGCAAATAATAAAAATGTCATATTCATTATCCAATAGAATTTTAGGAGCTTTACTAATTTCTATAATGTGGCTTACAACACAAAGCCCCTGGTGGATATGCAGTACCTTAGGAATATTAAAGTTACTATGTGTCAACATAATCTATCTCTCCATATATCACGTCTTCGAAAGGTTATATAAAGCTAACAGGTTGGGATCATTTTCTATCCCGGAGATAATATATAGTCAAATATTATCATTCGGATTCGCAAATTCCATATTATATTTAGAATATAGCATCTACTACCATAGAATTATTAACCCAGTGCCTATATTTTTAGTCTTTCTAATTGAAATTGCAATAGAAACTTTGATAATATTATACTTTCACAGACTATATATGAGGTTTGAAGAGCCTAAAAGAGTAATTATTATATACCATTCCAACGATTACTTATCTTTTAAAGAGAAAATGATAGAAAAAATTAAAATCTATAATAGATATGAAATCATAGACTGTATAAATGAATTAGAAATAGATGATAACATGGATAAATTGAATGACATAGATCAAGTCTACTTATACAATGTGTCTACAGAAATTCGAGATCGCATTGTATTTTTTGGAGAAAAAAACAACGTAGATATATATATAACTAGAGGTATCCCTGATATCTTGACAATGTGCTTTGATATTTCTCATGCATTTGACACTCCATTTATAAGGACTAAGAGACAGAACAACAGTAATAAGTGGCATTATTTATTCTTTAAGAGGTTTTTTGATATCGTCTGCTCAGCTATTGCATTGATATTGTTTTCGCCTGTATTTATAATAGTATCTATCTTAATTAAATTGAATGACCATGGACCAGTATTCTATAAGCAAATAAGATTGACTAAGAATCATAAGGAATTCGAAATATATAAGTTTAGAAGCATGATCGTTAATGCAGAAGAGAACGGCGTTGCTAGATTGTCATCAAAAAATGATAATAGAATAACTCCTATAGGGAACTTTATTAGAAAAACAAGGATAGATGAGCTACCTCAACTTATAAATATACTAAAAGGAGATATGTCAATAGTTGGCCCTCGACCAGAACGTCCTGAAATAGAACAAGAATACCTTCAGACAATTCCAGAATTCAGTTTAAGATTAAAAGTAAAAGCAGGCCTCACTGGATATGCTCAAATATTTGGCAAATATAATACAACTCCTTTAGATAAATTAAAGCTGGATTTAATATATATCAACCAGCAGTCAATAATATTTGATCTGAAGATGATACTTTTGACTCTCAAGATAATATTTATTCCTGAAAGTACTGAAGGAATTAAAGAAGGTAATACAACTGCTATGATACAAGACAATAATAATAATGAAAATAATAGCGAAAATAAGGAGATAAATGATGAGCCCGACAACGAGATTTAAAGATAAGAATATATTAATAATCACTCCGTTCTTTTTCGATTACCATAAGAGAATAAAAAGTGAATTGATTAAACTTGGAGCTAACGTAGATCTAATAAATGAAAGAGTATCTAACTCATTTTTATCTAAAGTATCATCAAGATTAAATTTGAAGATATATCATCCAGTCGTAGAGAACTATTTCTATAAAACAATTAACAGTCTAAATAGAAATTATGATGCAGTATTATGGATAAAATGCGAGTCCCCTACCGAAAAAGTGATAAAGTTCGTCAAAAATAAGTATAAAGATGCAAAACAGATACTATTTCTATGGGATTCAATTAAAAATATTAATGGAATAGAAAAAAAATTACATTTGTTTGATAATATATATTCATTCGATCCGGAAGATGTATCTAAAAATAGAAATATGAAATATGCCTATTGGGGATATTCAAGCGAATTTACAAATAATCAATCAAATGACAACTTCGAATATGATCTGGCTTTTATAGGTACTATACATTCTATCAGGCCTAAAGTATTGGAACAAATAAAAAGGGAATGCGACAAGTATAATTTGAATCTGTATCTATATCAATTTATGCCATCAAGAATATTATTCTTAGCAAAGAAACTATTATCATCTCAATTTAAGAATATAAAAGATATCAAATTTAAACCACTATCAACTAAAGAAATGATAGATATATATGAAAAGAGTAGAGCTGTATTAGAAATAGAAGAAAGTAATCAAGCTGGGGCAACAACTCGATTAGGCGAAATGATAGGAATGAAGAAAAAGTTAGTAACTACATTTAATTGTAAAGGAAAAGACTACTACAGGCCTTCAAACCAATATGTACTGGATGTAAATAATATTAAATTGGATGAGAAATTCTTTAAATCTAAATATGAAGAACTGCCTGAAGAAATATATAAGAAATATTCATTTGAAAATTTTTTGAATTTGATATTCGAAAGTATAAATAAATAAAGAAAAAACAAAGAATGCATAACCTTAACTATATCAAACGTTAAGATTATGCATATATTTTACTATTTTAATGATTAATAATTAGTTCACTCTTTTGTAAACAAACCAAAGCCCATTTGTCCTGGCTAGTTCTCTAACTTCTCTATCCTCTTTTTTAGTTATCCTAAAGTCATTTACCTCGTACCAAGCTCCATCTCTAGGATCCCTATGGAGTAGGTAATAATGTCCTTGACCATTCACAACAGACCCTGTAAAACTATTATGTATTACTACTTCAGATAATTGATATCTTACGCCTTGGTTTTCATATGAGTCTTCTGCTTCAATTTCTCCTATTCTTCTTCCTTCTGTATCCAAAGGTTTATTTGCCACATATATAACAACATCGTCATTTGCTGAGCCTAATTTAACATTTTCAAATCTTTTACCACCTGTTCTGATCATTTCTATTAATGGTTTATTAAAATCTGCTTCCCCTAAACCATGCAATAATAAGGGGTTGAATATAAGATTCTTACCATTTGGCAGTTTTATACATTCTAAATCATTTACTCCCTTATTGACTACATTGTTCATTTTCTCTGCAAGTGCATATATGACCGTATCATATACTTCATCTACGCTACGTTGTACCCCGTTATGTTTTAAAATAGCCCTACTTCTGTCGACATCAGCCTCAGTAATAGATCTATCTCCATTAAAATACATAAATAGGCACTTAATTGCTTCTAATTCTTCACTCTCGCCAGGACCTAATGCTAAAATGTAATCTCTAATACTATCTATAAAATATAGTTGAGCGATAGCTGCATTCATATAACATGCATTATTAAAGTTAAAGAATGGTCTCACTCTACTTACATCAGAGCCTTCAGGTAGCTTCTCTCCCTTTCTCTCTGTATCAACATCATATAAAGATGAATCATAAATATTGCTTTTTTTGTACATTGGGCTAGCACTTCTCTTATATGATACATCATGATTCCTGTACATAGCTCCATCCATTCCATATCCGCTTAAAAAGTCTATATCATGGTCTCTTACAGCATCATAACCATAACCAAAGCCGTATCTATACTCTCCAAACCCACTTCTTGCGCTTCGCTCTCTTGCTATTCTTCTTCTAAAATTATCTAATTCACGATCTTTTCTAATCTCTTCTTCTTGCATATACGCTGCTATCAATCCATCACTACTGGTATCACTGCTGCTGTTTTGTGAGTCCATATTCTCTTTATTTGCTGATTTTTCCTCATCATCTGTCATTTTATCTTCTTCAACTACTGCTTTTTCTGCCTTCTTTGTACCACTATCAACGCTAGCTATAGGACTTTCTACTTCCATACTTTCTTTTTTATAATCTGTACTAGCTGTACCAAGTTCAATCCCTTTTATCCTCAACAAATCTTTTTCTGCTTTAACACAGGTCACTGACATTATTTTTTCAATACAATCTTTGTTTCTAAAAGATCCTAAAGCGCTAAAAAATGCGTCATCATAATCCATACCTCTCCTTATAACATTATAACAGAAGTATGTTGTAAGTCTCGAATGAGTAATTTCAACTTCATTTCCGTTAAATACTTTTCTTCCTTGAGTATTATGTGCAAGCAAATATGCCCTAGCATTTGATTGTGCATCTGATAAAGCATGATTAACTTCTACAGAATCGTAATAAAGTTTCATCATTTTAAACAAGCCACACATAGCACGATATATTTCCTCGTCGTCAGTACCTTCAAAGAATGGCTTAATAATAGAATAGAAATGGTCTACAAGACCTCCCAAATCTCTATCTGTTGCTTTATAATATGCTCTTCTGGCTTCCATAGCGTCCTGTTTCGTAGCTGCCATTGTTCCCAATCCTAATATTCCGGTAATACCTGCTGAGCATAAGCAGATACTTAAAGCCTTTTTAATCTTGTTACTTATCATTTTAATATTCCTTTCTAAACTTACGATACAAATTTTAGATGCAATACAATCATATTTTAAACTGATACAAAAAATTCAATCTCATACGCATCCATTACGAATACTATTATATTACAATCAGCCTAATATTTCAATGGCTAAGAACCAAATTTAACAAAATCTTAACATTAGAAATAACAGATTAATAAATTGGCTATACAATTGCCATTATTATATAAAAAATATGTATTTAATTTATATAAAAAAAGAAATTGAAATCTTTTTCATCTCAATTTCTCTTTTAAAATTATCATCTTGTTGCTTCTTTTTTTCAATTTATATCAACTATTCCTTTAGACTTTAATATTGACAGTTCAAAATTGTTACAGGACTTTAATAATAGTTGCCCAATGTCTTCATTTTGAAGCATATCTAGAATGTTATCCCATGCTTCATCATAGTTCATTCCTTTTCTCACTACATTGTAACAAAAGCATATTGAAAGGCTATGACGATTAATTACAATCTTATCTACGAGAGAATTAATCTTGCGCTCAAGTAAAAATTCCTTACAATCGGCATCCATTCGTTCTAGCATCGATTCCAATTCTGTACTTCCGTAATAAAGTTTCATAATTCTCAATAATCCATACATAGCTCTGTATACTTCGCCATCTTCAATATCAATAAAAAACGGCTTTAATCTAGAATAAAAGAAGTCTATCGTTACTTTTGGATCCGTATCTATATTTTGATATAGTTCTTCTCTTAATCTTACAACTTCTTCCTTTGTAAATGCTGTCGTTTCTAAGCCCGAAGTCAATGCTATGCCCATTGAACATAAGCAAATGCTTATAATTTTCTTAATCATTTTAAAATACTCCTTCTCTTTGCCTTAAAATAATCTAAAAATCCGTGAATTTTCGCTTACATTTGTAAACAAACCTATAGAAAAGAGAAATCGAATTGTTCCGACTTCTCTCCCGATCTTAATCTATTATCTCACATGACGCATTATCGTCATTTATGCTTATCTTGATCTTCTTTATTTCTCTGTCTATGTTGTCAATAAATAAATTAGCAAATCTATCTTCGATATCTCGTCTTATTAAGTTTCTTATGTCTCTTGCTCCACTCTTGCCATCAATAGATTTTTTCGCTAACCATTTATAAACTTCTTCATCTATAAGTAATTCTATGTTTCTTTCTTTTAATGACTCTATATATTCATCTAACATAAGCTTCGCAACCTTTACATACTCTTCCTCTGTTAGACGCTTGAATATGACAATCTCATCAACTCTACTCAAAAACTCTGGCCTTAAGAAGTCTGAAAGAGCTTTCATTACCTTTTCTTTATTAATATCATACTCACTCTTGCCAAATCCTAATGGGCTGTCACTTTTATCACTTCCAGCATTAGATGTCATCACTATGACTGTATTTTCAAAGTTTACTTTGTGCCCATGCGAGTCAGTTACAGACCCTTCGTCCATCACTTGTAATAGTATGTTCAATACATCTGGATGTGCTTTCTCTATTTCATCAAAAAGTAAAACTGAATATGGCTTTCTTCTAACTTTCTCTGTCAATTGTCCAGATTCTTCATATCCTACATAACCTGGCGGTGAACCAATTAATCTTGATACTGCATGTTTCTCCATAAACTCTGACATGTCAAGTCTGATTAAAGTATCAGGCGTGTCAAATAGTTGCTCTGATAAAACTTTTACTAATTCTGTCTTACCTACGCCTGTCGGCCCTACAAAAATAAATGATGCTGGTCTTCTCCTCGGACTTATTGCAACTCTGTTCCTCTTGATAGCCGCTGCAACTGCTTTTACTCCCTCGTCCTGACCTATTATCTTCTCACTTAATACTTCTTCCATATTTGCAAGTTTCTTAAGTTCGTTCTCTTTTATCTTCGATGCAGGTATTCCAGTCCATAACTCTATTACACTCGCTATGTCTTCACTCGTTACTTTGTAATCCTTGATCTTTGAATATAACTCCTCTTTCCTGCTCTCAAGTCTTGATATCTCGCACCTGAGTTCCGCTAGCTTCTCGTAGTCTATCTCTTCGCTTTGAAGTGCTAAGTCATCTTCTCTCTTCTTCTTTTCGGCTACGTCCACTTCTATATCATTATATTCATCTAAGTCTTTATTTCTTATGGCCGCATGTGCGCAGGACTCATCCATTATGTCTATGGCTTTGTCCGGTAAAAACCTGTCTGTTATATATCTCTCTGATAATATTACCATTTTCATTAATAATTCATCAGGAATCATCACGCTATGATAATTTTCATAATAAATCTTGATCCCTTTTAATAATTTAACAGTGTCTTCAACTGATGGTTCCTCTATCTTGACAGGCTGAAACCTTCTCTCAAGTGCAGTATCCTTTTCTATATACTTCCTATATTCATCAAAAGTTGTTGCACCTATTACTTGTATTTCTCCCCTCGATAAGGCAGGCTTTAATATGTTCGCTGCATTCATTGCCCCATCAGCATCACCTGCAGATGATATGTTATGCACCTCGTCAATGAATAATATTACATTCCCCGCTTTTTTTACCTCTTCTATTAAGCCTTTAATCCTCGCTTCAAATTGCCCTCTAAATTGCGTGCCTGCTACTAAAGCTGTTAAGTCTAGTAAATATATTTCTTTATTCTTTAGTCTGCTCGGAACGTCCCCTTCAGATATCTTTATGGCTAACCCTTCGGCTATCGCTGTCTTTCCTACCCCTGGCTCTCCTATGAGACATGGATTGTTCTTGGTCCTTCTACTTAAAATCTGAACTACTCTTGAAATTTCTTTCTCTCTCCCTATAATAAGGTCTAATTCCCCTTTTTTTGCCTTACTCGTTAGGTTGTAACAGTATAAGTCAAGGTTCCTCTTCTTTTTTCTTTTGAATATTCTTTCTCTTTCATTCTTAGATTTCTCTGCACCTGAGTTGGAATCGTCATTGTCATTACATCCAAATGTCTCCCCTAACATGTTCTGAACAAATGGAAATAGTCTCGAACGATTGTCTTCACTTATGTCTTCTTCATCTTCTTCGTCATCTCTCAATATCTCACATAAACGATCTTGTATCTCGTCTAATTCATCTCCATCTATTTTCATCTTGTCAATTATATCATTTATTGGCCTTATTCCTAATTCTCTAGCACATTTCATGCAATAACCTCTTACATCCTCCTCAGCCTCGTTTTTAGAAGATACAAAGACCATTGCAGGTCTCTTTTTACATCGTACACATATCATAAATTTTCTCCTTACTCGATAATTAAATATCAAGTAACTCTCCCTTCTACTAAAATTTTGCTCGTAATTTCACAATCTTCCCTCTCTTTTTACTCCTTTTCTTTAATCTCTTTCATAAATAACATAAAATATTTAAAAAATGCAAATAACATGAACGCAACCGTTATAAACATGAGTGAAAAAATTAGAATATCATTCTCTATATTACAAAAAGCCTTTAAAATTATTATTACAGTTACTGATACAAAGAATAAAAATGTAGCCAGTTTCCCATACCACTTAGACGATTGTAACACTTTCTTCTTCTTTAATAATATTGCACCAGCTATTAGCATCAAACTCTCTTTAAATAACAATATATATGCAAATGGCATCATCTTATTAAACTTAATACCAATGCAAAACATGACTGTTACTATTAGCATCTTGTCTGCTATAGGATCAAGTATCTTTCCTAATGAAGTCACCATATCGAATCTTCTTGCTATATATCCATCTAAAAAATCAGATATGCCCATTATAACAAATATAACTATAGCTAAAACATAATTCTCACAATTATTTGCTATAACTAATGGAATTAGTAATAAAATCCTCAGGCATGACAAAAAATTAGGAACGTTTATAAATTTTTTGAGGTCCATCATAAAAAAGCCCCTTTTTAGCACATAATATATCTTAATAATTCAAAATTTCTTTAAATTTGTATATCGGATTCTGATTATATATATGCTTAAATATAAAAGTAGAGTTCACATTTTCTTCCGATATGTATTCATTTAACACTCCAGACTTATCAAATCTATTAATAATACTTAAAGCTGCCAACAAAACGATAACAAATATCAACCCTTTAAACATACCAAAAAGCATACCTAACAACCAATCAACTTGCCTGATAACAGGAACCTGCATAGCCTTAAATACAACTCTTGACATTAGCTTAATACTTATAGATATAAGTAAAAATAATATTAATCCTACCAATACATTTACATAATTCATAACCACAGGGTAAAATAGTCTTTCAATTGCAAATGCTGAGTTAGTAGCAGAGTTACCTAAAAGTATTCCTATCTTACTTTCTGATATCCCGAACGTTCCCAGAATATCATTTATATTAAAAGGAATAGAAGAAATTACACTTTCTACTTTAGCATTTACATTCTGGCCCATACTTTCAGAAATAACTTTAGTAATATTGCTTATTATTGCATCCCTAATGAATGTTTCGTATACCCAGTTTGAAAAAATAGGTGCCAAAAAGAAAGATGTAATCAACGAAACTATAGAACATATAAATGAAAATAGCGATCTAATAAAACCTTTCTTATATCCTGCAAGCATAAACAAAAAAATGGTTACAATTATTAAGATATCTAAGATTATATTCACCTACAAACCCCCATTAAATACCTTATTATTACATTAATTATATCAAATTTAATTAGTTTTAAGAATTTACATCAATTAATTTAGCTTTGATATACTCAGAGTTGAAAATCGGTAAAAAATACATATATAGCTCTTTAATTTTTTATAAAAATGTTAAATTTGCGTTTTTTATCTCAATTCAACTGAATTAGTTTATCATATTTATCTTTATTTGTCAAGTATATAATAATCCATATAATTCATATTCTTACCTTTCTTATCTCACTTACTCCTAAAATATATGCACGGTTTCCCGCTGTTATTTTTACTTTTCTTGCATCCATCCTAGCCTCATCTTGTTTTTTTAATTTTCCTGAAAGCGAATAAACTTTTATTTTATCTCCCTCAAGTGTCATAATTTTATTATACTTATATGCAACAGATTTAATCTTTGAATCTGTACTTATCTCAGATTTTACAGTTCCCTCCTTATTGAGTACAACTATTTGGCAATTTATCAAATCTTCGTCCTCAGAGAATACTAATGCGACTCCTTCTTTCTTATCTATATCAAAAGTAATCAATCTTTTGCTATCATAATTATAATCTTTTCTTTTACTTCCCTTTAGATACGACATCATATTGTCACCTATAGATAGTATATTTCTTCCTCCGATAAAGTGCAATGAAAATATCATATTATTTTCAAACTCGAAGAAATCTTTTGGTTGATCGCTGTTTAGTTCGAACGTATATATGATGGATTTCATCACCCCGTTGTCTGATGATAGCCCCGACACGGCTACAAAATCTCCTTTTTCGTTTATCTCGACATTATTTATATAATAATTTGCAAAGTAATATCTATATATTTCCTCATTATTTGAAGAGAATACTATCAATTCAGATAAATATTTTTTAGATTCCGTTATCACAGCGTAAGTTCCTGCCTTAGATATTGCTCCCGCCACTATATTTTGATCCAAACTTGACTTATAAATCAAATTCGAAAGGCTATCTATTCTAAAGTCTCTTCCTCCCAAATTATATATTATCGCTCTATTTCCTCCCGTTTTCAATACTGGATTGCCAAAGCTATGTTGTCTATTAGTGATTATTTTAGCAGAATCCGTCAATATTACAAAGGAAGAGTCACTTACGAAAGAAATATTATCATTCATCAATGAAAAATTATTCTCTTTTACACAGCTACCTATAATCGGCGTCGGGTATCCGTTACCAAATCCAATAGAGCACATCCAGCCTGATAAAGTATCGATAACATTACTTGGAGAAAACTTATCCACACTTCTTCCCAATGCAACAGCCACAATCAATATGCATATAGATGCTATTACAATTCTCTTTTTATTATACTTTGGCTTATCATTTTTATAAATAACCAGATTATGTTTTTTCTTTACATTCATTCATTTTATTCTCCTTATTACTTAAAGTCAATAGTTTCATAATATACTTTATTCAAGTAAAGTCCATGTGCAGCGACTGTAGGTCCTGCCTCACTTCTGTCCTTACATTTTATAATACGAGGAATACAATCTGGTTCAAATTTACCTTGAGCTATTCTTAGTAGAGTCCCTATCATTATTCTAACCATATTATATAGAAACCCATCCGCACATACTTTAAATTCGATCATATCATTATCTTTAATTATGTCAAAGTATTTTACTGTCCTAGTCATATCTCCAATCTTTCTATCATCCTTAGTACAAAAAGAAGTAAAGTCATGCTTCCCCAAATAAGCCTGAGCAGACTTTTTCAAAACATCTATATCAATTGGATATCTATAGTTAAAGGCATATCCATCTAAAAACGGATTTCTTATATTAGAATTCCATATCTTATATATATATTCTTTCCCGATGCAGCTATATCTTGCATGAAAGTCCATAGGTACTTCTTTGCATTCATTAACCACTATATCATTCGGAAGATAATTATTAACTGCGAAAGTCAATTTATCCTCTGGGATAGTATTATCTATCTTTAAGCTAAGGCAATACATATTTGCATGAACCCCACTATCAGTTCTGCTACAGCCTTTCACATTAAAGTCTTCCCTTACAACTTTTCTCAATGCTGATTCAAACTTTTGTTGTACCGATATAGCATTTTTCTGAACTTGCCAACCATGATAGTTCTTTCCGCTAAATGAAATATTAAATAAAATATTACGTTTCAATTCAAATCTCCCCAAAAACAAATGTATTATTCAACAAAATCACAAAAATCGATGCAAGAACGTAGAATATCATCATAACTATATCCATATATGATATGCTGTTCTTATTCATTTTTGTTCTTCCCTCTCCATCGTTATAGCATCTGCATTCCATTGCTATAGCCAAGTCATATGCCCTCTTAAATGAAGAAACAAATAAAGGAATCAATATTGGTATCATAGCTTTAATTCTATTCTTGATGCTTCCCTTTCCAATGTCAGCGCCTCTCAATTTCTGTGCCATCATTATTTTATTAGCCTCTTCGATAAGAGTTGGTATAAATCTTATTGCGATTGTCATTATCATTGAAATATCTTGCACTCTGACCTTAAATATTTTCAATGGACTGATAACAATTTCAATCCCATCAGTAATATTTGATGGGGTCGTAGTAAAAGTTAGTATCGAGCTAATAATTAGTAAGTTTATTATCCTCATTGATACAATTATACAATTTATTATTCCATCCAAACTTATACTTAAGAATCCCAATTTAAAGATTGGCTCGCCCGTTCCATAAAACAAATTCAATAAAGAGGTCAATAGTATTACTATAATAAGACTTTTCAATCCTTTGAAGTAATATTTCAAAGATATCCTAGTCAATATCATCGTTGTGAAGACAATTATAAGTACAAAGCAAACCGATGTCAATCTATTAGCTAAAAATATAGATATAATATTAATCATCGTTATAATTATCTTAAAAACTGGATTCATTTTATGATAAACAGACTTTCCTCTCAAATACTGTCCAAACGTTATTTCTTTAATCTTTATCACTCCCGCCTATAATTTATATTAGATTACTTATAATATTTTCTATAGCCTCATCATAATCAGTAATCCCGTAATCCACTTTGTAACCAAAGTCAATTAATCTATTCATAATTTTACTTATTGTTGGTATATCAAGTCCAATTTCTTTAAGTTTTAAATAATTTTCAAAAGTTTCTTTAACATTTAAAAGACTTTCAATATTTCCCTCATTCATTACCATTACTTTATCTACATATTTTGCTATATCGTCCATATAATGTGATACTAATAGAATAGTATTGCATCTTTTTTCATGATAACTAATTATTTTTGATAAAAGTCTTTCTCTTGATCGTGGATCTAAGCCAGCGCAAGGTTCATCTAAAATTAATATATCCGGATCCATTGCTATGACTCCAGCTATAGCCACCTTACGTTTTTCTCCTCCTGATATCTCAAATGGAGACTTATCCAACAATTTCTTATCAATTCCGACAAATTCGATAGCGTCCATTACTGACTTATTTATGTCTGATTCACTTTTATTCATATTCTTAGGTCCAAATGCTATGTCTTTATAAACATTTTCTTCAAACAGTTGATATTCTGGATATTGAAATACCATTCCAACGTTTCCATTTATTAAAATCTTGCCTGAAGTTGGTTTCAATATTCCACTTATTTGATTAATAAGCGTCGATTTACCTGAGCCAGTCTTGCCTATTATTCCTATAATTTCTCCCTCACGTATATCAAAGCTAACATTTTTCAAAGCTATGTTTTTAAAACTTGAATTTTTGTCATAAATATAACCAATGTTCTTAGCCGAAATAGAAATTCTTTCACTTTTTCTAGCCAGTTTATCATTTTTATTACTCGAAATGCTCACTTTTCCCTTATTGCTTCTGATAAAGTCATTTAATATGTCAGCACATTCATTTTCATTCATTCCATATCTTTTTAAATTGAATCCAGATTTCTTAAGTTTAAACATAAATTCAGTACATTCTGGCGCATATAAATCATTTTGCTTCAAAAAGTCATAGTCACAGAAGATTTCCTTTGGCCTACCAGTCTTTATCACTCTTCCTTCCTTCATAACTACAATTCGATCTGCATTTATAGCTTCTTCCATAAAGTGAGTTATAAGGACTATGCTTATTTTTTTCTCATTTTTTAAATGATTTATTATTTTCATTATATCCTTTCTTCCCTGGGGATCAAGCATCGATGTGGATTCATCAAATATTATACATTTTGGTTCCATGGCTAATACCCCTGCAATAGATACTCTTTGTTTTTGCCCTCCTGACAATTTGAAGACAACTTCATCTTTATACAAATACATATCAACCAAATTCAATGCTTGTTCTACTCTTCTTCGAATTTCTTCAGGTTCTATACCTAAATTCTCCGGTCCAAATGCAACGTCTTCTTCCACTATGCCAGCTACAATTTGATTATCAGGATTCTGAAATATCAGTCCAACATTCTTTCTGATATTAAATATTTCATTATCATCTTTAGTATTTGTTCCTAAAACCGTTACATCTCCTTGATTCGGTACAAATAAGCCATTAAAACTTTTAGCAAGTGTAGACTTTCCTGACCCATTCCCGCCTATTATCGATATAAACTCGCCCTTTTTTATGTCAATGCTTATATTTTTTAAAATATAGTTGTTGTCGCTGTTATCATATGAAAAGCAAACCTCGTCCGCTGATATCAGTATGTCATCATTATTACTCATTTTCTTCACCGAGCCAAATTGAAGTGTTGCCAGAAGGTAATATCCCTCCGTTCATTGGCAGACCTATCTCACTCGAAATCACTTTTCCTCCTCTTTTTTTAAATAC
This sequence comes from uncultured Eubacteriales bacterium, assembly GCA_934489735.1. Taxonomy (GTDB): domain Bacteria; phylum Bacillota; class Clostridia; order Oscillospirales; family Acutalibacteraceae; genus CAKSSR01. The sequence goes on along the minus strand of CAKSSR010000007.1, from coordinate 32,316 downwards.
AATCTCAAGCATGTGTCCCATAATCGTTGGCGATAGCCCTGTCGTGTATGAGTTCAATACTAAAAAACTTGCATCTTTCTTTAAGATTTTATCGCACATGGTTAAAAAATCATATAACTTTTCTTCCAGTTTCCATACTTCTTTATTCGGCCCCCTTCCATATGATGGCGGATCCATAATTATTCCATCATATAAGTTTCCCCTTCTTGACTCCCTTGCTACAAATTTCATGCAATCATCTACTATATACCTTATGTTCGCATCAGCTAGCCCTGATATCTTTGCATTTTCTTTCGCCCAAGTAACCATTCCTTTTGATGCATCAACATGACACACCGACGCTCCTTCTTTTGCACATGCTAACGTTGCCCCACCTGTATATGCAAATAAATTTAATACTGAAAATTTATCTTTCTTCTTCCCTTTGATAATATTTCTTAATAAATCCCAGTTTACCGCTTGCTCAGGGAATACCCCCATGTGCTTAAATCCCATTGGTTTCACATTGAATAATAAATCTTTATATTTTATCGTCCAAACGTCTGGTACGTCTTTGTATCTTTCCCAATATCCTCCCCCGCTCGATAATCTATGATATCTAGCATGTGCTTCCTCCCACATGCTCCCTTTCTCTGTCTTCCAAACTATTTGTGGATCAGGCCTGATTAATATTATATCTTTCCACCTTTCTAACCTTTCCCCTGATGATGTGTCTATAAGTTCATAATCTTCCCAATTTTCAGATTGTCTTACATAAGATAAATAGTCTATCATTCTTCAAAATTCCCTTCAATTTACTAATTATTGCTGACTGATTTTAACAATCTGTCATATATTCTTTTAAATATATTATATATCTTTCCCTACTCCTATTTCAAGCATAAAAAAATGGCTTCAACCCTTTCACTCAGGTTTCCACCACTTTAGTTTAACTATATTTCTATATATCCATTTTTTCCTTTATAATATACCTTTACTTTATTTTGTTGTTCTTCACTTAAAACTTTTCTAATTTTTTCTGCCATTAATAAGTTCGATGTGTATATTCCCTTTAAATTTGTACATCCCTCAAATGCTTTTTTCTCTATGTTTTCAACTGTTTCAATATTAATAGTTTTCAAAGATGTGCATCTAAGAAAAGCACTACTTTTAATCGTTTTAACTTCACTAAAACAAGCATATTCTAAATTTGTACAATCTGTAAATGCTCTTTCTCCTATAGTTTCGGCTTTTGGTAAATTACACTCTTGTAATTGATTATATCCTGAAAACTTCCAGTTCGGTATACTAATTATATAATCACTTTCTATACTATATTATTTTTCATATCACTCTTTAAGCTTTTTATACATTCGTAGCAACACTTTACTAATTTTTTATTTTTATGCTTGTATTCCTTTCCAATTACTATTAAGCTTTGGATTATTTCCTTACCTTCGCTGATTTTCATCTTCACTTCTTTCATTTTCTTTACTTTTTCAATCAATTCGCCTACATATTTTTCTGCTGTTTCTATATTGTCGACAGTTTTCTTGTCCATTATCCTATTCTCTTCTTGAATTTCCTTTAAAGCTGCTTCATTTCCATTTAATTTTTCTTTTAATTTATCATTGTCTAAGATAATAGAATATCTAATTCCTGTTTCGATAACTTTCGTCCAATTACTTTTAATATATTGCTTCACTTCATCTTTTACTGCATCTCTATTCTTTTTATCATTCTTTAGCAACTTACCATTAAATTGACTTTTATTATTTTAATTCGACAAAAGTTTCAAAATACTTATAAGTCCTTTATCTTCAGAAATCAATTTTATTTCTTCAAAGCATTTTGCATTATTTAGTTCTAGCTTTCCTTCTTTCACTTCTGTCTCATCTATATTTACTTTAGCTTTGACAAGAAAATTCTCTTCTGCCATTTTATTAATGACAAAGTCAATCATTTTCTTACATACGTTTCCATTTTCCGCTGATTCCTTTTTTAATTTGTTCCAAGAAGCAAATATTGTATCTACTCTGGTTTTTCCTTTTTTATTTTCCCTTCTGGTTGCCTGAACTTCACTTGCATTTTCAACAATAGCATCTATCATATTCTTGCTCAACTTTTCCAATGTTTCTGAATCCAATTTATCAAATTTCTCATCAATTTTAAATTTACCTTCTTCAGATGCTGCATGGATCTTGCCATCCTTTATCTTTTCTATCAATTTCCATATTATTTTCTTGCTCCACTTTCCATAAAGATAAATATTTACATTTTCAAACTCTAAACCATCAATTATTTCATTAAACTTATTGAAACATCCGCTATGTAATATTAAGTCCAACTTGCCATTAAGTCCCTTTATCAATGATAATTGTTGAAAATTTTCTCCAAATGCTCCTTCTCTTATCCTTATTTGTTCTCCCTCGAAGTGAAATTGCAAATTCGATTCATTAGATGACAAAGTATTGAAAGCTTTTTCTGATATTGTTTTAACTTTATTAAAATTTAATACTTTACTACTAACCAGGGCACTATCTAGATCAAAACCTATTCCTAATATATCTTCATCATATAAATCGATATCGTCATCTTCTATTGCAAATCTATATGATTCCCCATCAAATCTAAATAAACACTTTTCTCCTTCTCCAAATATGTGTCCTTGATATTGTTTCATATCACTTGTTGTAAAACTAGTCATAATTTCCCCATCCTAATCTTAAGTATTAATCAATTGTCTCATAATACATCTTTTAAACATATCTCATTTATACTTCATGCGAATCAGCCATACTGCCTGATGAAACTATCAAATAGTTTTCCTTCTCTTCTATTAGCGTCATAAATCATCCTTTTCCTTTATCATTTTCGTAAGTCGATATTCATTTTCAAATATAAAACTAACATCACTGGCATTACCAAAAGATAATATATCTTTATCCCCTCGTACGCCAAACGTCTATTTCATCATAATTTAGTTTAGACAATACATCCAATATATCTGGCTTAAAGCTCATTAACTTTTTTTTATCTACTTTATCTATTACGCTATCCTTTTCATATTTATCCTTAGGATATATTACACATATCGGGTCCTGAGGATTGTATTTGAATTTTTGATCTTCTATTAGCACCATACAACCTATTTCAGCTCCTTTTAAACTTTCTAAATCGTCAAGTAAACAAAATTTAGCATTTAATATATCTTTTATATCACTTCGTTTACCAGATATATAATTCTTAAATCCATCCATACTCATGATGCTAACTGGATTTATAAATTCTTTGAATAATTCATTATCAATATCAAATTTTATTTCAGGTAAGCCTTCGTATTGATATAAATTTTTAATTTTTTTGAAACAGTCGCCAAAACGATCTCTCTTAGTTATATATTCTTCAGAGTAGATTATATATTTTCCATCATCAATCTTTACTATTTTATTCTCTCCTCCTATAGCATCTTGAGCTTTAGCTATTCGCAATTCACATTTCTCCCATTTTATTAATCGTTCCATTTGATCCCTTGTATATGCTGTCTCCAAATTATAGCCATAATCATTTTTCAAGGTTGAAAGATACGTTTGCTGCCTTGCTTTCTCTTTCATGTAATCACTATATACGTCATTTAATGCCCAACCCTTTCTAAACATAATAATATTTCTTTTATATTTTCTTGTTCCTAAATCAATAAATCTTATATTTATATCATTTTTTGCTAAATCCATATTTCCTACTGAACTATGCACATATAGAGCAGCATCAGGTATTTTCGCTGTTGCGATTCCAGCAAATCCCGTTTGTCCTTGATTACTAAAGCCCTGTAGACCAAAGCCTGTTTGCCCTCGGTTATTATTCATCATTTGATTGCTTTGCTGCTGGCCTTGATTAATAAATCCTTGCTGTTGATTAAATCCCATCTGTCCTTGGTTATTATTCGTCATTTGATTGCTTTGCTGCTTGCCTTGATTACTAAAGCCTTGCTGATTAAACCCTCTTTGTCCCTGATTATTACTCATCATTTGATTACTTTGCATTTGACTTTGATTATTAAAGCCTTGCTGTTGATTAAATCCCATTTATCCTTGGTTATTATTCATCATTTGATTGCTTTGTTGCTGGCCTTGATTAATAAATCCTTGCTGATTAAACCCTCTTTGTCCCTGATTATTGCTCATCATTTGATTGCTTTGCTGCTGGCCTTGATTAATAAATCCCTGCTGTTGATTAAATCCCATCTGTCCTTGGTTATTATTCATCATTTGATTGCTTTGCAACTGACTTTGAACGTTTGTAAACACATTATAAACCCCGTTAAGACGTGCCATTTCTATACTGTACATATTATCATCTCCATTAAAATCAATAAAATTATATTAATAATTATAACATATTTTATTCGTTTGCGCAACTCTTTTTTATCAAAATATTAAAAAAAATAACCTAGACATCAAAATATCTAGGTTGATTTGTACATACATGTATTATCTATATTTTCTTTCTCTGTTCATTGATTCATTCTTAACCTGTGTCTCGCCTTTGTCTTCTAGTAATGTTATTGAAGCATCAAATGTTTCATTGTCATTTCCATTATTCTTGACTCTGAATATCGTTAAATTTACTTTGTCCCCTGGATTAAATTTCGATAGTTCGGTATATAAAACGTTAAAGCTTGTCACATTTGCGCCATTTACTTTCATTATTATGTCTCCGATTTTTATACCTTTTCTCTCCATGTCACTATCTGGACTTATGTCTGTGACAACTATCCCTTGAGGTACGTCATGGATCTGTGCCTGATACGGACTGATAGGCTTCCCTGTGATTCCTAATCTAACCCTGCCCGAAACATATCCTTTTGATATTATGTCGTCTATAACTGGCTTAGCTGTATTGATCGGTATTGCAAATCCCATTCCTTCAAATTCTACTTGTGTTATCTTAGCCGTGTTAATTCCTATCACTTGGCCGTACATATTTATTAATGCCCCTCCAGAATTTCCTGGGTTTATTGCTGCATCAGTCTGAATGTACTTGAGTTGAGATTGTCCTAATCCTCCAACGGTTCTATTCGTTGCTGAAACTACGCCTCTTGTTAAAGAATTCGCAAAGTTTATTCCACCTGGATTGCCTATTGCTATCACCCACGAGCCAACCTTTACGCTGTCCGAGTTACCGAATGTTGCTGGTACTAAGCCTGTGGCATTCGCTTTTATTACTGCCAAGTCAGTTCTACTATCATATCCTATTACAGATGCTGGATATTCTTTGCCATCATTCAATACTATTTTAACCTTGTAATTCTTAGAGTCTCCTATTACATGAGAATTTGTCATCACATAGCCATCTTCGCTTATTACTACTCCAGATCCTTGACCAACTTGGTCAGAGGTGAGTATTGCATCTGAATCATAAACAACTACTCCCACTACCGAAGGCGAATTTTTCTCATACACTTGTTCAGCCGACATTGCTTTTGGGTCCTCTGGTATTTCCTCTACGTTCAAAGTTGGTCCCCCAGCGTGGCCTGTCGTCAATGACGTTGATAAATCTCCTTTCGGCATGAATCCTGAAAACTTATCTCTCATTCCGCTATTACTAAATATAATAGTATTAACCATATAAATAACTAAAGAAAATACTAAAATACATAAAATAACTAAGACAGATATCAAAAATAATCTAAGCTTTCTATCATTTCTTGAAGCTCTTGCTCTTTCAATATTATAAAATCTACGTCCACCACCTTCATTAGTTGAATCTTCTCCACTGTGTTCTGAGTTTGAATAAATATCTTTGTCGTTAAAATCATCCATACGAAGCACTTTCTTTCTTAAATTTATTAATTAACTACATTTTATCACATCGTAAATAATTTTGCAACAACAATTTAACAAAATTCCAAGCTCGTTTCATAAGCTCAAATACAAGAAACAAGTCAATATCCAGTGCCATGCTTTCAATCTTCCAATGTTTTCTTAAAATAGCAAGTGATTTTTTGTAGAAACATTTGAATTAGAAATATAATAGCTAGTCTCTTCAGTTGCTTTGTCTTTATTTTTCACCATCTTTGTACAGGTCCTTTTGATTTTCTTTCCCCTTTCACAAATCTCTTTTTGGCGATGGCATTGCATTTGCCGTGATAGTCTTGCCTTTTATTTTCAAGTATCCAAACATTTCTTTAAATATCGGTATTCCATTGGTCTTTTTCTATATCTTTTCCTTCCTTAAAGCAACTCCGTTAGATATGCTGTCATTGTTTAAAGTGTTGAGGATCTTTGTTTTGGCTTTAATGGTATCTTCTCTATTCTAAGTCCCTCTAAAAAAAGCTTCTTTTTATTGGCAAATGTCATCATATTACTTAATTTATGCTTCACATATCCCTTTGACTTGTTTTCTTTCTATGATTCCTTTTTTATTTTTTATGAAATGAACGTGAATAAAATCCCTGCATCAAGTAATATAATCTCAATGCAAGGTATATTTTTATTATATTAATTATATTCTATGTTTATTACTTTATCTGTCCACCCTTTATAGAAAGCTGGCTCGTGCGAAACAATAATTAAAGTCCCGTCCCATTTTGTTAAAGCTTCCTTTAAACTTTCTTTAGCATCCGTATCCAAATGGTTAGTTGGCTCGTCCAGTATAAGAAAATTACATTTTATTAACGATAATATGCTTAATTTTACTTTTGTCTGTTCTCCACCACTTAAAGATGACACTTCTCTTAAAACATGATCAGCCTTCAAGCCACTCTTCGCTAGATGTGATCTTATGTCTTTATCACTCAACCTTGGGAATTTCTGCTTTAATATTTCCATTGGAGATATATTATTATCTTTCCATTTTAGACTCTGTTCAAAATATCCTATTTTTATATCGTTTGCCAACCTAAACTTGCCAGATATCGGCGGGATCTCAGAAATTAACGTTTTTATTAAAGTAGTCTTTCCAACTCCGTTAAATCCTTCAATGACTACCTTCTCTTTTGATAATATGTCAAAGTTTAGCTTAGGTAGTAGTGGATAAGAGTATCCTATTTCTAAATTTTCTACTATTAACGTCTTATCTCTCCCAATCGAAGTAAAAGTAAAATTAAATATTGGTTTACTTGTCCCTTGCGGTGGTATCAGTCTATCCATTTTATCTAATTGTTTCTGCCTGCTCTTTGCCATTTTGGAAGTAGACGCTCTTACTTTGTTCTTAGAAATATAATCTTCTAATTTCTTTATCTTCTTTTGTTGAGCACTGTATTCCCTTATATAACTTTCTCTTTGTATTCCCTTTATTTCTAAAAACTTATATAAGTTCCCTGCATACTTCTTTAAAATGCAAAACTCTATATCCAAGATACAATTGGTAACATCGTTCAAAAAATCAAAGTCATGCGAAATCACTATGTAAGTTCCCGTAAATCCCTTTAAATAATCTGTCAACCACTTTATATGCTCTACGTCTAAAAAGTTAGTCGGCTCGTCTAGCAAAAGCATTTCTGGATTCTCTAATAACAACTTGGCTAAAATCACTCTCGCTCTTTGTCCTCCACTCAGCTTTGATAATTCTGTCTCCATCCCAAATTCTACTATACCAAGTCCTGCGCATACCTTTAATATATTACTTTCTACTTCATAAAATCCCCTGTTTTCTAATAAACTCTGGTAATCCGCTATCAATTTCAATGATTCCTCTGACATGTCATTGCACATATTATCATATAGTTTATTCAATTTCTCTTCTATCTCATACAAATCATTAAATGCGCATTTCAAATAGTTACTTATGCTTAAGTCGTTGTCTATTTTTATATATTGATCCAAGTATCCTAGTCGTATTCCCTTTTGCCATCTTATTTGTCCCTTATCCGGTACTAAGTTACCTATTAACAAATTCATCAATGTAGACTTACCTGTCCCATTCTTTCCTATTAATCCTACATGTTCTCCCTTATATATATCAAAAGATACATCCTTATATAACAATTTATCTCCAAATGAATGTGATAAATTACAAACTTCTAATAGAGCCATCTAATCTGTCATTAATCTTTCTTAATGACAATCCACCACCTTTCTATAAAACGAGAGAGCAAAATGTATAATAATCTTACTCTCTAACTTATTTTTATTTACTGTTCGGTTTCCAAACCTTACTTACTTCTTGGTCTCCATATCTTATTTAATATTAAAATCGATCCAATCAATAGACATATACAGACCGGCAAAGTCAAAATGATACTTTTGGAAATCCCTAAGATCAAATATCCAATAGCTGAGACAACCGCTACTAAGGCTGCGTAAGGCAATTGCGTCGACGCATGTAACATGTGATCACATTTCGAACCCAATGCCGACAGTGCCGTAGTGTCCGATATAGGAGAGCAATGGTCCCCAAAGACTGCTCCAGCTAATGTCGATGATAAAGCAATGGTCATTATCTCAGGTGCAACAGTTCTACAAATAAAGACTACAATTGGAATCAATATTCCGAATGTTCCCCATGACGTTCCAGTTGCAAATGCCAATACTCCTGATAGGCAAAAGATCAAAAATGGAAGAAATACGGTTGGAATATTTGACGAGCTCACTACATTTCCTAAATATATTCCAGTTCCAAGTAGATCCTTGCAAACGTCTCCTATAGTCCATGCTAGTATTAAGATTACAAATGATGGTGCCATCGATTTAATTCCTTCATTGATGCAATGCACAAAGTCACTATATGATAACAATTTCCTTGGTACGAACATAATGAACGCTACAAATATTGACATCATGACACCTAAAGCTATAGATAATGGTGCATCTGTTTTAGCTATTGCCTCAGAAAACGATACATTTCCTTTAAAAAAGTTACCTATTTTCAACATAAAGAATAATGATGATATGATTAAAGTTAAAATTGGAACCAATAAGTCAAAGACTGTACCATTTTTTGAAATAATTTCTCCTTCTTCTCCTATATTGCTTATCTCTTCATTGAAAATTTCATTACTTTCTTGAGCTTTTTCTTCTTCTGCTGCCATCGGACCAAATTCTTTTCCAGATAAAGATAAAAATACTACCATTATGATGGTTAATATTGCATATATGTTATAAAATACAGTGTTGATAAAGTCAGATGTTCCATTAAGTCCAGCTTCGTTTAAACAAGATATGACTGACGCAGCCCAGCTTGATATTGGCATCATTATGCATATAGGTGCCGCTGACGAGTCTATTATATATGCTAACTTTGCTCTCGATATCTTATGCCCATCTGATACAGGTCTCATCACATTACTTGTGGTCAAGCAACTGAAATAATCGTCTATCGCTATTATCATGCCTAAAATACATGTCGCTAATTGAGTCCCTTTTCTGGATTTGATTTTCTTTAAGCTCCATTCACCATACGCTCTCGATCCCCCTGCTTTTGTTACAACTTTGACTAAAACTCCTAGCATCGCTATAAATATAACTACATATGCATGTTCCGCTATGTTCTTTGCCATTAGCTTTACAGTTATATCTATGACGTCTGATACTCCTCCGTATGCATTTATTGAGTAAATAAATACCCCTGATAAAATTCCTAAAAGCAATGAAGATATTACTTCCTTAGTTATAAGCGCTAATATTATTGCCACCAGTGGTGGAAGTATTGATATAAAACCAACTTCTACAGGCTGCATATTAAATCCCCCCAATTTTTAAAATTCTCATTTCTGTTCGTGACTTTCCTTGACCTTTTGCTCATATTTTATACTTAATTTAGATATCGATACAATCCATCCTATTATCGTTAAAGATATTATTGAAATAACCGTGAATAAATGTGATGAAAGTCTAGATCCTACATTGAATATGTTAGTGAGGAACACTTGTATAATGGATGAGCTGGCTTTCCCTAGCTTAGTCCCTGCAATCTCAACTGCTGCTTGCCCCTTCGTCTTTGTTTCATAGTCAAGTGGTATATATGCCATGTTCTTCGTTGAGTCAAATATTGTATATTTGCAACTCTTCGATAACGAATCCTGAAAGACTCCAAACCAAACTGCAAAATATAAAGCATTAAGCCCAAATATTGTAGGCGATATAAGCTTGCTGTACAAGACAAGTAATAAAAATAAGCCTCCAAATATACTTAAAACTACCGGAGTTATAAGCGCCACTGTCTTCCATTTAAATTTTCTTAACAAATTGGTTCCCGCTACTGACATTATGATAGAAAAAGTTGAAGATAATATTTCTATATTGGCCATCATTGATGCATATCCGCTACCAGTATATATCATAGACACTTGCTCTTTCCAAACTACATTTGAAAAAGTAATACAAAGTCCATAAGAAATGGATATCAATGCTATCAATAATAAGTATTTAGAATGAAATAAGATCTTAAATCCATCTAAAAAGCCTACTTTTTCTTTCTTTTTTCTAGGTTTTATCTTAGTTTTGTCAAATAATCTAGGATCTTTAAGTACTACTTTATTGATATAGGTAAACAAAATGCATAAAAATATACATAAAATAATACATACCGCTAAAAGAATCTTAATATTTGCTAAAAATCGCTGCTCTGAGACACTCTGAGACATTATCTTTAAGAAGCTTCCTGATGCAAGTGCCCCTACGAAACCAATCAATGGATATAGCGTGTAAAATCTCTTAACTTCATTTTCCATTGTTATATAGTTCGCAAACTGCCAAAATAGTGACTGAATCATGACAGCGCTCCACATTTCTGCAAAAATATAAAACAATGTGTAAGACCAATTGGCTAAACATGGAATAATATAATAAAATATACTTGGTACGGCTAAACGCATGGCATTAATTTGCTCTTCATTTGCATGAAATAATTCGACATTAGGTAACAAAATGAAATAGAAGATAATATAAAACAATGTCAAACCTAAAGTCATTACATAGAATGTTTTTTTAAATCCGAACTTATTGATTAAAAATGAATACAACATTATAGTCAAAAATACCGTGGGCATAACGAACCACAACTTGATTTGAGGGATCAAGTTAGCCTCTCCACAAAAAGCCAACTTTAGGATAAAGATATCCTTAAGATCTCTAAGCATAGTTTGAATAAAAAGCATACAAAAGAGCAACAAACTCATAGGGATAAACTTTTTCAATTCAAATCTATGGATTGGTAGAAGTATAGATCTTATCTTACCAAATTCTGATTTTTCCTGACCAACTGCTTGACTAGCTTTAAAATTCATAAAACATCAAACCCTTTATTAACAATTTTTTATAATCTGTTAGCATAAATATACACACGCATGAGGCGTGCGATCAATTACTAACAATCTGACATAGTGGACTTAACAATCCACTAACAAACATATAAACACTCGTTTCCAATCTATAGCGGATAGGAGTGTTTTGCAAAGAATCAAATATACCAAATATAAATTACTACAAGAGTATTATAACATCTTATTTAAAATTTTTCTACACATTTATCCCGGTAAATAATATTTTTGAAAGATTGCATAAAAAATAAAATAATGATGCACTTATATATGACAATTGCACATATTTATACTAAGCTATAGAAATGTAGATTGATTTATGATATAATCAAAAGGTATCTATAGAAAAAGGTGGTGATTACGTGGGCAATAATATATGGCATGACATAGAACCAACTAGAATAACTAAAGATAAGTTTATGGCAGTAATAGAAATACCAAAGGGAAGCAAAGCGAAGTACGAACTTGATAAAGAAACCGGACTAATAAAACTGGATAGAATTTTGCACACTTCGACTCACTATCCAGCGGATTACGGATTCATTCCAAGGACATTTGGAGACGATGGGGATCCATTAGACGTATTAGTTCTTTGTTCAGAGAAGTTATTTCCACTTACTTTAATCGAATGTTATCCAATAGGAGTCATCAATATGGTAGATGACGGTAAATTTGATGAAAAGATTATTGCAATTCCTTTAAATGATCCAACTTATAATAGTTATATTGACATTTCTCAACTGCCGTTACACATTTCTGATGAGATGAGGAACTTTTTTTCAATATATAAGATGTTGGAGAATAAAGAAACTGCAGTAAACGAGATCTCAGATCATGAAGTTGCAAAGGAAGTAATTGACAAAGCCATAAATTCTTACAAATATTTATATGGCAGCAACTAAAATCGACCAAAAAACAAGCAGCAAATAAGTATTTAGATAACTTATGTAAAAAATATTTAAAAATTTTACGGTTTGGTATAGTAATTTAAAAACAAATATGTTATAATAATATTGAATATTTTTTTAGAAGGTGATAAAATGATTAACGTAGCAAAAGAAAACTTTAATAAAGTAGTTATCCGTTCAAAAAAGCCAATTATTGTTGACTTTTGGGCACCATGGTGTGGATATTGCAAGAGGCTCACACCCATTATAGAGGAAATTGAAAAAGAATACTCAGGAATTGTTGATTTTTGTAGGGCAAATATTGATATTGAAGAAAGTCTTACAAGCGAATACAATATTCAATCCATTCCAACATTAGTTTTATTTAAGGATGGTAAAGAATTAGGATCAATTTCATCTATACAGTCCAAGACGCAGATTATAAAATGGCTTGAAGAGAACAAAATTAAATGCGATACTATTGAAAATAATCAATAATATCTTTCCTCTATCTAAAAAAAGGTAGAGGATTTCTTTTATCTTAATGCAAATCAACACGTTCATTTCATAAAAAAATAAAAAAGGAATAATAAAAAGAAAACAAATCAAAGAGAAAAAGAAGCGCAATGGAGATTTGCAATAAAGGAAGATAAAAGATATCAGGGACATGTAAAGCATAAATTAAGTAATATGATGACGTTTGCCAATAATAAAGAAGCTTTTTTTAAGAGGAACTTGGGATATAGAAGATACCATCAAAGCCAAAACAAAGATCCTCAACACTTCAAACAATGACAGCATATCTAACAGAGTCGTTTTAGAAAAGGAGAAGCAATGCCAAAAAAGAGATTTGTGAAAAGGAAATAGAGAAAGCAACTGAAAAGACTAGCTATTATATTTCCAATTCAAAGGCATTCATTGACTATTTCATGATAATAATATATAATTTAATCATAAAATTATGAAAGGATTATCAAAATGAATTATAAATATTTAAAAGATGGTGAAATTTGGGAAGATTTAGGCAACAATGTGGGCATAATAACATCCAAAATTCACCATTTTACTACCGATACTTTACTTTTAGCAAACTTTTCTGCACCGAAAAGGAACCAACTTGCAATAGAATTTGGATCTGGTTGCGGGACAATACCTATTCTATGGAATCGAGACTCTTCTCCGCCGAAGCATACCACAGCCGTAGAAATTCAAAGTTCTGCATGTGACATGATGAAAAGATCAATAGAAATCAATAAATTTCAAGACAAAATAACAATCGTTAATGAAGACATAAGAAACTTGGACAAAATATTAACTTTAGGTAAATATAATTTAATAGTTTGCAATCCCCCATATAAAAAAAGTGGAAATGGAATTACAAATGAGAACGACGAGCTAAAGATAGCAAGACATGAGTACTTATGTACTATTGATGATATTATCACAATGGCCTCGAAACTTTTAAATACAGGTGGAACATTTTGTATGTGTCAACGACCGGAAAGACTTTGTGACGTTTTGACCTCTATGAGACAAGCAAAGATAGAACCGAAATTAATCAGGTTTGTCCAACAAAGAATTAATAAAAAGCCAAGCCTATTCCTGATCCAAGGCAAAAGAAATGCCAAGCCAGGTTTGATAGCAATGAATACTTTATTGATAGAAGATGAAAATGGCAAGCCAACATCTGAAATAGATCAAATATATGGAGCATATAGACTTACAGAAGCTGTGAAAAAATAAAAATTATTAAGATTTTGTTAAGGTCCACTTTTCTGAATTGAAATATGTTATAATATAATAAAAAAGAAAGGACTATCATAGATGTGTCTAACAATCGATATATCGGATAGAGCGTAATTAATCATGAAAAATATATTTTTAAAATCTTTAATCAGTGCATCAACTATCGCTATGGCACTTTCCTCTGTAACCCCTTTATTGGCATTGGAACCTGATAATAAAGAGCTTCCAGCCGTTGATGTTAAGCAAGAAGAAGCTAAAGATAAAGCTGACAAACCTCAAGAAGAAACTGAACAGCCTAAAATGGAAATTAAAGATTTCTTTAGTTCAAAAGACAATATTGAAACAGATAGATTGATTATTAGGAAAATGACTGCCGAAGACTCACTGGTAATGGCAGATTATTTACTAAAACCTGAAATGACTCAATATTTGACAGATATAAATTATAAATTTACTAAGAAAGAACAACCACTTAGATACATTTTGGGAAGAGATGAGAAAGGAGAATGCTTGTATAATAGTCCATATTCCCAAAGATATGCAATACTCCTTAAAGGCGAAAATAATGAAAAAACTGTGATCGGGAATATAGTTGTATCTGAGGACCTTGCATTTTTCGTTCCTTCTATAACAATTGGCTATGCAATTTCAGATAAATATCAAAAAAATGGATACTGCCAGGAAGCCGTTGATAAAATAATTAAGGAAATGATAAAGGATACTTACCTCGTTAGAGTAAATTTCTTCTGTATGTCAAAAAATCAAGCCTCTTTGAAGGTTATATCTAAAGCAGGAGCAACTGAAAACAAACAAAACAGATATAAAATTAAAACAAAAATATCAAAGTTCAACAAAGACTCATATTTAGTCAAGACAATTTACGATAATATGAGGGGTAAGAGATTCCTTATATCAAGTCGTGTCCTCCCAAAAGAAATACTTAACTACGATTTATCAGACCTTAAGGACGAGAAGACTTTTTCTTCTGAAGACATAACTTTAACTTATCATTCGTATTACAATTTCGATAACTTAAATAAACTAATAGAAGCAGAATCTAAGACTCAAGGCAATAAATGATAATTATTCTCACTTATTTTTAAAAAATTATATTAAAGTATCGGACAGTTTCACCAAATCCCTGGCCACTGCCCGATGCTTTTCTTTTATTGGTAGCTATTTGCCGGTTACTAAGCCTTTAACATAATTTAATAAATCAAGAAGGTTTAAGTTACTATAACCGCCTTCTAATCCATTAATCAAATTTTCATTGTTATCGCCTTTGTGCTCATCGACAAAATTTATTACATTGTCTCTGCTACCTAAAATTGTTTCAAGATATGAATGTTTAAATTCTCCAGTGTTGTGATCAATCTGACCATCATCATTTATTATATCGGTACTCGATATAATTTTATAAGCTAAAATATTTTTTATCGTTACCTCATTTATTTTTAAGGTTTTTCCTATTACTTTGTCAAAATAGTTAAATGTTGCCTTAATATAATTATTAGCAGATCCTCTACCCAAACTACCAAAAAATTCGTTTCCTTCCTTCTCAACGCCGTCTTTCATTTCTGACGCTTTGCCTTCATCTACTTTATCATTCTCTGTGCCATCTCCATTATCTCCTTGTGCACCATCTTGATTTTGTGCAGAGTCATCCGTTGTCAGTTGGCTATCCTCTTCATTATACTCAGGAGTATCTGATATTCCTCTCTTAGGGCTTTCTTCTTTTTGAAGTACTATTTCTACTTTTTGATCACTGCCCAAATACTTCATGGTTGTAGGTAATTCTGTTGTATCTATTTTAAAATCATTTTTTAGCAAATGCAAATAGGTAGTTTGATCTTTGCTACCAAGGGACTCTTGCAATATTCCTTTTTCCACCACTGTTTTATGATTTGTTACATCTTCCTCATTATATCCGCCTTTAATACCACTAGATTTTGCTGTATGACTTTTTCCATATTCTAATATTTTTGCTTTAAGCTCCTCAAACTTTTTCTTTCCCTCTTCTTGCATTAAGATACCCTCGTAATTTGATTCTTCAAAGGATATTAATTTTCGCTCTTCTAGAGCCGTTATTACGGTTCCCATTTCCAAGTCATTCGAATGTTTTCCTAACCAATTATTAATATCATCGCCTTTAACAAGATAACTTTTCAAACCTTTTTCAACAAAATCATTAACTACTCTTTCTAAAATTCTCGGATTAGCTCCTCTTTCTTTATCATTACTGCTACCATATCTTGAACTTGAGCTTGAACTATTGTCTTTAAAAAGCTCTAAATATTTTTCTCTGCTTACCTTACCGTCTTTAGTAGGTAAAATAATTCTTCCACTTAACACATCATCACCGACTTTAACTTCATTTTTTTCAGCTTTGCCGTTACTCTTGTTAGGATTAAGTTTTTCCATTACTTCCTTACCATATGTTCCAAAGCCCTTACTATTTGAAAGTTTCTTTGCAAAAGCTTCAGCCATACTAAATATAAGCAACACGTTGCCGAATGCCAACTTAAACTGCCCTGCTACAATTTCATTTGTACCATCAATCCCTTCTTCTTTCATCAAACCGTCAATTCTTTCTGGCCTTCCCATGTCCAATGCTCCTTTTATATCCTCAGCCAAAAGTTTTAATCTACTTAAGTTTTTAGATATTTCCTTATCATCTTCAACTATCGCAAAATAATCTTCTATTAATGGCTTTATATTTAAGTTCTCTCGTCCTTGATCTATCACTTGTTTTACTTCACTTTTTATATTAGATCTTGTAGTATGATACACACTTGGATCAAGGCTTTTAAGTCCTTCATAAGCTCTATTTATTTTCCCCTTTTCTTCATCACTTAACGAAGCATAACTAAAACCAAAGTCTTTCTGTACACCTAACTCACAAGCAAGTTGCCTTTTAACTAATATTTCGCCAACCATTTTTTGCGTCTCTGCATCAGAATATTCGCCGCTTTTATTGTTGTCGTCAACTGATTTTGCTTCATTTATCTTATTTGCCGATCCTTTATCTAACATCATCTCTTTTTTTATTTTCCTTATCAAACTGGGCTTCGCATTTTGATAGTAAAGGTATCCTTCGGTATCTACATCTTGACATAATTGACCTTTAAAAGAAGTATCCTTTAAACTCTTTTCTTCAACTCCGTAAAAAGAATCAAGACGTTTCGCAAGCGCTCCATGCAATGACCATTCCTTTAATATCAATGCCCTATAATCCATGTTTGCCACATAGTTCATAGTTCCACCAAACTTATCAAATATAGTCTCATTACTGCTACCTCCTCCAGTTCTATTTTTCCTCCAGATAGCAGCAGCTTCATTATATGCTTTTCCTGTAAGCTTTGTAACTAAATCTGGTAAACTAAAGCTCTTACTTGTAGGATCATCATCTTCTTTTTTAGTAGCCTCTTCCTCTGCACTATCTTGATCACTTTCACTAGCTGCCTCTTCTTGCCCAGAGGTGGTTTGTTGTTTTTTATTTGCTTCCTCTCTTTCTAAAGCCTTTTCCGTACTTTCATCTGCTATTGGTAAGCAATTTAAAACTTCACGATTATAAATTATTTGAATTCTCTCTCTTAACGGTGTCTTATCCTCTAACACTCCACCAGGTATCATAACAACCTCTGACACGCCATACTCACTCGCTATTTTTTCCCTCGCCCTTTTTTCTACTTCTATGGCTGTATTGTTCCACAGTTCTTTTGATACTGATGTCTTGAAAAATATCATATTGTCATAATAATCTTTTAACTCACCCATTTTATATAAGTCAGTTTTTTTCTTACCAGTTAGAGCATCTATGACACCTTTAGCTTGAATGCCTCCTATTGTAAACGGATTATACTTAAGCGCTGCTCCGGCAACATCCCCCATAAAACCTGCAACCTTTTTAACGCCTCCAAAAAACTTTGACATGCTTGACTCCTTTTTAATAGTAAACTCACTTTCCTTTTTAGGTTCCTTTTTCTTTCGTCTAATAAATGAAAATGGAAAAAATCTTCTTGACTTCTTTTTGTCTTCTTTGGGTTTCTCTTCGGGTTGGTCCTTTTCTTTGTCTTCCTCTTCTTCAGGTTTCTCTTCGGGTTTCTCTTCGGGTTCCTTCCCAACTGATTCTTCTATTTCTCCTTTTGTAGCTACCTTAGTTTTTTCTTCTTTCTTTTTAGCTTTTTTATCTTCTTTAACTTCTTCATCTGAATCACTTCCATCTGATGAACTCCCTTCATCAGAGCTCATATCGTCACTTTCTTCAGTACTTTTCTTGCTCTCATCTTCTTCATCTTCTTTTTCTCCTTCAGTATCTGCTTCTAATACTGCGGCAGCTGCATCCTCCCCTTCTTTTGTCTCTTCCTCTTGATTTGCTTCCTGATCCGGTTCTTGACTCGGTTTTTGACTCGCACCACCATCTTCTGAAACTCCTCCCATTGGCTTAACTGCCTCAGCTGAGCTTGAAGTGGCAGATCCCCTTTTTTTAAGTTCAAGTTTAAGCTCCTGCATATATCTATATGAAGGAAATGTCCTTTGACCTGCTTTATTTGGCTCTACTTCTTTATCACCAAAAGCCTCTTTAACTGGCTCACTGCTCTCTTCTCTCCTTTCCTTTCTCCCCATCAACTTCTTTAAACTACTACGAAATCCCATACTAAAGTCCCTCCTATATCACGAATAATAATTGCTTTTTATTATAAACTAATTATGTATAAAAATCAACGCTTTCTTATCCTTATTAAACATTTTATGTAATTCTCGATTAAATAATTTATCATTTTTTCATATATTGCTTGATTTTTTTTGTCGACTGTGATATAATTTATTTGTTGCATAGTATATATGTATTATTATAACATGTGCACGCTTAAATTAAAGGAGGTTTTTATTATGAAAAAAATAGGTATTCTTACTAGTGGCGGAGATTGTCAAGGACTTAACAGTTCTATTAGATCTGTTTGTCTATCTCTCTTCAAATATTATAAAAAGGATGTAAAAATATTCGGATTTTTGAACGGATATAAAGGTTTAATGGAAGGGACTTACAAAATAATAGAAAAAAGTGACTTAAGCCCGCTTTTAACTGAGGGAGGAACAATTATTGGGAGCTCAAGACAACCATATAAAGAAATATTAGCGACCAAAGGGACTGACAATGATAAAGTAAAATTAATGAAATCTACTTATAAAAATATGGATTTAGATTGCCTTGTAGTACTAGGTGGTAACGGTTCTAATAAGACTGCTAACCTTTTATCAAAGGAAGGTTTAAATGTTGTATCCATGCCAAAAACTATTGACAATGACATATTTGGTACAGATGTAACATTTGGCTTTAATAGTGCAGTCGATGTGGCAACAAATGCTATAGACTGCGTTAGAACAACTGCGAAATCTCACGGCAGGGTAATGTTAGTTGAAGTAATGGGACATAAAGTTGGATGGTTAACTTTGTATTCTGGAATAGCTGGGGGAGCAGATATGATACTTATTCCAGAACTTCCATACCAATTCCCTGTAATTGTGAACTCACTACGTAAGACATTGGAAGAAAAAAATTATGCTATAATGGCAGTCGCTGAAGGAGCTGTTTCACTGGAGAATTCTCTTTCTAAAAAGCCTAAGAATAAAACAGCATCATTTAGGCTTGCTCCCAAAATAGAAGAAGAACTCAAGATTGAAACGAGAGTTGTTGTTCCAGGTCATACTCAAAGAGGCGGAGACATATCTCCGTATGACAGAATATTAACAAGTAGGTTAGGCGCCTTTACAGCCGACATGATTATTAATAAGAATTATGGTAATATGGCATCAGTAAAAGGAGATAAAATTATTGCCGTCCCATTGTCCTATATAGCAGAAAAGCTAAAGTACGTCCCTACAGACTCTCAAGTGATAGAAGCTGCCCGTCAAATGGGAATTTCTTTCGGATCATAAAAATTATTAAACCCGGGTGAATCGCTATTAAGCAAATCCATCCGGGTTCTTATTATTTATAAAATTATTTCACTTATTTCAAATTTTGTCTATTTTTCAATGCATTTCACTAATCATTTCTATTATCAACATTTACAATAGCGCTATCGTCAGCATATGTAACGCATTAACAATTCTATTCATCCTTAATCATTCACCATCTGCAAATAGCTCTGATACTCCTTCATAATCAGGTAATTTTTCCTCTTTAGCAGCGCTATCGTCAACATATGCAATATACCATTTTACGCTATCGTAAAACATTCCTGGTCCCCTATTCTCAAAATCAAGGAAACTCCTGGCTTTACCTTCTACCAATCCTTGACTTTCGAGATCATTGTTTATAAATCTAAATTCTCTATCATATCCGCTTAAAAATCCTTTAAATTTTTCAAAAATATCTTTGCTTTCCTCTGAAAATGCTAAATACTGCCTTCCAAAGAAAGTAACTTCTATACCTATATTTTGATCCAATATAACATCGTTATCAATTCCCTCTCGATCAGCATAAGAGTTAAAGTCAATTCCTTCCCTTTCACAATAATCTTTAAAATCTTCATAAATACTTCCCATATTTAATCACTCCTTTAAAATTTTATTACATTTATTATTATAGCATATATATATATATATTGTCAAGTATTTTTTATGGAATTTATATATCTATGTTAAAACCCCGGGTGAATCGCTACTAAGCAAATCCATCCGGGGTTCTTATTATTTATAAAATTATTTCACTTATTATTAATACATTATTACAAGATTACTCTCATCTCTGGTAATTTAATCCAGTAAATCATTTAACCAACATCTTCGTTATATGCTAACCAACATCTCGAGCTAAAATCTCTATTTATACAATCAAATATAGACTGAAAATCCGCAAGAGAATTACGAAGAAACCCAGACGCACCTTCACGTATTAAGTTATATTTTATAAATTTTGTACTTGTTTGGTTCCAAAAGTCTTTAAATTTCTCAAATTCTGGTTTACTGTCTTCTGAAAAAATTAAATACTTATTTTTTAATATTTTAGTATCTCCATTAAATTCTCCATCTTGTTCTATTTTTTCTCTTTCAGCATAAGAATCAAAGTTAATTCCTTCCTTTCCACAATACTCTTTAAAATCCTCATAAATACTTCCCATATTCAATCACTCCTTTAAAATTTTATTACATTTATTATTATAGCATATATATACATATATTATCAAGTGTTTTTTGTAAAATTTATATATCTATGTTAAATTATCAAAAGCCCCGGGTAAATCGCTATTAAGCAAATCCATCCGGGTTCTTATTATTTATAAAATTATTTCACTTATTTTCAAATTTTGTTTAGCTTTCAATCATTTCACTACTCATCTCTATTATCAACATTTACAATAGCGCTATCGTCAGCATATGTAACGCATTAAAAATTCTATTCATCCTTAATCATTCACCATCTGCAAATAATTCTGCTGCTCCTTCACAACTAGACCTATGCATTTTCATTCGAAAAATAAAATATTATACCACCATTAAACATTACATCTTTTTGAGAGCAAACAAGCATTTTAATATATTCCACATTATTCTTCATAATTCCTTGACTTTTTGGGCTAGAATTCGTCCAATTCAAATTCATACTTTGACTTATTTTACCTAAAAAATCTTCAAATTTTTCGAATTTATCTTTAGTATTCTCTGAAAAAGCCAGATACTTCCCAGAATAAAATGTAACTTTCCCATTTTGTAAAGTCACATCATTATTAATTCCTTCTTGTGTTGCATAAGAATCAAAGTCAATTCCTTCTTTTTCGCAATATTCTTTAAAATCTTCATAAATATTTCCCATCTGTAATCACTCCTTTAAAATTTCATTATATTTATTACAACATATATACATGCATATTGTCAAACGTTTTTGTATAATTTTCTTAAAATTTCTAAATAAAAATTAAGCACATAATACTTAAGACCAATCTCTGTTTAAAATTTTCTGAGTTAAGTCTATATTATGTGCCTTTTTTCATATTTAATGGTGAATTACATTATACATTTTAATATCTTTTAGTTTTTCTCTATGTACTAATTTCTAGAAGATTTCTCTTAAATCAAGCTTCTAACGTACTTATTTGCCTCTGTAAATGTACTACCTTTCTCAAGTTGTTCAAATATAGCCTCGTCTGAAGCTCTATGTATGCTCTGTATGTCCATTATTTTATAATCTTCATCAACATTTGTATCAGATTTTAATTTTTTTCTCATTTTTCCTACTAAAGCTCTTCTTGCGCTCGCATGTGCTGCCTCAGGTGAATTGCCTTCGTTCAATTCATTTATATAAACATGCATATATTCTAACGCATCTTTCTCAGAAAAACCTTTGAGTATTTTGTCTGCATATATATTTGCAAATTCTTCAGAAAATCCTAATCTTTGCATCTTCATATATGCTTTTACATATGCACTTGCCTCTTTTTCATTCTTTCCTGCTGAAATTAAGTCTCTGTAAAGAATTTCTTCCTCTTCTTTAGGATCGCAGTAACTACCATTTGACTCTAACGCTGGCATTTCATATTCTTTTTCTGCTTTTTCTATATCAACAGCTACTTTCTCCGCTGCTTTTCTAGCGTGCACTTCTCCCATTCCGCCCAATACATTTTTAAAATAAGTCCTTACATATTCTAAGCTTTGCTTATAATTTCTATTATTCTCCACTGTCTGTCTTGCAAATTCTTCTGCTTTTGTCTTATTGCTAAAAAGTCTGATTCCATATAAATAATTTATTGCAAATTTCTCTGCTTCTCTTTCATTTCTTCCCTTTACTATTTGATCTGCATATACATCTGAAATCCTTTTCAAGTTTCCTTGTGACATAAAATAGATATATTCATTCACATATGTAGTTGCCTTGCCTTTATCTTTATATCTTTCTAATGCTTTATTATATAAATCAGACTTTAATTCTTCACTTGATTTTATCCTAATCACAGTTGGCTGTTGCCTGTACAAGGAATCTGTTGCTTCTTTTGCTAATTCTGTAGATCTTTTTAGTCCATTTCCATTGGCAATGCTATTAACATAGTTGAGGGCGTATAATTCAGCATATTCATCGCTATGGCCACTCTTTATAGCCTTCAAGCAAATTTCTTTCTGAAATGAGGAAAAGTCTGAATCATTCTTCTTTGCTATAAATTCACTTGTAATTTGATCAAATCCTCTAAATCTACTTGATATATAATTGCGCAAAAAGATTTCTTTATTCTTTATATCAGATCTTCTGGACAATATCTCTTGAAATTCTGATCTAAATGTAATTAACTTATTTTCTACTTCTTTCTGCTTGATACTATTAGTTCCTTCAATATTTCCTCTTTTTTCGTATGATTTTTCAATATTTTGTTCTGTTGCATAAGCCCCACCTGCAAAAACTGTTCCCAAACTAATAGCTGCTATAGATAAACTCAATATATTTTTCAATTTTGCCATACTTTTTTACCACCTTATGATATAAATTAATTTCAATATCTTAATTATAACATAAAAAATGATAATAAACCTCAATTTAACAGAAATTTAACAAAAAAAATTAATAGAAAAAATAAGTCCAACCAAAGTATAAAGGTTGAACTTTCTTCTTTACTAGTTATTAATACATTCCTGCCATTGAAGGATCTGATTGCATTCCTTGAGATTGATTTGCAGGTTCTTTAATATCTGTCACTAATGACTCAGTTGTCAATACCATTCCTGCTACTGATGCTGCATTTTGAAGTGCTGATCTTGTAACTTTAGTTGGATCTACTATACCTGCTGATATCATGTCTACATATTCTTTACTCTTTGCATTATATCCATATCCTACTTTACCAGAAGTCTTTACGTTCTCAACTATAACTGATCCTTCTAATCCTGCATTTGCAGCTATCTGGCGAAGTGGTGACTCTAATGCTTTAAGAACTATGCTTGCGCCTGTTTTTTCATCATCTTCCAAAGAAGATACTACTTCTTGAACTGCTGGTATTGCATTGATTAATGCTATTCCTCCTCCAGCTACTATACCTTCTTCAACTGCGGCTTTAGTTGCAGCTAGAGCGTCTTCTATTCTTAATTTCTTTTCTTTCATTTCTATCTCAGTTGCAGCGCCTACTTTAATTACTGCTACACCGCCAGCTAATTTTGCTAATCTCTCTTGTAGCTTTTCTTTGTCGAACTCAGAAGTGCTATTCTCGATTTGACTCCTAATCTGAGATACTCTTGCTTTTATCTCATCTGAGTTGCCTGCCCCGTCAACTATTATAGTATTTTCTTTCTCAATCTTAACCTGACGTGCTCTACCTAGTTGCTCTAAAGTAGCTTCTTTCAATTCTAAGCCTACTTCTTCAGATATAACTTCTCCTCCTGTAAGGATTGCAATATCTCTTAGCATTTCTTTTCTTCTGTCGCCAAATCCTGGTGCCTTTACTGCCACGCAAGTAAATGTCCCTCTTAATCTATTAACTATCAAAGTTGCTAAAGCTTCTCCTTCTATATCTTCCGCAATGATAACTAATTTCTTACCAGTCTGAACTATTTGCTCTAATAATGGTAAGATTTCTTGAATATTTGCGATCTTTCTATCAGTAATTAGTATATATGCGTCGTCTATGATAGCTTCCATTTTGTCTGTATCAGTTACCATGTAAGGAGAAATGTATCCTCTATCAAACATCATGCCTTCTACTACTTCTGAATAAGTCTCTGCTGTCTTTGACTCTTCAACTGTTATTACTCCGTCATTAGAAACCTTCTCCATTGCTTCTGCTATTAACTTCCCGATAAACTCGTCTGCTGCAGAAATTGTAGCAACTCTAGCAATGTCGTCCGAACATGTTACTTTCTTAGAATTCTCTTTTATTGAATTAACTGCTGCTTCAACTGCTTTTTTAATTCCAACATGTAATATCATTGGATTAGCTCCAGCTGTAACATTCTTCATGCCCTCTTGTATTAAAGATTGAGCTAACAATGTAGCTGTTGTTGTTCCGTCTCCTGCAACGTCGTTTGTCTTAGTTGCTACTTCTTTAACCAATTGAGCTCCCATGTTTTCGAATGGATTTTCTAATTCTATCTCTTTTGCTATTGTCACTCCGTCATTTGTTATCAATGGAGCCCCAAATTTCTTGTCTAGAACGACATTTCTGCCCTTAGGTCCTAATGTAATTTTAACTGTGTCTGCTAATTGATTTATTCCACTCAATAGTGCTTTTCTTGCTTCTTCACCATAAATTATATCTTTTGCCATATATAAGTACTCCTTTTTATATTTTAATCTTAAGTAGTTGGTTCCCGTTTGATAATATATTTCTAAAAATTATAAGCAATTTGCTCCCGTATGTCTTACGGTTCTTAAATTTTTCTTAATCATTCCAACCATTTTACATAGTCAGACCTACAATATTTCTAAATAATCTATATTTCCACTACTGTTGCTAATATATCTGATTGACGAACAATAGTATACTCTTCTCCATCAATTTTCACTTCAGTACCAGAATACTTACTGATAAGAACTTTATCCCCTACATTTACATACATTTTTACTTCGTTGCCATCAATAATTCCACCTGGGCCTACAGCTACTACATTTGCAATCTGAGGCTTTTCTTTAGCTGAACCTGCTAATACTATTCCGCTCTTAGTCGTTTCTTCAGCCTCTTCCATTTTAACTACTACTCTGTCTGCAAGTGGTTTAATTGTCATAAATATTGCCTCCTTAAGCAATCAAAAATTATTATTTAGCACTCGTATTTTTTGAGTGCTAAGAATATTTTACTACTTTTTAAAGAAAAATCAAGTACTATTTTAAATTTCTTTATATAAACTTGAAGCTTCTTCCTTTTTCACATGTTCTTTCACCAAAACCACTTCTACTTTTAGTGGTTTTGCACCTATATTTACTTCCAGTTGGTCCCCTACTTTAATCTCACTCGAGGCTTTCGCTACTTTGCCATTGATTAATGTCTTCCCTGAGTCACATGCTTGCTTCGCAACTGTTCTCCTTTTGATAATTCTGGATACTTTTAGATATTTATCTAATCTCAAATTTTATCACTTCCCATTTACAGAATTAGCTTTAAGGAAAAATCTATTCCTCAAAGCTATTTTTTCTTACTTATTTACTGCTTCTTTAAATGATTTGCCTGCTTTAAATGCTGGTATGTTTGATGCTGGGATATCAATTTCTTCCCCTGTTCTAGGATCGCGACCCTTTCTTGCATTTCTTGAGCGAAGCTCGAATGTACCAAATCCAACTAATTGTATTTTTTCGTCTCCTGCAACGGTTTCTACAACAGTCTCTAGTATACTTGCTAGTACTTTATCAACATCCTTCTTGGACATTTCACACTTTTCTGCTACTGCTGCTACTAATTCAGATTTGTTCATAATTAAATATACCTCCGTGATAAAATTAAACATTCGCTGTATTCGATTCCAAATGGTCTCTAAATACCCGCTTTGACCATTTTACTATATCCATTTCATTTTTTCAAGCACTTTTAAAAATTTTTCTCCCTTTGGAAGCATTTTTATATCAGAAGCAGTAATTGCCCTAAACAATATCATTGAAATTAGGTAAATTAGCACAGCAATTCCTATAGCAATCAGTGTAGAAATCTTACATGGGAATATCTGACACAAAAATTTGTGAGAAAAATAAGCTGATAATGCTGAAATTAGTCCTGCTGCTAATGGTTTTATGAATATGGATTTAAAATCCGGAATGATATAGGTCTCTTTACATAAAAAATATAAGGCAGCTATCAATACAAACATGTAGTTGACTAATGTCCCCACTCCTGCCCCCTGTATGTTTATTTGAGGAATCCCAACCAGCGAGTAATTTAAAGTAATTTTTATCACCATTCCGATAACTAAAAGCTTAACAGGTAAATCAGCTCTTCCAACTGCTTGAAGCATGCTGCATACTGGAGTCGTAGTTGATGAAAAAATTACTGCTATTCCCATTATCATAAGCACCTTTGAAGCTATATAGGCTTCACTGGGAGTGTCACTATACAGTAAATTCATAAGTGGTCCAGATAATGCTACTAAACCAAATCCTGCTGGTATGGTGAAAAGCATCGTCATTTTTAAAACAGTTTCTATACTGCTCTTTATTTTTTTTCTATCTCCAGTCACCCATGCGGAAGTAATTGATGGTAATGCGCTTACCCCGAACATTTCAGCGACTGAATTTACTAACATGATTACAGGGGCAGAGTAACCAAATATGCCATATAGAAACGTATGCGTAGTCCCTCGTTGAACTGTTTCAGAACTTATTAACCCTCTGTAAACTTCCATCAAGGATTCCGGATTTGTATTCATAATATGGCTTATCCTACCTTGAATCAAGGTGCCATCTATAAAGCTTGCCGTGTTCATTAGGAAAGCCCCGAGTCCAATTGGTAATGCAATCTTCACCAATGACATAAAAGTCTCTTTAAATGATCTAGCAGATGGTGAATTTTTTAATTGTTCTTCCGTTATTCTGCTTCCTTCTCTCTTATACTTTATAAAAAGATATAAAAAGCTTACTATTGAACCTATTGTAACTCCCAATATAGCCCCTGCAGCAGATATCGGAAGCAAAGCACTTCTCGCTAGTGACTCTGATTGGTATGGAATCGAAAACACTGTCCCCTTTTGATAATATTCATTCATTCCGTAGTCCATTATAAAATAACATAAGCCTAAGCCTACCACTAGGTGACAAACCTTATCAATTACTTCAGACACTGCTGTCGGAGTCATATCTTTCATTCCCTGATAGTATCCTCTGTAAATTGATATAAGGCAAACGAATAATACTGTCGGTGACAAAGCTAAATCTACAAAGAACACGCCTGTATTATTTATTAACTTTGGATGGATAAACGAACCTGCTACAATCAGTAGGAAGCCCAAAGTTCCTGATATAAAGAATAATGGTACTGAAACATTATGAATCCTTCTTACGTCATTATAACGTTTCTTAGCCATGTTCTCCGATACCATTCTAGAAATAGCTATTGGAAACCCGGCAGTGGCCAATGCACAAATAGGATTATACAAATCATAAGCTGAGTTAAATGATCCCATTCCTTCTCCACCAAGTTTAGCAGTCAATGGAATTTTAAATATAGCTCCTATTATTTTAACTATAATTGCACTTAATGTTAAGATAAATGCACCTTTTACAAATGATTGGCCTTCATTTTTCTCCGAAACTTTTATACTTATTCCTCCTTATAATCTTATTATTATAATTTACTCTAACCTTTTAATTTTTATTCGTATTTGATTGAATTTGATTTGGGTCATGGGACTTTATCTTAGTAAACTTGCACATGTTTATAACAGTTGCCACTACAACTCCTATAATCGTATCAAATATTCTATCCACCACGTATATAAGTGCATCACTTTTCCCTGATTCCGAATGAGCAACTATCACTAATACTACTATACAGCCTATACTTATTGCATCACGTTGGCTTGTCGTGTTCAATATATATATAACCAATAAAAGTGCTATTGGAATGACAATCACTCTTATCCATCTGTAATATGGTATCAAAAATGATACATTTAGAAATAAATATCCCACTATTCCCCCTAAAAAAGTACCTATAAACCGACTTATTCCACTGCTAACTGTTTCTTTGTAAGTCTGTTTCATACAAATAATTGTAGCTATTGCTGAGCAAAAGGCATCCGGTCTATTCAATATGTTTGAAATAATGATACATATAGCCACTGCAATAGCTGTTTTTATAGCTCTTAAACCAGGTCTATATTTAATATTCAATTGATTACTGTTGTCAAAATATATAACAACAGTACTCCACCACCTTTCTCTATTTCTTCTTTTTCTTAATTTTACTTAATTAATACTTGTTAGATCCAATATTTTTTAATAAAAAGTCATCATTTTCTACCCAGTCTCTAACATTTATTACCTCGTAGTCATCAATATTCTTCCTAATTACTACTTTTTCTATTCCAGCATTAATTATTAGTCGCTTACACATAGAGCATGACGAAGTGTTTTCAACATATTCCCCTGTCTTTGCATCGACTCCAACTAAATAAAGCGTAGAACCTAGCATATCTTTCCTGGCAGCATGTATTATAGCATTTGCCTCTGCATGAACTGATCTACATAATTCATATCTTTCCCCTTTTGGAATATGTAGCTCTTCTCTTACGCACGTTTGTAAATCTATACAATTTTTGCAACCTCTAGGTGCTCCAGTATAGCCAGAAGATATCACTTGGTCATTCTTTACTATCACTGCTCCAAAGTTTCTCCTTAAACAAGTTCCCCTTTCCAAAACTGAATTTGCAATATTTAGGTAATAATTTTCTTTCCCTATCCTAACCATTTCTAATTTGTTGATAAAAAAATCAACTATTGCACCGCCTTTCCTTATCACCTCTGTATTCAAATTAATTAATATGCTATAAAATCATAGCCATAATCTGATTGTGATAAAAATTCCTTTACAAATAATAGTTTATCACAAATACAATCTTATGGTCAAGTTAATAATATATTGCCTTTCAACATTAACTTATATTAAAATTTAATGCATATTACTTTATTATTATATCAAAAATATATATATTTGTCACTCGATCGTAAAAAAACCAGAGCCACCGTTAAAAAGTAGCATCTGGTTCTATTGATTTTCTTTAATTATTGCTTATTTAATTGTAATTATATCAAAAAGATCTTTAGCTTCATCTGTTAATACATAATGATTCTCATCATCGATCTCATATATTCTTCCTTCGCTTTTTAACATGTATTCTACATCAGCATTATGAGTATAGCAATCGCTAAACAAATCTTCGCTATCTCCATTTATAATAGCACAGTCAACCATATAACCTCCCGGCTCATTAAAACTCCTTAAATATTCCTTTGCTTCCGTAGACGAATCAAACAATTTTCCATCGTAACCTGACAATGGCACAAGTCTATCGTGGTCTTCCCAAGGTGGTATACCATAAATTCTTCCTTTTGTAAACTTATAGTCAAATTTTCTTGCTCCTTTGCACGGATATTCACCTTCTGCCATTCCTTCTACAAATTCTTTTGTTGCAGGAACTATTATTGTTCCATCAAAATCCTCTTTACAATACATATATTCCTTCATGATCCACAACTCCTTTTAAAAATTTTAATTCAATCACTAAAACAGTGATTATTTATAATATACTATATATATATGTGTGTGTCAATACCTTTTGTGAGAAAATATATATTTTTTTAATGTATTTAAAATATACGTAAAAATAGTTTGTCGTCCGCAATTATATGTTAGTCAAATCGTCAATATTCTTCATTCATCTTCAAAGATCTGCTAACCTGGTATCAAAAGTTTCAAATCAATCACGTTTGTTTTATAAAGAATATAGAAACAGAAAGTTAAAGTATGATATAATAAAGGAAAACAAGTTTATTAAGAATTATCAGATTTGTCATAATTCTATTGATAAACTGCTTGCAGGAGTGTAAAAATAATCATATGACAAGAAGGAAAGGGCAAACTGATACCTGAAAAAATTTGCCTTCGGGATAGTATATGGCAGCAAAAAATAAGAATCATAAAATAAAAATTGAGAATTCATAAGAAAATTATAAGAAAGAAATGATTGGGAGGAAACAAAAATGGGTTATTTTTTAAACAATGATTTTATGGAAAATGATTTTAAATTCATATCTAACGATAAATATTTTGTAGATAAGTCGATGATGATAGAAAATATAAACCGTTGCATAAAAACAGGAAGAAGACACATATGCATAACAAAACCAAGACGATTTGGAAAGTCAACAAATTTAATGATGTTAGCATCATATTATTCAAAAGAAGCAGATTTTAAGAATTTATTTGATAAGTTAGAAATAAGTAAAAGTGAGACATATCTAGAACATTTGAATAAGCATAATGTTATATATATCGATTTTAGTAAGGAGCCAGATGAAGAGAATTTTACCTATAAAGATTATATAAGTAGGTATAAAGATTTATTAAAGGAAGATTTAATAGAATTAATGCCAGATATAAAAATATTACCCAGGATGACATTGTCAGATATATTTAAAAAGGTTTTTAATAAGACAAAAGAAGGATTTATATTCATAATAGACGAATGGGATTATATATTTAATAAAGATTTGTTTACAGAGAAGGAACGGAAATCGTTTTTAACATTTTTAATGAATTTATTAAAGGGAGAACCATACGTGGAGTTAGTATATATGACAGGAATACTACCGGTAGCAAAGTATTTTAACGGATCGACATTAAATATGTTTGACGAATATACGATGCTGAATGATGAAAGATATGATAAGTATTTTGGATTTACAGAAAATGAAGTAGAAGAATTATGCAAAAGACAGGATAAAGTATCAATGAGTGAACTGAAAGAGTGGTACAATGGATATAAAACATATGATGGAACAGATTTATATAATCCAAGATCAGTATCATTTGCATTGGACAGAGCGAGATGTCAAAGCTATTGGACGAATACGGGAGCATTTGATGGAATTTTGGAATATATCAACATGAATATAGATGGGATTAAGGATGATATTATAAAGATGATATCAGGAATTCCGATAGAAATGGTACTGAAGGGATATAGTGCGGAAAAGACTTCGTTTGGAAATGAGAATCAAGTATTTTCAGCGATGGCGATTTATGGACTATTAAGCTATCATAATGGGACGGTAAGGATACCTAACCATGAGCTACAGCTAAAGTTTGATGAAGCAATACAAGACAAATCAGTGGGAGAAGTAGCAAAATTAATAAGAAATTCAAAGGAAATGCTAAAGGCGACATTGACAAGGGACACAAAGAAGATGGAGGAGATAATACAGGCAGCACATGACTATAACATTCCATTATTAAAATATAACGACGAGAACTCATTGTCATGCGTAGTAACATTGGTCTACCTTATAGCAAGAGACGACTACAATATAAAAAGAGAAGAACGAGCAGGCGCAGGACTAGCAGACTTTGTATTTCATCCATATGACAGATCCCAGCCGTCATTCATATTGGAACTAAAGAAAGACTCGACGCCGGAAGATGCAATAAGACAGATAAGAGAAAGAAGATACGTGGAAGCATTGGATGACTGCACAGGAGAAAAGTTTGCCGTAAGGATAGTATACGATAGCAAAAATAAGAATCATAGAATAAAAATTGAGAATCTATAAAAAGAAAATGATTGGGAGGAAACAAAAATGGGTTATTTTTTGAATAGTATAGATAAAATAAATCAATTTACAAAAGAGGCAAAAGGGAAATATTTTGTAGATAAGTCAGAATTGATAGAAAAAATGAATGAATTAATCGGGATGTCATCGCAATGTGTCTGTATAACAAAACCAAGAAGGTTTGGAAAGTCAACAAATTTAATGATGTT
>CAKSSR010000006.1 GCA_934489735.1 uncultured Eubacteriales bacterium | reverse complement strand
TTTCCGTATATGCTGACTATATTCGACCACTAACTCATGACTAAATTCACGAGTGTGCGTGGTCGTTTCTAATCAAAATGATAAAACACTGCCATCTTTGCATGTACATATGCATGATCTGGGTCTTCTCCATCAGTTATTGCTTGTTCATATACTAATGCAAACTCATTAGCTTTTTTGTCACTTAATCCCCAATCCTCTTTTAATATTGCATAAGCATATGCATAATTAATGCTTTTCCCTTCTTTTATTTTCTTTTTATAAACTTTCGCACATTTGTCAGCTTCAGTCTCAATCAATCTATCCTTGGTCAATAGTTCCGCATACATTGCAGCATATTCCGGGGACTTTCCTTCATTAAGTTTTCTTTCATATACTAATGCTTGCTCGTCAGCTTGTTTATCTTGCATCCCTTTTATAATTTTTAGTTCTGCATACTTGTAAGCGTAACTTTGACTCTTCCCCTCGCTAATCTTTTCTTCAAATACTCTTGATATTTCTCTTGCCATTTCTTCATTTAGTCCATCATGCGCTACCAAATACGCATATTTTTCCGAATATTCTTCACTTCTCCCAGATTCTATTTCCTTTTTAAAGACTTCCATCACTTTTTTAGCTGATGCTTTATCAAGTTTGTAAAATAATATTAACTTTTTATATTCGTTCAAATAAGTTTTACCTTCATAATCTAACATTTGGCTTTGCTCAGCAGCCCCAGCCTTATCTTTATCATCGTTTTCCATTGCCATTACAGACATGCCAGAGATCATTGTCCCTAAACAAATTATACATGTTGATAACTTAATTAATTTCATTGCTTATTCCTCCAAAATTATATTCTATGTCTATCTATCAAATATATTTAGTTACTCTTAGAATCTTTCTCATCTAAATCTGATTTTGCATCCGTTTCTGATTTCTCATTTGAATTTGATTCTTCTTCAGATTCTTCACTTGAATCTAAATCTATTTTAGATTCTGATGGATTTTCAGCTTTTCTCTTCTTTTTAGTTTCTTCTTGTCTTACTTCAATATCTTGTTTTGATTCTGAATTTGCTAATATGCCTTCATCGACCTCTTTTAAAGCTTTCTCGCTTGCATCTTTCTCTGAAAATCTCTGTTCAAGATATTCCTTAAACATGCTATCCAACTTTTTATCTCTATCACGATCTTGTATCCTTTTACCGTATTGCTTCACATATTCTAATGCATAAAACTTGCTTCTTCCTTCTTTTCTTTTCTTATAATAAAGCAATATCATTCTACGTCCAAGTCTTCCCTTAAAACTCTCTCTTATGCTCTCTATGATATAATCATCACCACTTGCAATTTCGTTCTTAGCTAAACCACTCAAAGCTTTTTCCTTTGCTTCTTCCTCTGAAAATCCTCGTTTAATATATTCCTCTTCAATTTCTTTTAAAACTTTCTCCCTTGCTTCTTCCTTTGAATAACTTTTTAAAACATATCTTTCAAACATGCTAGCCAATCTTTTACCACTTTTACTTCTATCCTGACTTTTTGTTCTTTTACTGTATTGTCTCGCATATTCTAATGCATAAAGCTTGCTTCTTTGTTCTTCTATTTTCTTATCTAAATCACTTGAAGCAGTTTCCTTTTCAATTTCTCTCGAAGCTTTCTCTCTTGCATCTTCCTCTGAAAATCCTCGTTTAATATATTCCTTTTCAATTTCTTTTAAAACTTTCTCCCTTGCTTCTTCCTGTGAATATCCTTTTAATACATATGTCTCAAAGGCGCTAGCCAATTTGTCAGCATATTTACTTCCATTTTGATCTTCTATCCTTTTGCTGTATTGTCTCACATATTCTGCCGAATATAATTTACTTCTTCCCTGTCTTCTTTTTTCATTATAAAGGGACATCATTTTATGTCCAAGTCCTTCGTTTCCTTTAAAACTTCCTATAATACTCTCTAGGATACTCTTATCACTTGCTGTTTCATCGATTTTAAATTTCATTTCTTCTTCAAAATCTTCTGCCAACCTTCTTGATAATTCCTCAGGCAAGTTAAATCTTACAAGTAATTCTGCATATTTTCTTGCATATGTATCACTTTTCCCTGATTCTAATTCTTGCTCATATATTACTCTTATTCTGTCTTCTTGACTTTGTTCAATACATTTGTCCTCTCTGTTTTCATTTTCCATTGCCATCGCTGACAACCCTGGGATTACGCTCCCTAAACAAAGTAAACAAGCTGTTAATTTAATTATTTTCATTTTTATTCCTCCAAAATTTTTATTAATCTTCTATGTACATTTCTTTAAGAGAGTCAGCCAAACTTAACTGACCCATTCTGATTTCTAATGTTTTGCTTTCTTTTGGCTAAGCCCGTCCACTGTTCCCTTGACAATTGACTCAGCTTGTCTTCTTGCAAACTCAGGATTCATTCCAGTTTTAATGCATTTCTCAAATATTTCTGCCATTTCTCTTGCATTTTCTTCTTTTTCCTTACAAGTGATAATTAATCTTGCATACTCGCTTGCATATTCAGAGCTTTTGCCATCGCTTATTTCTTTTTTAAATACTTCTGACATTCTTTTTACTGCTTCTGCTTGCGCTTGAAACTCTGCTGCTAATTTATCATAGTCTTCAGTACAATTAAATTCTTGACGTTCATTAATTTTTCTTTTATAAACCTGCCCATTACCTTTACATTTGTTGAACGGCTCTAAAATACTTCCCTTACAGTCATTAAATTTTTGCTTACTTTCAAATATTGTTGCTTCCCTGTCAGCCTCTTCTTCACTTTTTCCTAATACAACTTTTTCTTTTACATATCTATTAGCATAATTTAAGCTTTTCCTTCTTTTTTCGATCATATCCTCAAAGATTTTCGCTCCAATGTCTGCTTTTTCTTTACTTAATTCTGCTAACACTCTTAATTCAGCATACTTATTCGCATAATTAGTTCCCTCGCCTTTTTGGATCTTTGCTTCATACTTTCTTGCACATTCGTCAGCTTTTTCATCACTCAATGCATTGAATGTTAATAAGTCTGTATATTTATCAGCATATTCCTTTGTTTCACTATCTCCATACATTTTATCTTCAAATATGTTTGCTGCTCTATGTGCTGCTTCATCGTCCAGCTTTCTAAGCAATACCAATTCTGCATACTTATAAGTATCCTCTGTAATATTGTCCTCATATCTATCACAAATTCTGTTATAACATAAATCCTCTTTATCCGATGATAATTGAAGTTGTTTATTAGTTTCCTCTTCGTTCAAATTTTTAAGTATTCTTAATTCTACATATTCCTTTGCTGATCCTTTTGACCACCCTCGCTTCAGTTTTTGGTCATACATTTCTGCTCCCTCGATAGCTTTCTCTTCGCTTACATTCTTATCTATCAACTCTAAGTATTTATCGACATAATCTTTGCTCTTGCCTTCTTGTCGCTTTTTATCATAAACACTTGCAATCTTATCAGCCATTTTATGGCTGTAACCTAACTTTCTCGTCAAAAAGCAATACTTATCCATATAATAAGAGCTCTTACCTTCCTTTACTTTTTCATCATAATACTTAAATAAAGGATCTTCAAGGACACTCAATTCAATTCCTTGTCCTGCTATTCTTTTTCCTGATAAATAGTTCTGTACATCTCTTTCTCTCTGTGTTGCTTCTATGTCAGCTTGTACAGCATCTAAGCATTTTAATATAACTGCATCTGCATAGCTATTTGCATAGATACTACTTTTACCCTCTTTTATTTTCTCCTCATATATTCTCGCCATAGGCTCTACAAAAAATCTGTACATACTATTCATCCAATGTTCCGAAAATGCTACCGCATACTTGTTGGCATATTCCCAACTCTTTCCTTTACTTAACTCGCAATCAAATGAACGTGCTATGTCCTGGGCAGTCGTATCATTCCAGGTAATATATTTTAATACTTCGTATTTACTATAATAGAGATCGCTTCTGTCTTTTTTCGTTTCGCTTACAGGTTTATTTCCACTTTTCATTTTTTCTTCCTTTGCCAATTGGAGTTTTGCAGCTTCAGTTCCACCTCCTTTACCTGCCTTTAGTCTCTGCTCAAATATTTTCATAACTTTTTCAACATATTCTTCAGACTTTTCTGAATCTACGATAAGTTCTGCATATCTAAGAGCATAAAGTCTACTCTTTCCTTTTTTAATGCATTTATCATATACTTCTGCAAAGTCTTTTGATTCATCTTTATAATGGTCATATGCAAATCTTCTCATTACATATTCCCTTGCATAGTCTTTGCTTTGACCTTTTCTAATTTCTTTCTTATATGCTGATATAGCTTCCTTAATCACTTCTATACCTACGTTATTATATATTATCATCATTGCCTGCATGTAAGCACATTCTGGATCTTCTCCATCAATTATTGCTTGTTCATATATCAATGCAAATCTATTAGCCGTTCTTTCTGTTATCCCCAAATTCATTATTGATATCGCATAAGCATATGCATAATTAATACTTTTTCCTTCTTTTAGTTTTCTTACGTATATCTCTGCAATTTGATTAGCTTCTTTCTCAAGTACTCTGTCG
Source organism: uncultured Eubacteriales bacterium (assembly GCA_934489735.1). Taxonomy (GTDB): domain Bacteria; phylum Bacillota; class Clostridia; order Oscillospirales; family Acutalibacteraceae; genus CAKSSR01. The sequence goes on along the minus strand of CAKSSR010000006.1, from coordinate 78,184 downwards.
ACCGTTAATATTTCAGCATATATGGCAGCATATTCTGGAGATTTTCCTTCTTCGAGCTTCTTTTCATATACCAATGCTTGCTCGTCAGCTCTTTTATCTTCCATTCCTTTTATAATTTTTAATTCCGCATACTTGTAAGCGTAACTTTGGCTCTTCCCGTCGTTAATCTTTTCTTCAAATATTCTTGATATTTCTCTTGCCATTTCTTCATTTAGCCCAGCATGCGCTACCAAATATGCATATTTCTCTGAATATTCTTCGCTTTTTCCAGATTCTAATTCTTTTTTAAAAACTTTCATCATTTCTTCAGCTGTTGTTTTATCCAGTTTATAAAATGATATCAATTTTTTATATTCATTCAAGTAAGTTTTACCTTCAGGATTTAACATTTGGCTTTTCTCTGTACATTCAGATTTAATTTTACTATTATTTTCTTCCATCGCCATTACAGACATGCTCGAAATCATTGTCCCTAGACAAATTATACATGTCGATATTTTCCTAAACCTATTTAAATTCAAGTTATTTCCCTCCAAATAGCTCTATTACCTTAATATTTAGACTCCCCTTATTGAGTCAAATACAGCCAGACTATTTCTGCATTAAAAAAATCTTAGTCCAACTTAATTAATCCGTCCATCAACCGTTTTAATATCTTGCTCTTTTTTGATTTGGTTCGCTTTCTGTTCCTTTTACAATTGATGCAGCTCTTTTTCTTGAAAGTTCAGGACTTGTTCCTTCATTTATACATCTTTCAAAAATCTCAGTCATTTCTCTTGCAACATTTTCATTTTCTTTGCAAACAACTATTAGTCTTGCATACTCTCCTGCATAATTAAAACTTCTACCTCTGTCTACTTCTTCATTAAAAATTCTTTCCATTTCTTTAGCCTCAGATATTTCTGATTCTAAATCTTTTATCAATCCATCATAATTTTCATTACAATCTGAATCTAGGTATTCGTTAAATGTTCTTTTGCTGACCTTTTTGTCCTTTTTTATATCAAATATTCTTAATGTTTTCTCTTCATGATTAGCAAATTTCTGCTTACTTTCAAATATTGTTGCCTCTCTGTCAGCTTCTTCATCACTTTTTCCATAAAAGACCTTTGAAGTCACATACATGTTAGCATAATCAATATTTTTTCTTTCTCCTATCTTCTTCTCATAAATCTTTGCTCCAAGATCTGCAGCTTCATCACTCAATCCTTTAAATATTTTTAATTCTACATATTTATTGGCATAGTTAACGCTTGCCCTTTCTAAAGTTATTTTCTGTTCAAATAGACGTGCTGCTTTATCTGCGTCTGATCCTTCCAGTCTGTTATATAACATTAGGTCAGTATATTTATTCGAATACGTTCTGCTATTTCTCTTCATCTTATCTTCATACATAGTTGCGCTATTTCTCATTTGAGCATTGTCTATTTTTTTAAACAATTTCAATTCTAGATACTTATCACAGTAATCACCTCGTGAACTGTGCCACATATTTTCTCTATCATACTCTTCCTGTCTCTCTTGATATTTAAGAATTTCATCATTAGCTTGCTCGTCACTTAAATTTTTAAATATCTTCAAGTTCATGTACCCATCAGCTATCCTATCATTGTATCCTTCCTTTATCTTTTGCTCAAATATTGTTGCTCCTAGATCAGCCTGTTCATCACTTAAGTTCTTGTCTACTTTCAGCTCGGTATATTTATATGCATAAACCTTACCTTTTTTCTCTTTAAGCTTTGCTTTATATATAAATGAGTATTTACTATAACAGCCTTCGACAATTTCTTTAAAGTGCTTATTAAGTTTCAATAAATCATTATATCCTGCGATGTAATTTAAAACTTCTTTTTCATTATCAGATATTGCTGATCTTTCTATTTTTACATCATAATCGGTACCAAAGTCATACAAATACTTTTCTGCCTTAATTGCTTTTCTATGAGCCTCTTCTTCGCTGCTTCCCATACTTACAACTTCATCTACATATTTATCAGCATATTCATTGCTTTTCCCTTTTTTAATACACTTCTCATATTCAGTTGCCTTTTTGTCAGCTTCTTCTTCGCTGCTCTTCGAGCCTACAACTTCAAGAGAATATCTACCAGAATAACTACGACTTTTACCTTTTTTAATACATTTTTCATATTCCGTTGCATATTTTCTTGATGGTTCCTCTCTATGTCTATATGAATCTATGTGCATCATATAAGTTTCTGCATAATGCTTACTCATACCATTACTTATTTCTTTGTCATAAATTGTCTCATTTACATTCATTTCTTTCAAATCATATTTACTAGACATAAAAATCTTAGCTCGTATGTAAGCATGTTCTTGATCCTCGCCATCATTTATAGCCTTTTCATATACTAACGCTACCTCATTTAATTCCTCTTCATCCATTGAATTAAAAGCTGCAAACTTAGCATAAGCATAAGCATAATCGTTATTTCTTCCTTCCTTAATCTTTTGCTCATATTTTAATGCGCCTTCTTGTGCCCTCTGTTCAATAATTTGATCTATTACTAATAATTCTGAGTACATAGAAGCATATTCCTGAGATTTTTCTTTGCTAAGCTCCTGTTCGTATACAGTTGCCTGTTCATCTGCTTTCTTATCGTCTACATTTTTAAACATTTTTATTTCTGCATACTTGTAAGCGTAACTACTGCTTCTCTTTTCGCTAAGTTTTTGTTCATATATCTTTAAAAATTTTCTAGCTATTTCGTCATTAAGCTCATTATGCACTACCAAATACGTATATTTGTCTGCATAATCCTTATTTCTGCCAGAAGTTATTTCTGCTTTAAATATTTCCATTGCTTTTTTAGCCATTGCTCTATCAAATTTATAAAATGATATCAATTTTCTATATTCATTGGTATAAATGTCTTGTTCATCACTTAATACTTGGTTCTGCCCTGCATACTTGGGCTCATTATTTTCTTCCATTGCCATAGACATTCCATATATTATAGTACCTAGGCAAAGCATGCATGTTGACACTTTGATAAACTTGCTTATATTCATTTCTAATTCCTCCAAAATTTTTTATTCATTGATTAAAGTCTAGCTCTTTTATGAGCTGGTTCGCCCATTTTATCTTTCATAATCATAACCAATTCAGTTTGTTCTCTTGCAAATTGAATACTCATTCCTTGATTAATATATATTTCAAATACTCCAGCCATTTCTCTTGCAATTTTTTCTTCCTCTTTACAAATGACTCTTAATCTTGCATATTCCTTCGCATAGCTAGAACTCTTTCCTCTGCCTAGTTCTTCATCAAATATTGCTTTCATTGCTCTTGCTTTATCCAATTTAGAAGTAAGATCTTTTAGCAAATTATTATATTTACCAGTACAATTTAATTCTTCATACCTGCCAAATCTTTTCTCGCCAGTTCGTCTGTCTTTTAATATATTGAATGTTCTTATATTTTCTGCTGCATAATCGTCAAATTTTCGCTTATTTTCAAAAATTATTGCCTCTCTATTAGCTTCTTCTTCGCTTTTCCCATAAAAGACATTTAGTATTACATATCTGTTTGAATAATCTATACTTTTCCCTTCATTCATCTTTTGCTCAAATATTTTTGCCCCTATATCTGACACTTCATCATCTAAGCCTCTAATTATTCTTAATTCTGCATACTTGTCGGCATAATAAACACTTTTTCCTTCTCTAAGTTTTTGTTCATAAATCAATGCGCACTCAATAGCTCCTTTTTTTAGTCTATCAAAAGTTATTAAGTCAGCATATTTTTCAGAATACACCTTTCCCTTAAACGAAGCCATTTCACTTTGATATACACGTGCCCCTTGTTCTGCTTCTTTATTATCTAAATTTTTAAATACTTTTAATTCCCTATGCTTATATTTATCAAAAGTTATATCGTCATAGTCATTTTCTCCTCGAAAATCCAGAGTATCTATCTTTTTTCTCTGATTATATACCAAAAATCTCTTCTCAATCTGTTGGTCACTTAAGTTTTTTAACACTTTTAATTTAACATATTCATTTGCCATCCAACGCTCTTCGCCATCTTTTATTTTCTTTTCATATATTGTCGCTCCAAGATCTGCCCTCTCGTCACTTAAATTATAAATAACTTTTAGCTCTGAATATTTGTTGCTATAAATATTACTTTTACCTGCTTTAATTTTCTCATCATATGTTGTTATAAGCTTATCAATTTGTTCTTCTCTGACCTCTTCACGTGCTAAAATGTTATAATATTTCTTAGCATAATGCCAGTCCTTTCCCTCTTTAAACTTTTGTTCATATACTTCTGCACCAAATACTCCAAAACCGTCAAAGCGCTTTAAAATGCCTATCGCTTTTCCTTCAGAATACTTCTTTGCTTCAATATCTGCTTGTTCATCACTTAAACCTTCAATAACTTTTCGTCTTATATATTCATTTATATAATAAATATCCTTAGTTTCTTTTATCTTTTCCTGATATATTGATGCTCCAATCTTAGCTTGTATAAAGTCCATTCCATTACAAAGATGTAATTCTATAAGTTTCAGCACATATTCCTTATTTTTTCCTTCTTTAATTTCTTCCTCATATATATTTGCAATAAAATTAGCCTCTGACTCGTCGAAACCATGAAAGACTCTTAATTCTATGTACTTATTTATATATTCCTCGCTTAAGTAGCATCGTCCTAATTCTTCGTAAAGTCTTGCACATGTATCTGCTTGTTTATCATCCAAGTCATAAATTGCTTTTAAATTTGCATATTTAGAAGAATAATCATATCCATTACATTCCCTGCGCTTCTGTTCAAATATCATTTCTTTATATTTTTTACCTGCTTCGTCGTCCACTTCTAATTTCTTTCCTAAATCTTTATTACTTTCTTCTCGAAATTTCTTTGCTTTGGAGTCTTGTTCATATATTTTTGCTCTTATATCTGCTTGTTTCTCATCTAATTTATCAACAACCCTTAGTACAGAGTAGCCGTTTGCATATTCCCAGCTCTTACCTTCCTTTATTTTCTGATCAAATATCGTCGCTATCTGGTCCATTTCCTCATCATTTAAGGAATGTTCCATGAATTCCTTTAAAAGTGCATATTTTATAGCATAATTTTGGTTCTTGCCTTCTTTTATCTTCTGATCAAATACAGATAATTTTTCTTCATGGAACATATCAGTTTCTTCCCCGTCAATAAAGCCTTCATGGTTTTCAATATCTTTTTCACATTCTGTTGCAAACTTGTCAGCTTGTTCTTCATTCATTTCCAGGTCTAAGGTTGATGTCGAATAAGCATGAGCATAATGTATGCTTTTCCCCTTATTAATACATTTCTCAAATATTTCTGTTGCTTTCCTTAAGTCTGTATTTCCGCCTTCACAAATCATACATTTTTCTGCATATTCTCTTGCATAAACTGCACTTTTGTTATTTTTTAGTTCTTCCTTATATATCATCATTCCTCTATTTGCTGACTGTGGGGTCTCTTTATAATACATCAATATCTTGATATACATATAAGCGCAATCCGGATCTTCTCCTTCATTTATCATTTCTTCATAAACCGATGCAAATTTATCATTTTTTTCTTCGTCTTTATTAAAGCTCACTGATAATTTTGCATAGGCATACGAATAATTTACACTTTTTCCTGCTCTAAGCTTAACTTCGTATAATTCTGCTCCTCTTTTTGCTTCGCTTTCAAGCATTGAATCAAATATTAATAATCCCGCATACATAGAAGCATACTCAGGCGATTTTCCTTCTTTAAGTTTTGCTTCATATATCAAAGCTTGCCTATCCATTTGCTCTTCGCTTGCTCTTGAAAACATTTTTGATTTTGCATATTCGTAAGCATATTCTTGACTTTTTCCTTCTTTAATCTTTTCCTCGAATACTTTTAAAATCTTTCTAGCCACTTCTTCATTCAGCTCATTAAATCCTACCAAACAAGCATACTTATCAGCATAATCCTCATTTTCCCCCGAATCTATTTCCTCTTTAAAAATTTTCATTACTTTTTCAATCACTGCCATATTAAACTTGTAAAACGACAATAACTTTTTATATTCGCTCCTATAAATAGCATTTTTATAGCTCACTGTTTGGTTATATTCAGTAATTTTATCTTCCGTTGCCATAGATGCTCCTGCAATTATTGTTCCAAGGCAAAGTATGCATGTTGATGTCTTAATAAATCTACCTAATCTCATTTTATATTCCTCCAATATGTTTTTATTCTATTATATTAGCATATTATAATACCATTTTCATCTATTTAACAAAAACTTAACAAACTTAATCTCAATTTCATCAATCGAGTATGATATTTCACTTAATTTATTTAATCATTTTATACACATATTACAAAAGAGTCAGCGTTTTTTATCCGACTCTTAATCTTTATCAATCATATTTCAATTTTTTTCTATCAATCGCTTCAATTTCTTTCATTTTGCTATCGATATCCTCTAAAATTATTAAAATATGTTGTCCTTCGAAGAAAAATATCATAAATTTCTATTAACTTTTATGTCGCTTGCAAGCAGGTTCATCATCTTTGCTTACTATTCTTCTTCCCATATGTGACTCGATAAACTCTCTCACAAGTCCAGCGCTCAGACCTTTCTTAATATAGCTATTAAACGTTTCCATTTTTTCTCTTGCTACTTCCTCATCTTTAAGAAAAATCACCCTTAGCCTTACATATTCTCTAGCATATTCAAAACTTCTGCCTGAAGCGATCTCTTCCTCAAGTATTTTTGCTCCTCGGTTTGCAAGTCCTTCAGTCACATCATCAATCGCCATCAACCTAGCACACTCTTCAGCATATATATTATCTTTGCCTTCTCTTTTCTTCTTTTCATAAATCAAAGCACATCTATCAATTTTTTTTGCACTCAAATTCTCCCCTAGCAGCTTGTTATATGCAAAACAATAGTCTCTGCTTGCACCATCTCTAACCCTTTGTTCAAATATCGATGCCAATTTGTTAGCTTGCTTTTCACTTTTCCTATCAACTACTATTGCCTTACAATAAGTATCTGCATACATTTCACTTTTTTCTTCTCTGATCTTCTGTTCGTAAATCGTTGCATATCTATTTATTTGATCGTCCTTTAATTTACTCATTCTTTTTAATGAAATATACGTCTTGGAATATACATCCCCTCTTCCCTCCTTTATTTTCTTTTCATACATTCTTGCATATATATCTGCCTGTTCTTCATCTATTTTGTCTTTAACGATAAATGAAGCATACATATTTGCATAAGAATGTCCATTTCCTTCTCCTGTCTTCTGTTCGTATATTGATAAATATCTTTCAGCTTCTTCTATACTAAAGTTATCTAGCACAATCAAAGTGGCATAAATTTTAGAGCTAGCTATATTTTTCCCTTGTTTAATTCCCTGTTCAAATAACAATGCGCCTTCATGTGCTTGCTTTTCGCTTGATTTATAGAGACTTATTAACATAGAATACATCTCTGCATAATCTTTACTTTTACCCTCTTCCATTTTCTTATTATATAATAACTGTCTTTCTATCGACACACTGTCAAATGATAATAATTTTAGGCCATTTACATCTTTGCACTTATTTGCACTAAGATTTCTTTTCATAGATGATAAATTTTCCTTAAGCGATGATAACATTTCATCATTTTCTGTCTTTACTTTATTGAGCGCTTTTATTTGAAAGTAATTATATTTCCCTTGCTCATTTAAAGCTGCACATCTGCTAGCTATTTCTTCATCTACATTCCGAATCACTACTAATTGCGCATAAGTTTCAGCATAAAAATAACTTTTTCCTTCATTAATTTTCTCTTCATATAAAGATGCGCATAACCTTGCTTGTTTTTCTTCTAATTTATTCATTATCCTTAATGCCACATACATCTTTGAACATCTTTCTGACTTTCCTTTGCCAAGCTCTTTTATATACATTTCTGCTGCCTTATCTGCTACTTCTTTACTTGTTCCCACAAAAATCACAAAATCCACATACATTTCTGCATAAACTATGCTTTTCCCTTCGGCAAGCTTTTCCTTATATAATATTGCTCCTAAGTTTGCTCGTACTTCATCTGCTTTATAAAACAAAACCAATCTAGTATATTCAGTTGCATGAAGACTATCTTTACATTCCTTAAGTTTTTTCTCGTATATTTCTGCACCTTTTTGAGCATTTTCTTCATTCATTCCTCTATATACTATTGCCCAAGAATAGTATTCAGCATACGCTTGACTCTTGCCTATATCCACTTTTCTATCAATTAATTCATTCCTTCGATCACTTAACATCTTGCTTATTCTATCATTTAGCATTTCTTTTGCATATTGGCTTGTATAATGAGTAAATCTACTTCCAGTTTTCTCTGAATCTTCAAATTTTTCATCTGATTCTTCTCTTTTTTTATAAATTTCCGATCTAGAATAGGAGTCAGCCGAAGCCATTCCCTTCCCTTCCTTAATCTTTTTCTCATATTTTTCTGCTATTTTTCTGGCCATTTCTTCATTTGCATTATTAATTACCATTATACATGCATATTTTTCTGCATATGGCTCACTTTTTCCTGATTCAATCTCTTTTTTGAAGATAAGTAATGCCTTTTCAGCCATTTCTTTATTCATTCCGCAAGCCGTTCTTAATCTTTTATATTCTTTTATATAGACAGCGTACTTTTCTTTTAAATTTTCCTTGCCAGTCGGTGCATCTTTGTTAATCGAACTAGGATTTTTTTCATTATTTTCTGTTGCCACTGCAGACATACCAGAAATTATCGTTCCAAGACATAGTATAGACGTTGATGCCCCGATAATTTTACTCAACTTCATTAGTCCATTCCTCCAAAAATCAAACTATTAACACATTTTTTTAAAAAAAGATATCATTAAGTTTAACATCAGCATAACACTTTCATGCCTCAAACTGTTAAACCTAACAAAATCTCAATAGAGTGCTTTCACTCTTGCTATTTATTCAAAAATGATAGAATATGATCTTTAACATATTCTAAAGATAACCCTTCTTTGACTTTATTCTCCGCCATTGTCGCATATATATCTGCTTGTTCTTCCGTTAATCCGTTCATCACTATCAATAAAGAATACATATAGGAATAAATATTATCCTTAAAGTTATTAACTTTTTGTTCATACAATGTTGAAATCTTGCCAGCTTGCTCATCATTTAGTCTATCAATCAATACTAGTTTAGTATAGATTTTAGAATATGTCGTGCTTTTCCCTTCTGTTATATTTCGTCTGTATATTGCTGCGCCTTCGCTAGCCTGTCCCTCATCTAATCCATTCATCATTAACTTAATATATGTATCAATATAATTATGGTCTCGCCCTTCACTAAGCTTTTGTTTGCATAACAAAGCCATTTTGCTCGCTTTTTCAACATCAAGTAATCCAATCACTACTAATCTAGCGCATATCTCAGCATATTCTACATCTTTGCTTTCTGCTATCTTTTGTTCATATATTTTTGCTCCCAAGCTAGCCTGATCGTCACTGAATCCTTCCATTGCTAATCTTATATGCATGTGAGCATAAAATCTCCCTCTACCGGCTACAATTTCTTGCTCATACAATGTAGCAATCTTATTCGCTTGTTTCGGTTGGAAGCCTTCAACCACTATCAATTTAGCATACATGTCAGAATATTCAATACCTTTTCCATATTTAATCTTCTCTTCGTATATCAATGCACATCTGTTGGCTTGTTCTTCTTTTAGTCTGTTAAAAACTTTCAACCTAGCATATGCATAAGCATAAACTTCTCCTTTTCCCTCGCTGATTCCTTGTTCATATAGCGAACAAAACTTATCAGCTTCTTCATGATTTGAGCCCCCAAGCACTATCGCTCTTGCATATAGTTCAGCATATATCTTACTTTTTCCTTCTTTGACTCTTTGTTCTTGCAATGTGGCAATCTCATTTGCTTGTTTGTCATTAAATCCTTCGCATACTATTGCTGTTGCATATACTTTTGCATATTCCTGATCCTTACCTGCTAAAATTTGTTGCTCATATTTCGAAGCAAATACATCAGCTCGTCCATCACTTAACTTATCAATAATTACTAGTCTCGCATATATATTAGAATAAAGGCTGCTCTTACCTCTTTTTATATTATTCTTATATATCAACGCACATGCGTTAGCCTGCTTCTTATCTAAGTGACTCATTATCGTCGCTTCGGCATACATGTAGGCATAAGAACTTTCTTTGCATCCTTTATTCATCTTCTCTTCATATAGAGACGCCATCGCATCCGCTTTTTTTGTATCACTTCCGTCTATCAATAGTTCTTTAACATATACGTCAGCATAGTCTATGCTTTTGCCTGCATCAATACATTTTTTATACATAGCGACACCTATTTCTGCCTCTTCGCTTGTCATCTTATATCCTAATAAAAGATTCACGTAGAAGTATGCATAGTAAAAGTTTCCTAACTCTTCACACTTTTTCTCAAAAATTCTTGCCCCTTCGTCAATCATGTCATCCCCTAGGTTATAATCTGCCAACAAATTGATATATGCTAGAGAATAAGTTTGACTTTTCCCTTCATTAATCTTCCTTTCGTATACCCTTGCTAACATTTTCGCTTTTTCTTTGTTCTTTTTCTTAATCATTAACAGTTCAGAATACATGTATGCATAACAATTGCTTTCGCCCTTATCAATTTCTTGTTCACAGCATGTAGCACATAGTTCTGACTGTCTTTCGTCTATTCCACCCATAACATTTAGTCTTGCATACATGTCTGCAAAGTCTCTACATTTGTATTCATTTAGTTTTCTTTCATATACTTCTGCTACTTTTTTCGCTTCTTTTTCACTTAACTTATCTGAATTTAATAGTTCGATGAACTTTTCTGCATACGTTATACTATTTCCCTCTTCAATTTTCATTTTATATAACAGAGCGGCTATGTCAATTTCCTCTCGGCTCATGCTGCCTTTAACTGTTAACTTAGAATGCATGTATGCATAATCAGGATTTACTCTCTCATTAATATGTTTTTCATATAATTTAGCTCTTTCATCTGCTCTTCCTGCACCCATTTTGTCAACCGCAACCGACAAAGCATATCCGGTAGCATAAGCAACGCTTTTTCCGTCTCTAAGTTTCTGTTCATAGATCCATGCTCCTGTTTCTGCTTGTTTCGAGCTCAATCCATAAATTGATGATAGAAGACAATATTCATTAGCATGGACATTATTAGTTACTCTAATCCTTTTCTCATACAACGTCGCCCCTATGTCTGCCTTTTCTTTGCTTAATTTGTAAAGCAATACTAATTGACTATACTTACTTGCATAAATCTGGCTTTTCTTTTCTATTAGCTTTTGCTCATACAAATTTGCACATGCTTCTGCTTGTCTTTTCTCTATTCCATCAATTAATAATAAATTTACATATTGATTTGCAAATGCAACGCTTCTTCCCTCTCTAAGTTTCTGTTGAAATAATGCTGCTCCTATCTCAGCCTTATCCGTACTCAGTCTATGCGCTACAATTAACCTAGAATAGGTTCTAGCATAGTTAATACTCTTTCCCTCATTTATCTTTTGTTCATATAAAATTGCACTTAATGCTGCCTGATCCTGATTTAATTTACAAATTGATATCATTTTGCTGTACTCGCTAGCATAAGCATTACTTTTACCTTCTTTTAGCTTTTGATCATATGCCAATGCTCCACATTCTGCCTGTAAAGTACTCAATTTATTAATCGCTAGCAACTCAATATATGCATTCAAGTATTCAATACCTCTACCTTCTATCACTTTCTGTTCATATAGGATTGCATAAACCTTAGCTTGCTCTATTCTTGCTTTATAAATAAATATAGATTTAACATATGCATAAGCATAAGCTTCACTACTTCCCTGCGCAATATTTCGTTCATACTCTCTTGCTCCTGTTTCTGCCACATCTTCTCCTAATTTATATTGTACAACGAGTCTTGCATACATATCTGCATAATGTTTACTACTTCCGAAACTCAACTTCTCTCTAAACACTCTCATGATTTTTCCAGCCGTTACTTTATCAATCTTAAAATTAAATACCAATTTTTTATATTCCTCTAGACAAATAATATTCTCATTGCTCATAACAGATATTCGAGGTCGTTTAATGCCTTTAGGATTATTATTATTTTCCATAGCTATTGCAGACATTCCTGATATTATTGTTCCTAAACCAAATACAAAAGCTGACATTTTGATAAGTTTACTTAAAATCATTCTATTTTCTCCTTTTTCTTGCTGGCTCTTTGATATCGTTTTCATCTATCGTTAATTTATGTCTTTTTGTAAACTCATATTCCGTTTCTTTGCTCTCTGCCATTCTTCTTGCTTCTTCCTCATTCTTTTTATGTAAAATTAAAAATTTTGCATATTCTTCAGCATAGTACATATTTTTACCTGCATTTACTTCCTCTTCAAATACATCTGCCATTCTACGGATATCGTCTTCTGACATTCTTCTAGAAAAAGCATTCCTTAGTTTTATCAGTTCTAATTCATAACGTATATTCTTCCCTCTGAAATCCTTGCTCCAAGCGAATCTTTCTATTTTACTCACTTCTGATGGTTCAATATGTAGTTCTACTATTAAGCCAGCAAATGCTGAAGCGAAGTCCTCTATTGCTCCTAACTTAATAAGTTGATTAAATATTTCTGCCCTTTCTCTCATACTTCCCTGATCTTTTTCACCACTTACTAATAATCTTGCATATTCTGATGCATGCATGTAATCCTGTCCTTGTTTAACCTCATTCTCGCAAATCGTTGCTTGTCTTTCTGCTTGTTCTTTACTTAAATTTAGTATCACTATTGCTCTTGCATATTCCCTTGCATATGAGTAGCTCTTTCCTAAACCAACTTTATCTTTAAATATCTTAGCACATTTTTTTGCAATTGCAGGTTCCCCATACTTTGCAAAGATTCTAGCGTACTCCATTGCATAAATATATCCTTTTTCTACTTCCTTATTAAATAAATAAATTCGAGAATTAATATTTAACTGGTTACTATATGCTCCTTCTAACTCTGCACATTCCTTTTCAAAGTTACTTTCTTTTAACATTGCTTCTTGCTCAGCATTACTTGCATGTCTTCTTGCTCTCAATACTTTCCTTTTTCTTTCAAATAGATACTTTGCATACTCTCTAGCATACATTGGGGACCTGCCATCTTTTATTTCTGATTCATATATCTTGGCTCTTAAGTCAGCCTCTTCAGCTGCAACTTCTGCTTCCATTAATCTTGCATATTCCATTGCATAGATTAAATTTTCCATTCTTCCAAGTGCTTTTCTATATCCTGCGATTTCATTTTCCACTCTTTTTCTTACCAAATCAAAGCCGGCTTGTAATCTAGTCTGTTCGCGAATACTTAAAAATATCTGATTATTTCTATCATATTCATATGATAGTAAATGTTCTCTACTTTTTTCATTATATATCCGTAAAAATATCTCTGCTCTCACTCTTGCATGCTCTTCGCTCAAGCCACATGATATAGAATTAGCATATTCGCTTGCATAAATAAAGCTTTTTCCTTCTCGCACTTTACGATTAAGCTCTTTTGCTCTTAATTTTGCTTCCTCTTCTGGCGCTTTGCAAACCACTGTTAAATAAGCATATTCTCTCGCATAGCATTCGCTTTTACCTTCTTCAACCTTTTCGCAAAATACACTTGCTATTTCTCTCGATAACGCTTCATTTGAATTCATTATTAATAATTTTGCATACTCTTCAGCATACAATTTGCTTGCGCCATTTGCCACTTCTTGTCTGAAGACTTCTAGCATTCTTATTCCGTTTTCTCTAGTAAAGTTGTTAACATAAATAGCCCTTAAGTACATTTCTGTATCCTCATAGCTTCTTTGCCTTATGATTTCCTGTTCAAATGCTGACGCAAAGCTATTGGCCCTGGCTTCATTTAAATTGTAACGAATTCTTGCCATTGCATAAGCATCAGAATAGATCCTACTTGCTCCGATTTTAATCTTGTCTTCATATGCCTTTGATTCCAAGTCTGCCATCTTTTCATCAAAGTCAAAAACCACTACTAATTTCACATATTTATCAGCATAATTATAACTTTTTCCTTCTCTAACGATTCTTTCATATAATTCCGCTGCTTCCTTAGCCTTCTCTTCATCAACATTATCATTCTTTACTAATCGTGCATACTCATCAGAGATAAGAACATTTCTACATGATCTAAACTTTTCTCTAAATTTTTCTAATACCTCCATGACTTTTTGCGAATCTATTCTAAAATAAGTAATCAATGTTACATATTCGCTAGCATAGATGCTATTACTTTCTGACATAATTTCTTGCTCATACAACCTTGCGAAGTTTCTAGATGGTCCTTCTGCCATTCCCTTTATAAAAAATGCTTCCACATATCCTTCAGCATGATGATAACTCCTACCAGATCTAATCTCTCTGTCAAATGCCTCTGCTGCTGCCTTAATTTTTTCTTGATCCAGGTAATTAAGTACTACCAATTTTGCATATTCTTCAGCATAAGTAGGACTTTTCCCTGCATTTATTTCTTTTTCAAATGCTGCCATTATGTTATAGATTGTTTCCTGGTCGAGTCCGCTATTTACTTCCAATCTAGCATACAAATCAGAATAATTAAAATCCCCTGTCTCAACCAACTTCCGGCTAAATATATCTAATATTCTTTTAATAAATTTCTCATTATACTTATGAGCCGCAATCAAAGTTGCATATTCCTCTGCATATTCGATACCGGCACCTAATAAACATTCTCTTTCATATGCCATTGCAAATTTTTCCGCTGTTGCGACGTCAAATTTTTTAACCATAATTGCATTTACATATCCACGGGAGTAATGCTCTCTCTTATTAGTCATAAGGCCATGTTTAAACATTCCTGAAGCCACTCTAGCCATCTCTTGATCCAACTTATTAATCACTGTCAAAATTGCATATTCTATAGCATAGCTATAATCTTTTGTCTCATCGAGCTTTTGTTTAAATACCTCTATCACTCTTTCAGCCTTTTCTCTGTCAATTCCATGAACTCCTGTAAATCTTGCATAATGATCAGCCAATGTCAGATCATTACATTCCTTTAACTTTTGGCAAAATATTTCTAATACTCTTCTCGCATCCTCTTCGTTAAGCTTATAGACGGTAACTAAATTTGCATATTCGTTAACGGTATCGCAATCAGAATAAAATTGCCATGCTCTCTCGCATGCCTCTGCAAACTCTTTAGCTAAGCTCTCAATCATTCTTTTACATACGATTGCATATGTATATCCATTAATATAATTAATGCTTCTGTTACTTTTAACTTCTTTTATAATAGTTTCAATTATCGGCTTAATCTGTTCTGGTTTTAGTAGGTATAAAACTGCTAATTTTGCATACTCATTGGCATAAATATAATCATTTCCTTTGTCAATCTCTTGTTCAAAGATTGTTGCTATTCTTCCAGCCGTTTCTTTTTCAAATCCAAAACCTCCAGCAAAGCGTGAAATTGCATCTGCGTAACAAAAACTTGATCCTTTTTTCATTTCCATTTCAAAGATTGTTGCTATTTTTTCAGCAATTTCTTCATTAAAATTAAAAATTGCCATTGCTCTTGCATATGCATCTGCAAAAAAAGTACTTTTTTCTTGAATTTTTTGTTCATATATTGTTGCTGCCCTTCTAGCACAATCTTCATTCATTGTCACATAGTAGAAGCACAAGTTCGATAACTCATCTGCATATGCCTTACTCCTATTTGATCTTATTTCTTTTTCAAAAATTGTTGCCGATTTTCTTGCCATTTCCTCACACACTCTAAGTCTTACAAACAAATCCACATATTTTTCGGCATATGCTTCGCTTCTGTTTACATTTCTTTCTTCTTCATAAACTTCAGCCATTTTTCTTCTTGTTTCTTCTGTTTCAAGATCATAGAAGACTGTCAATTTAGCATAAAATTTAGCATAAGTTTCACTTTTTCCTGATACTTTCTCTTGGCTACATATTTCTCTCATTCTAATATTCTGACTTTCCTCAAGATCATTATCATTGGTTGCCTGATTTTGCTCAATATGTTCATTAATTTCTTCATGGTTATCTTCCATTGCCTTAACTGATAATCCAGAAATCACAGTTCCCAAGCAAACTATACAAGTTGATAGCTTAAGTAGTTTCATCAAGTTCATTACATATTCCTCCAAGATTTCTTATCATTTACGAATTAGATGAAGCATCTCCATCAGTTTTCTTAAAAAATTTTGATTGAGTATCTCTTTTTGGTAGTCCTTTGGAGACATATTCCTCAAATGTGTTAGCACGTCTTTCAGTTGTCTCAGTTTTATTATCATCTGACTTCTTTTGACCTTGCTTTTTGCTTCCTTCTAGTTGCTTTTTGCTTACCTCTACCGGTTCCATATCAAAAAATGTCATATTTTTCATTGCTTCCGGACTTATTTTTTTAAAACCTTCTCTATCTTTTAATTTTTTTGCTTGAATTTCTTCTTCCGATAGTCCTTCCAAATCATATTTTGCAAATATACTACTAATACTATCAAATTTTTTAAATCCATCGCATACTACTTCCTGAGAACATTGTTCTGTATGCTCCTTACTCTCTTCTTTTCCCTTATCTGTTTTTTTCAAACGTTCTCTTTCTTCCGATTCTTTTGCTTGAATCTCTTCAATTATACTAGCAATATTGCTAATGCTAGCTACTCTTTTAATACATGGTTCCTCATAATATTGCCTTACTTGCTTTTTTTGATCTTCTTGTGCTTTAGGCAATAAACTTTTTCTTTTTAAAAGTTCTTGTCTTTCCGAAGTCTTTACTTGAGATTTTTTATTTGACAGTCCCTTTAGCGCATATTTTTCAAACAATTCTAAAAAATTATCATTTATTTCTATTCCAGTTTTATAATCAGTTGATCTTTTTAAATACTGTCTCAAATAACCTCTTACATACTCTCTTGCGAATGGCTCACTTATTCCTACTGTCAGCCTTCTTTCGTAACCCTCTGCTGCTTCTCTTCTCAATTTTTCTGTTTGGAAGTCATTAAAAGTCGCTAGAAATGCATACATTTTAGCATAAGTTTCACTTTTTCCTGATGCTATCTCTTGTTCATATACTTCTTTCATTTTGTCTTCTCGACTTTTTTCAATACATTTTTCGATTCCTTTATCATTTTCCATTGCCATTACTGATATTCCTGAAATTACGCTTCCCAAGCAAATCAAACAAGCAGATAATTTAATTAAATTCATTATTATTCCTCCAAATTTTTATTTTAAATTTATATTTCTTTATAAAATTCATCATTGAAATCCAAATCTGTTTCTGTTTCTGACTCTGTTTCTGATTCTGTTTCTGTTTCTGATTCCATCCCTATTTTAGATTTCGTTGTACTTAAATCTGAGTCTGGATCTACTTCAGTTGATTTCGATTTTAATTTTGATGCAATTTTTCTCATTTTTTTAGGCGGTTCATTGCCCAATTCCTGATCCAGCTCTGGTTCTGATAAAACTTTTTCACTTTTTCCTGATTTCAGTTTCAAATCCAATTCCGGCTCTAAGTCCAATGAAATATTTTTATTCGTTCTCTTTGTAGACTTTTGCCTTTTTTCTACCGTGCAACTGTTTTCTGAATCCTTTTCCCTTGATTTTTTTGATAAATTTCCATTTATCGATGTACTTTCTTCTTTTTTAGCAAGCTCGCCGATAACCACGCTATCCGGTTTTCCCTCTTCTTCAATAAATCCTTTTATATTTTTTTGAGCAATGACTTTACTTTTTCTTTCTTCCAATTCCCATTCAGGTGGTAATGATGATCTTAATTCGTATAATTTTTTAGCACTTTTCTTGCTTGTCTCACTTACAGTCTCGCTAGACGATGTTTTCTCGCTGACCTTTTCTAATTTTTTTCTTCCTCTACGTTCCTGAGATAAGTATATTTCAACTCTTCTCCTTGCTTCTTCTGGCGAACAATGCTCCTTTGATATATATTCCTCATATTTTGTAGCATATCTCTCTGCCCTGACAGTACGATTATTACATGATGATGGTGATGATGGGCCATAATATTGTTTTATATATTCTAATGCATAAGTTTCATTCCTTTCTCTTTTCTTCCTCTCATACATTGCTTGAATCCTACATCTAAGCTTGTCACTCACCTTCGGATTCATTCCCTCTCCTATATTTAATGAAACCAATTCAGCCTCCAACACTGGATCAATCACAACTTTTTCTTCCAATCTCCTTAGACTTTTGTAAACTTTAGATAGATCTCCAAATGCCATTTCTCTTGCTTCTTCGGGCGAATATTTTTCTGTCGACATATATTCTGCATATTTTCTAGCAATTTTATCAGCCTTCATACTTCTATTGCTGCCTGTTTGAATATGATATTGTTTTACATATTCCAATGCATAACATTTATTTTCTTTTTCTTTTTTCCTATTATACATTGTCTTTATCTGACATATACGTCTGTATTTTTCTCTCGAACTCATATCTGGATCGAAGAAAATTCCTTCATTTTCTCTTAATTCTGCTTCTAAATCTGGATCCAATACTAAATCCAATATATCACTTTCGTAATCTCTTCCCACTTCCTCTTGCTTTTTATACACTTCATTGCATGCTTCAAAAGCTTTCTTTCTTGCTACTCCTTCTGGGCATCCATTCTCGAGTATACATTTTTCATATATTTTAGCAAATTTCTTACTTTGGGCACTCCTTATTGTATTTGGAATTCCTTTCTCACAAGCATAATACTGCATCGCATATCCCAATGCATAAGGTTTGCTTTTCTTTTCTATTCTTTTCTTACAATACATGTAGAGTATCTTATATCTAAGTTCATTGTCTACTCCTGTACCTATTCTTATTTCTGATTGCAAATCACTTTCTTTCATTTCCTTATCAGGATTACTATTCGATTCACGTTCTTCCAATAGAGATATATCAAGTTTATCTATCTGTATATTTAAATCTGAATCCATATCTTCTAAAGCTTTGCTCTCATTTGCTATATCATTGTCTTCTACAGTCTTCTCTTTTGATCTTTCTTCTTGCGATTTCATTTCTAATTCATGTGCTTCGGCAATATTTTGCAATGATTTTTCAGAATCTCCTCCTTTTTGCCTTGTATTTGATTCCATTTCATAATCTGTATCTAAATCTATTAATATTGCTCTAGGCTGTACTTCGTCTTCTGTCACTTGTTTATGAGATTCTTCATCCGAATCTATTCTCCCTGAATTTTTTCCGTAATTCGTCACATAATTGTCTCCCGCAATCTTCTTCTTTGCTTCATCTTGATAAAATCTTTCCAAAATTAATTTCTCAAACTTACCCATTACTTGTTTTATTGACTCATTTTCTTGCGACTTTACTCCTATTTCATGCGACTTAGCAATACTTCTTGACAATCCTTCAGGCAATTTGCATTTTACTAACATTTCTGCATACTTTCTTGCATATGCATCGCTTTTTTCTGCTTCAATTTCTTCCTTGTAAACCTCCTCCATTCTTTTTCTCATTGCCTCTTGACTCGAATCTGTTGCTACTCCAGGTCCCTTCTCTTGCTTTTCTTTAGAAATTTTATCGCTTTGCTCTGTATTTACTTCCATTTCATCATCTGAATCTATTACTATCACTTGAGATTGTTCTTTATTTTCTTCCTTTTTTTCATCCAATTCCCAATCTAGTTCAGGTAGTCGCGGGAATATTTCACCTTCTTCAATCTCTTCCAAATCTGAATCCACTTCTTCTGAATCTTTTTCCTGATTCATCAAATGATTGTCTTCTGCAGCCTTCTCTTTTGCATCATTTTTACAAATTTTTTCTAAAGCAAATCCTTCAAATTCACTTATTGCTTGTTTCATTGCTTCATTTCCTTGCGACTTCATTTTTATTTCATGTGACTTAGCAATACTTCTCGACAATCCTTCAGGCAACTTGTATTTTACAAACATTTCTGCATACTTTTTTGCATATGCATCGCTTCTCTCTGATTCAATTTCTTTCTCATAAGCTTCAGCCATGCCTCTCCTTATTTCTTCCATCTCTGGATTATTAGAGACTGTTAATGATGCATACATTCTAGCATAGAGTCCACTTTTTCCTCTTTCTATTTCTTGATTATATATTTCTTCTAATCTTCCGTCCTGTACTTGATTTTGTTCAACATATCCTTTATCATTTTCCATTGCTGTCGCAGATAATCCCGATATTACAGTTCCCAAACAAATCAAACAAGTTGATAACTTAGTCAATTTCATTTTTTATTCCTCCAAATCTTATTTTTTTATTAAAAATATTAATCCTTTTCGTCTTCTGTGGTCGTTTCCGACTCTTCGCTTGAATACGAATTCAAATCTATTTTTGATTCAACTTCTGACGACACTTCAGATCTTTTCTTCTTTTTAGCCGGTTCGCTATCCAATTCCTGCTCTAGCTTAGATTCCAGAGACTCCTCTCCAATTCTTTTTAATTTTTCTTCTAATGCTTTATGTCTCTCATTAAAAACTGCCAAAGCTTTTCTTCTTGCCTCTCTCTGAGGTAATCCTTTTGAAGCATATTCTTCGAATAAATTAGCCAATTCTTTAGCATATGCAGATCTATTTCCACTTCTTATCATTCTATAATATTGCTTTACATATTCTACTGAATAAAGCTTACTATTTCCTATTTTTCTTTGCTTGTCATATAACGATACCATTTTGCGTCCAAGTTCTTTATTCTCTTTTAAACTTTCCTTGATACTTTCATCGCTTGCATCTTTATCTATCTCTGAATCCAGATCCAATTTCAATGTCAGTCTCAATAATGATTCACTTTCTTCTGCTTTTTTGCGACGTTCTTGCTCCAGTTCCTGTCCTGATATCAAATTTACTCTCTTTTCTTTTAAACCTCCCATGCAATGGTCCTTCCATGCTTTCCTACGCGCTTCTTTCTGTGGCATTCCCGTTAAAATATAACTCTCAAATAAACTAGCTAGTTTATTAGCATATTTACATTTATTACTTTGGGATCCTTTGCTAAAAAACCTTCTTACATATTCTACCGAGTACAATTTACTTTTTCCTTTTTTTCTCTGCCTGTCATAAAGCTGCATCATTTTCTTTTTAACTTTTTCATCTCCTTTAAAATTATTTTTGATATCCTTATCACTTGCTTCTTCATCTATGTCTGAATCTGAGTCCGGTTCCGATGCCGATTCATCTTCCAACTCTTGCCCTTGCTCCGGTTCCGATAAATTTTCTTTAGTTTCTTTTAATTCTGCTTCAAAATCCAATTCCGATTCTGAACTTGACAAAGTATTTTCTTCCGCTTCCTTGGTTCCCTTTAGTTTTTCTATTTTTTCACGTGCCTTAGGGCTGTCTTCTAAAGCTTTTTTCCTTGCTTTTTCTGGAGAATAGCCATGCAATACATACTCTTCGTATTTTTCAGCAAGTTCGTCCGCTATTAATCTTCTATATGTAGTATTCATACCGGATAATTTATAATACTGTCTTATATATTCCTGTGCATAAATATCGCTCTTTCCGTCTATTTTTTTCTTCATATAGATTGATACTTTGTTCTTTTTGCCTCCATCCAGTTTCTTAATACTTTCCTCAGATAGTACACTTCCATCCACTTGTTCTAAAAGTTTTCGCCTTACCCATACTCCTCTGCTACCTTCTAGAGCCTTTTTCCTTGCTTCTTGCTGAGAAAGTCTTTCTTCTAAGACATATTTTTCAAATAAGCCAGCTATTTTTCTAGCATCTCTAGACCTATTGGAACTATCTTTCATTTCAAAGCATTGTCTTACATATTCCAATGAATAAAGCTTGCTTTTCCCCTCTTTTCTTTTTTTATCATATAGTACTCTCTTCCTGTATTTAATCTCTTCGCTCCCTTTGAAACTAATTCTGATACTTTCATCACTTACTTCTGGATCTATTTCTGAATCCAAATCTATTAATTTTGGTTCTTTTTTCTTCAATTCTTCGCAAGTTTCGTTGTCCGGTTCCTGCTCTGGGCTAGATTTCTTTGAAACTTCTTCAATTTCTTCAAGTACTGGCAATACATTTGTTGCTTTTGAGCTCTCTTTGCTTCTACTTGCCATAATTGCCTCTTCAATTGCCTCTTCCCCTACAAGACCTGCTGCATCTTTTCTTGATAAATCCTCAGGCAAAGTAAAGTTTGCAAGCAAACTTGCATATCTTCTCGCATATGTAGTTCTTCTCCCTTTTGCAGTCTCCTGCCCATATATACTTCCTAATGTCTTATCCTGATCTGTCCTTGAATTATTACTTTCTTTCGTTGCTTGAGTTTTTTCAATATGTCCATTATTATCTTCCATTGCTGTCGCAGATAATCCTGATATCAAGGTTCCCAAACAAATCAAACAAGTTGATAGCTTAATTAATTTCATCATGTGCTCCCTCAAGTTTTCTTATTACTTTTAATCTGTTTCCGTTTCTGTATCTGTATCTGTATCCGTATCTGTATCTGTATCTGTATCCGTATCTGTATCCGTATCTGTATCTGTATCCGTATCGGATTCTATTTTCGTTTCTGATTCTGTTTCTGACTCTTCACTTGAACTCAAACTTATTTCCAATCCGATCCCTGGCATTCCCTCAAATCTTCGTATTTTTTTAGGCGGTTCGCTAAACGATTC
This sequence comes from uncultured Eubacteriales bacterium, assembly GCA_934489735.1. Classification (GTDB taxonomy): domain Bacteria; phylum Bacillota; class Clostridia; order Oscillospirales; family Acutalibacteraceae; genus CAKSSR01. The sequence goes on along the minus strand of CAKSSR010000006.1, from coordinate 55,472 downwards.
CTGTTCTGGCTCAAGCATTGGCGACTTTTCTTCTTCTTTTCTTAATTCTGACTCTAAATCCGATGAAATATTATTGTCAGCTTGCTTTGATTCACTTAGCTTTTTATAATTCTCGCCTTTCAGAGCTCTTTCTCTTGCCTCTTTCTGTGAAAGTCCTTCTGAAACAACACATTCTTCAAACAAGCTGGCTACTTTCCCAGCGAACTTACTTCTATTACGATTTTCTATATTATTATAAAAATGTCTAACATATTCTGCCGAATACAACTTACTCTTACCACTTTTTCTTTTTTGGGCATAAAGTAATTTCTTCCTACATTTAATTTCCTCAGTTCCTTTAAAACTTTTCATAATATTTTCATCACTTGCTTCTGGATCTATCTCTGAATCTGAATCAACTGAAACATCTCTGTTGAATGGCGGACATATATTTTCTAAAGCTTTTTTCCTTGCTTCTCTTTTTGACATTCCCTCGGAAAAATATTGTTCAAATAAACCAGCCAGTCTTCTAGCATCCGCACTCGCATTACTACTTTTTATAAATTTTAAATATTGTCTTACATATTCTATCGAATAAAGTTTGCTTTTCTTTTCCTTTCTCTGTTTATTATATAGTCTTTCCATTCTAATTTTAATTCTATTACTTCCTTTAATATTCTTCTTAATACTTTTTTTGATCTCTTCATCACTTTCATTCTCGTCTATTTCTATATCCGAATCAATTCCCACTTTCTTGAAAAACTCAGGGACTAACTTCTCTTCTGATTCGTATTTTAATAATTTTGCCTTTAAATCTGGATCTAATTTCAAATCCAATTCTGAATCTGATGAAAGATCTTCCTTCACCCCGGTTAATTTAGCTATCTTGTCTCGTATTTCTGGATAATAATCCAAAGCTTTCTTCCTCGCTCTTTTTGACGAATAGTTATATTTGGATACATACTCTTCATACTTTCTGGCAAGTTTGTCAGATATCCTTTCTTTTTTTATGCCTCGTTTCGGCATTCTGTAATATAGCCTTACATACTCTTTTGCATAAGTATCACTTTTTCCAATTCTTCTTTTTCTCATATAAAGGAAGAACTTATTTCTTTTTATTCTGCCTTTCTCCGTAAATCTTTCATTTTCTTGTTCTAAAATTTTTCGTCTTGCCTCCTTCTGAGTGAGTCCTTCTTCTTTAACATATTTTTCAAACAAACCAGCCCACATGTTAGCACGCTCAGTCCTATAGCAATTTTTTGTTCTCATATAATATTGTCTTACATATTCTACCGAATAAAGTTTGCTTTTATTTTCCTTTCTTTTCTTGTCATAGAGCGATTTCATCATATGTACAGCTCTTTCATTTCCTCTAAAAATCTCTTTAATCATTTCATCGCTTGCTCTTTCATCTATTTCTACATCCAAATCTATTTCAAATTCCAACTCACTCTCTTCCGATTCCTCGTCAGTTTCATCGTCTGACTCCTGTTCTGCTGACCATTCTTCATCTGTCTCACTTTCTAGATCTTCTTCTGAACTATCACTTTCAACCATTACTTGATCCTGTTCAGCACGTCTATTACTATCCATTGCTGTCGCAGATAATCCTGATATCAAAGTTCCTAAACAAATCAAACAAGTTGATAATTTAATTAATTTCATAATGTTTTCCTCCAAAGTTCTTATTTTTATCAATCTATTTCCTGCCATGTGTCTTAATCTGCATCTGATTCTGCATCTGATTCCGTACTCGAGTCTGAATCTGAAACCACTTTCAAACCAAATTCTAATTGTGATTCAATTTTTTTAAGCAGTTCGCTGTCCAATCCCTGTTCCTGTATAACCTTTCGTGATTTTTCTTCAATTTTTCTTAATTCTGCTTCAAAATCCAATTCATGTCCTGAGTCCGACGAAATATCTACGTTCATTTCTTTCAACATCGGATACTCTTCTAAAATCTTCTTCCTTGCTTCTGTTTCAAGCAATCCTTCTGAAACATATTTTTCAAATAAATTAGCAAATCTCTTAGCATTACTATCCTTGTCAGGATCATTCCTCATTTTAAAATATTGCCTTACATACTCCCCTGCGTAAATGTCACTTTTCCCTTTTATTTTTTCCTTTATATAAAGCGATAGTTTCTTGCCGTCTATCTCATTCATTTTGCTAATACTTTCTGATACATTTTCGTCCATATATTCTAGAAACCTTTGTTCTGCCAACAGTTTCTTTCTTGCTCTTCTTTGAGAATATCCTTTCATAATATACTTTTCAAACTTCCTAGCTAATTTCTTTGCATTTTTCTTTCTATTTCTGCCTCTCATTATAAAATATTGCCTTGCATATTCTGTTGAATAAAACATGCTCTTTCCTTTTTTTCTCTGTTTGTTATAGAGCGCTATCATTTCGCTTCTAAGTTCTTCATGTCCCTCAAAATTTTCTATGATTCCTTCATCAACTACATTTATGCTTGTATTTAGACTTAAAACTGTCTTAAATATTGGCTCTAATCCTGTCTCTTTTGAATGCTTCATCCTTCTATTCCCTAACGCCTTTTGTCTTGCCTCTGCCTGAGAGAATCCTTGCAAAACATATCTTTCAAATGAGCTAGCGATTTCCCTAGCATACTTAGTTTGGTTTTGATTTCCTATTCTTTCATAAAATTGCCTCACATACTCTGTGGAATAAAGTATACTTTTCCCTTTTTTTCTTTGTTTGTCATAGAGTGCTACCATTTTAGCTTTAAGTTTTTCATCATCTTTGAATCTTTCTTTAAGACTTTCTCTGATACTTTCATCACTTGCATCTGCACTTATTTCCAAATCCCAATCCACTTTTAATATTTGCCTTGATTCTGTTGAGGAAGTCCCAATAGTTTTAACTCTCATTTTATTCAAACCCGGCCTTACCTCAGAAATTGCATAATTATCTTCTGCAGCTTTCCTCCTCGCATCCTCCCGAGAATATCCTTCCAATACATATTCTTCGAATGCGTTTGCCAATCTTTTAGCATACATACATCTATTTGACTTTCCCATTCTTTTATAAAATTGCATTACATATTCTTCTGAATAAAGTGCACTTTTTCCTTTTTCCCTCTGTTTGTTGTAGAGCGCTATCATTCTATTTTCAAGTTTTTCATCTTCTTTAAAGATCTCTCTAAGATTCTTTATGGCATCTTCATCACTTAAATTTACTTCTGCTCCATAAGCTTCATTACCTAATATCAGTTCTGGTATTAATTTTGTTTCATTTAAGTGATCTCCCCTTTCATCTAGCATATGATTTTCCTCTAAAGCTTTCTTTCTCGCTTCTTCTTGAGAAAATCCCTTTAGCATATACTCTTCAAATGAACCTGCCAGTCTTTTTGCATAAATGCATCTGGTCTGTTTTTTCACCATTTTACAAGACTGTCTCACATATTCTAACGAATAAATTATACTTTCCTCTTTATTTCTCTGTCTTTTATAAAGAGATACCATTCTATTTTTAAATTTTGCATTTTCTTTAAAACTTTCTCCAATCTTTTCTATGACCTTTTCATCACTTATATCTGGACTACGTAAGTCTACCGCCAATAATCGCTGTGATAGCAACTCGTTTTCTTGCATTTCGTCGCAAATTCTATTGTCTGACTCCTGCTGTTCTCCATTTTGCTTCAATAATTCTTTTTCAGATATTTCCGGTTCTTCATCAAACGATTCATAATCCGACTCTGAATCCGATAGAACTTCTTTATCAAATTCCTTTGATTGCATTTCTTTTTCAAAATTCATTGCAATTCTTCTTGATAGTTCCTCAGGCAAGTTAAATTGTACAAATGATTCTACATATTTTCTTGCATATATATCACTTTTTTCTGATTCTATCTCTTTCTCATAGACTTCGGCCATTTTTCTCTTTGTTTCTTCTGTCTCTTGGCTACATGAAACTGCCAATGTTGCATACATTCTAGCATAAATTTCACTCTTGCCTAATACCAGTTCTTGTTTGTATATCTCTTCTATCTTACTATCCTGATTTTTTTCAAAAATATTATCATTTTCCCTTGCTGCTTGATTCCATTCAGCATGTCTGTTATTGTCTTCCGTTACTGGGCTTGTATCGGATTCTGACTCTGTATCTACATCTGCATCCGCATCTGTATCCGTATCTTCATCTGTATCTTCATCTGTATCCGATTCATCATCCGATTCCATCATCGAATCTGAATTTGAATCCTCTTTCAATCCAAATTCCAGTCGTGCTCCTATTTTTTGCATTTTTTTAGGCGGTTCGCTATCAAATTCCTGCCCCGACTCTTCTTCAATTTTCCTTAATTCTGCCTCTAAATCTAATTCCGACTCTGAATCTGATAAAGCATTTGTATCCGTTTCTTTCATTTTTGGATAAACTTCTAAAGCTTTTTTCCTTGCTTCTATTCGAGATAATCCTTTTAAAACATATTTCTCAAATATTTCAGCAAATTTCTCAGCATTTCTATTCCTGTTAGGATCATTTCCCATTTTAAAGTATTGTCTTATATACTCTCTGGCATAAATATCGCTTTTCCCCTCTATCTTTCTTTTCTTTATATAAAGAGATAGCTTTTTTCTATCTGTCTCATTCATTTTTTCAAGGGTTTTTGATGCATTTACGTCTATGTATTCTAGAAATCTCTGTCTTTTCCATATGTCCCTATTTTCTTTTAAAAGTTTCTCCCTTGCTTCTTCTTGTGAAAGTCCATCTAAAACACATTGTTCGAACCGTTCAGCTAACCTTGCTGCATTTTTATTTTTATTATTGCCTCTCATTTTATAATATTGCCTTGCATATTCCGATGAATAAATTATACTTTTCCCTTTTTTTCTTTGTCTACTATAAAGCGATACCATTTTACGCTTAGCTTTTTCACTGCCTTCAAAACTTTTTATTACACTTTCATCACTTATATCTACATTTAGCTTTAAATCTTCATTAGTTTTCAATACTGGTCTTGATTCTAGCAGAATTTTCTTTACTTTTGAACGCTTTCGTCTTTTTCTTCTCTTGTTATCTTCTAAAGATTTCTTTCTTGCTTCTTCTTGGGGGAGTCCATCTGAAACATATTTTTCAAATGAACTAGCCAGTTTTTCAGCATATTTGCTTCTGTCATGAGATTCTTCCATTTCATAAAACTGTCTTACGTATTCCACTGAATAAATTATGCTTTTTCCTTTCTTTCTCTGTCTATTGTAGAGCGATATCATTTTACTCTTTAATTCTTTATTTCCTTCAAAACTTTCTATGATTACTTGGTTAGTCACGTCTGCAGGTATTTCTTTATTCAAATCCACTTTTAATACTCGTCTTGGTTTTATTGAAATTTCGAAGCTTTTTAGTTCTATCCCATTTAGACGTTTTTGCCTTTCCTCTGTTATGTGATGGTCTTGTAAAGCTTTCTTTCTCGCTTCTTCTTGAGAAAATCCTTGTAGAGCATATCCCTCAAATGAAGTAGCTATTCTTTTAGCATACATGCACTTATTTGGATCTTTCATCATTTTAAAAAATTGTCTTACATATTCCACTGAGTAAAGTACGCTTTCCCCTTTTCTTCTCTGTCTATCGTAAAGAGATATCATTTTGCTTGTAATTTCTGCATTTCCTTCAGAATTTTCTTTAATCTTTTCTCTGACATTGTCATCACTCATATCTGCATCCATTTTTAAACTTGGATCCACTTCCAATACTGATCCTGATTGCAACTCATCTTCTTGCATTTCCTCATAAAATTCATTACCAAGTCCATGTTTTGCTTTTGATTCTCCATCAGATCCATCATCCGACTCTGAACTCGACGAAACTTCATCACTTATTCTCTTCAATTTCATTTCTCTTTCAAAAGTCGTTGCAATTTTTCTTGATAATTCCTCATGTAAATTAAACTTTACGAGAGATTCTACATATTTTCTTGCATATATATCACTTTTTTCTGACTTGATTTCCTTTTCATAGACTTCGGCCATTCTTCTTTTTACTTCTTCTGGCTCTGGACTACAAGACGCTGCCAATGTTGCATACATTCCAGCATAAATTTCGCTCTTGCCTGACGCTATTTCTCGGTTATATATTTCTTCTATTTTGCCATTCGTCGCTTGATTCCGCTCAATATATTCATTATTATCTTCCATTGCTGTCACAGATAATCCAGATATTACAGTTCCTAAACAAATCAAACAAGTTGATAGCTTAATTAACTTTTTCATACGTCCCTCCAAACTTTTTCATAAAATTATATTTATGTCTTCCCCAGCAAAGAAAATCCGTGATTTTTGTTTAAGCTTTGTCTTCTGAATTTGTCTCTGCAGTACTTTTCATTATTCCTCCCGCCGTCGGTATTTCAATTCTTATTATCTTTTGAGGCGGCTCTATATCAAATTCATCTCCCGCTATAAATTTTGATGGGTTTTCTTCAAATTCTGCATAATCCACTTCAAAATCTGAGTCCGATTCTGAATCAGATACGTATTTTAAATGATTTCTAATTGCACTATTTCGTCTCTTCTTTATTGCATCAGTTTCTTCTAAAGCCATTTTTCTTGCTCCCTCCGGAGAATAAAACCCTTTTTTCATATATTCTTCAAATTTTGCAGCAATTGGTCCAGCTAATCCTTTTTTAAATCCTACAGCTAAATCTTTAAAATGTTGCTTCACATATTCTTTTGCATACATCTCACTATTACCTTCTCTTCGTTTCTTTAGATAAAGCATTCTCTTTCTACGTTTGATATCACATTTTTCCTTAAGCTCTTTTCCATCTGCTGCATCTGAACTCTGCGACACGCTCTTATCCATATCCTCTACAAACTTTCTTCTTATTACTACTTCAGCATTCTCCTTTAAAGCCATCCTTCTAGCTATTTTTTGCGGATATCCTGCCGAATAATACTTTTCAAATGCATCAGCTATCTTCTTGGTCCACATACTTTTCCCAGTATCGTATCCCGCTTTATAAAACTGTCTTGCATATTCTGCTGAATAAACTTTGCTCTTCTTTGCTTGTCGCTGCTTTTTATACATCCTTATCTTCTTTTTCACGATACTCGGGCTCCCTGTGAAGATCTTTATAATGTTTTCGTCACTTTCTCCTTCATCTATGTCTACTTCTTCATCCAAATTGGGATCCTCTTCTAATCTTTTTTCTACTGGAGCTTTAACTTCTTCAACCATTCCATAAAATTTATCTGTTATTCCCTGTCCTAGCTCAACTTCCGATGTCTCTATCTCACTTTTTCTTGATTCCTCCTCGCCAAAACCTTTGTCTGAACTTAAATCCGACTTTTCTCCTGAATTCATCTCTAATCCTAACGTCGGTCTTGATTCAAATTCTTTCTCATCGATGCCATTCTGTTCATGTTGAGACTGCAAACTTTTAAATATCTTTTCAATTAAATCTTCATCCGATATAAAGTTTAAGGACTCTATAATTTGTTCATCACTTTCTTTATTAATCTTTTTCTGATTAATGAGTTTAATAAGTTCAATAAATCCCTCTCTATTTAAGTCAATTGCATATAATGAGTCTATAGGATTATTTATTCCTAGCTTTTTCATATTACTTTCATTGAAGAATTCAGCTACTTGTCTGGAACATATTTCATTTAGACCCACTAGCACTTTCGATAAAACATAGATGTCTGAATATATTAAACTTTTGTCAAGTTTCCTCTCTTGCTCATATAATTTTGCTCCCCTTGCAGCCAATTCCTTATTTAAACTTAAATATATATTAAGCCTTGTATATTCATCCGCATAGAATTCACTTTTCTCGCCAAATATTACTGCTTTCAAGTATTCAAGTGCTATTTCCTCGGATATCATTACATCTTTTTTATATAATGACACTTCAGTTTTCTTTCTGCTAAATAAACTTTTTCTATCCATGACTCCAAATCTATCAAATTTTCTTAACGAAGATATAATGACATTAAATTTTTTCACCGATTCTTTACCACTTTCATTACATTTTAAAGCGTCTACGGCTTTATCTAATTCCTTTTGGTCTTCGCAATGTACTTTTTTCATTTCTTGCTCATATAAACTTGCTATTTTCTCAGCTTTTTTCTCATCTAGCTTCTCTAATAATATTAATTTTGCATACTCTTCTGCATATAATAAACTTTTCCCTTTTTCCAACTTTTCACAAACTAAATCTTTAAACCTTTCTTTATCAGCTTTTTCACCTGTCGTTACATTTGCCACTGGTTTTTCCTGAAAATCTTTACTATTTTCTATCGCTAACGTGGATGCACCTGATATACTCGTGCATAAACAAATTGTACATGTTACTTTCTTAATAAATCTTCCAAAATTCATCTAATATCACTCCAACTTAATTAATTTTAATTTTTTTATTGATTGGTTCTTCTCCTGTTTTTCTCTCAACTTCTAAAGATATAAAGGCATATCTTCTTGCATATTCAATACTCTTTCCTCTTCCTACATATTTCTCAAAAAGCGCTGCTATTAGTCTAGCTTTTCTAGGACTGAGCTTACATTTTATTACTAATCTCGCATATTCCCTTGCATAAATATGACTTTTCTTGATTGCTACTTCTTTATCGAATATTCTTGCCATCTCTCTGGCATCACTTTCAGTCTCTTTATCATCCAAAATCAGTCTGATAAGTTCTCTAGCATATAAAGGGCTGCCCCCGTCTTTAAGTTCCTGGTCGTATATTTCAGCACTTTCTCTAGCTTTTGCAACATTTCCTTGATACTGTTCTAATAATCTTGCATATTCAGATGAATAAATATAACTTCTTCCTTGCTTAAACTCTTCATAGCATATCTTTGCCCGTCTTTCTGCTCTCTCTATGTTAGGCCCGCCCTTGCCTCTTGCACTTTCTAACAATACTTTCGCATATTCTGCTGCATAAATATAGCCTTCTCCCGAAGTTTTTAATTTCTCTTCAAATATTTTTGCCTGTTCTCTTGCAGTTTCTTCATCCAACTTGCAAGTCACTACTAACCTTGCATATTCTCCAGCATAATACTCACTCCTACCTTTTCCTACTTCTTCTTTATATATTTCAGCCCTTTTAATAATATCTTCATCACTTGTCCCGTATTCCATACGTAGTCTCGCATATTCGTATAATCGATCGTTAACATATTCTGAATTTGCCCTTCTCTCTGCAATTTCCGCCTCTCTTTCTGCTCTATCTTCTTCATATTTACATTGAATTATTGATTTCGCATACTCCCTTGCATAAATTAAACTCTTACCTTCTGTAACCTTTTTCTCAAATATTTCGACCTGTTTCCTTAAATTTCTTACTTTTAGACCATAATATGCTCTTAATCTCGCACATTCTGCTGCATAAATTGCACTTTTTTTCATGGAACTCATTTCTTGCCTATATAATTCAACAAATTTCTCATAATGTTTGTCCTCGATATAACGATTGCGCTTTAATCTGATATATTCAGATACATAGTCCTTAGGTTTCAATTCATTTTCTACTTTCTCTTTATACTCTGCAGCTATCTTTTCTGCCTCTCCATCCTCAAATCTATAAAGTACTACTAGTCTGGCATATTCGTCTGCATAAATCTTTGATTCACTTTTGATTTTTTCTTCATATATGTCAGCCATTCTTCTCGAAGACTCTTCATCAATGCCTTCTTTCGTTAATTCTATATATTTCCTTGCATAAATTAAGCTCTTGCCTGATTCAACTATGGCATTAATTAACTCTGCAATACCTCTTGCTTCGTCTTCTCCTAATTTTTCTTCATTTGTTAATCTGACATACTCCCTCGCATAAGCCGGCTTCTTACCATGCTTAATCTCAGTCTCATATGCCTCAGCAGCATGCTCAATATCCTTTATTGCATTTTCTTTATCTAATGACAATCTCGCATACTCTTTCGCATAAACCTCACTTTTCCCTTTAAAAATCATTGATTCAATAATCCTATTTCTTTCTACTTCCTCCTGCACTGATGGTATCCTAATGATATTATTGTTTTCCATGGCTGCCGCAGATAGTCCTGTAATCATAGTACATATACTCGCTGCAATTATTCTATTTAATTTCATTATCTTTTCCTCCATATAATTAAGGACTTCCCTATAGTCTTACTCTTTTTAAACTCGGTTCCTCTATTTCTCCACTATCTGAGTCCACTCTGTTCCCTGACCTGATATAGCTATTTAAATAATGAAGATATTTCTGCTTATTATAATTTTGTTCATAATGTTTTGCCTGTTCTCTGGCATATGCTTCTTTTGATTTATTTTTTACAATCAACCTTGCATATTCCTTTGCATAAATACGACTTTTCCCTAAATATATCTCTTTGACATATATCTTTGCCATCTTCATGGCATTCTCTTGACTCTCTTTTTCTTTTACTATCAATCTCGCATACTCCCTCGAATAAACAGAGTCTTTACTTTTTTTAAGTTCCTGCTCAAATACCTTAGCTCGAACTTCAGCATTGTATGATTCCTCATTACATATTACAACCAGCCATGCATATTCTCTTGCATATGTACAACTCTTGCCAGACTTTATCATCTTGTCAAACAATTCTATAATCTTATCAATCTCTTTCTCATTGATATTGCTAATAATACTTAATATCGCATATTCGCTTGCACAAGCTTCATTCATTCCGCTCTTGACCTTCCGGTCATATACCTCCGCTATCTCTTTCACTTTGTATTTATCAAAATTAAATTCAACTGTCAATCTCGCATATTCCCTAGCATATATGTGCCCCTTCCCCTTTTTTATCTCCTCCTCAAATATTTCTGCCCTTTGCTTTGCCTCTTCTTCGGATGTGTTGTACTCTGCTATCAATCTTATAAATTCATTTGTAAAAATGTAACTTTTTCCACTTTGAATCTCCCTTTGATATATCCTTAGCAACTCCCTCGTTTCGGTTTCGCTTAAGTTGTCCCAAAGTTTTAATTCAGCATACTTCTTCGCATACTTGAAACTCTTGCCTGCATTGAGCTCTTTATCATAAACCGTTAGTAAATCCTTGGCATGTAATTCATCCATCTCATCTATTACTACCATCCTTGCATATTCCCTCGCATAAATGTAATCTTTCGTTTCACTTAGCTTCTGTTCATATACTTTCGCTAACTTCTCTGCTACACTTTCCTTTATGTTGTAGAATGTCAATATCCTAGCATATTCCTCTGAATAAGTAACATCTTTTCCTGCATTGAGTTCCTTTTCAAAGATCTCTGTAAAGCGCCTCGCTTCATTTTCTCTAAAATCATAAACAGCTCTTAACTTTGCATATTCAAATGCATAAATGTAACTTCTCCCTTCGCTAATTTCTTTTTCATATATCTCAGCTCTCTTCCTCGCTAATTCTTCTCTCGTATTGTATTGGACCCTTAATTTAGCATATTCGTATGCATAAACTGGATTCTTACCTAAACTTACTTCTTGTTTAAATATCCTATTTATCGCTTTCTTGTCAAATGCTTCGTCCCTCTTGCAATTATTCTCAACCGCCGATGCCGATAAGCTAGTAATTGCTGCCCCTAAGCATACAATACAAGCAGAAATCTTAAATAAATTAATTATTTTCATCATTGTTCCTCCAGATTTTTTTAATATTCTCATCCATTACTTAAAGTCTCCTTAATTTTTAAATAAAGATTGCATTAAATTCAATTCAAATCCTTGCATATTATTATTTTATCATATTTACAATTTAAATTGTTAACTTTAACATAATCTTAATAAAAAAATTATATATCTCGCAAAATACTTGAGTAATTCACTTCTTTATCGAATTTAACAAGGAATAAAATGAAAACTATTGAAGCCTTTATGCAAATGGTATATAATCGTATGTGTCAGACTTGGATTCCATTGACAATAAGTAAAAATCATAAAGGAGAGTTTTGATTATGAATAATTTTATCTTTTGCAATCCTTGCAAAGTTTACTTCGGGAAAGGACAAATAGAAAACCTACCTAAAGAATTATTGAAATTCGGTAAGAAAGTTTTACTTGTTTATGGCGGAGGTTCAATAAAAAGAAACGGTCTTTACGACAATATAGTGAATATGATGAAAGAAAATGACATTGAGTTGTTTGAACTACCTGGCGTCGAGCCAAATCCTAGACATACGACTGTTAATAAAGGCGTGGACATCTGTAAAAAAGAAAATATTGACGTAATTTTAGCAGCTGGTGGAGGTTCTTCAATAGATTGCGCCAAAGGAATAGCAGCAGCTACCGTTACAGAAGCAGGAGATGTGTGGCCGTTAGTATTGAGCCATAATTGGATAACAAAAGCATTGCCTGTCGTTACAATCTTGACAAACGCCGCAACGGGCTCTGAAATGGACGCTTGGTCTGTGATATCAAATATGGATACAAATGAAAAGATAGGATTCGGCGGAGAAGCATTGATACCTAAAGTTTCCTTCGAGGATCCAGAATATAGCTATACATTACCAACATATCAGACAGCTTGTGGCGCATTTGATATATTTAATCACGTCTTGGATAACTATTACTTGGCCGGAGAAGCAACTTTTGACTTGATCCTTGAAATGCAAGAGGCTGTAATGAGAACTGTAGTGAAATGGGCACCAATTGCAATGAAAGAACCAGAGAACTATGAAGCAAGAGCAAACTTAATGTGGGCTTCGTCTATGGCATTGAATACAATCCTTGACGGAGGAACTGTACATGGCTGCGCTTGTCATGCAATGGAACATGAACTTTCTGCTTACTATGACATAACTCATGGGCACGGCCTTGCAATAATTGCCCCACGTTGGCTTGATTATATATTGGATGAGAATACGGCTCCAGCTATCTATAGATTTGGAGTAAAAGTCTTCGGAATAGAAGAAAATTTAAACAAAATCGATGGAGCAAAAGAAGCAATTAACGCACTTTCAAACTTTTGCTTTAATACTTTAAAGCTTTCATCAACCTTAACAGACCTAAAGATAGACGAAACAAACTTCGATGCAATGGCAGAACATGCCTGCTTTAGAGGGAATATTAAAGGAATAAAAGAACTGTCTCCAGCAGATGTAAAGGAAATTTATAAGATGTGCTTGTAAACATGTATGAAATTTGTTTAGAATTACAATAAATTGGATTATGTATATAAATATAATAATTGTGATTCGTTAATGAAAAAGCTTGACTTCTTTAAGAAATAAAGCTATAATTGAAACTGTTCTTCATGCAAAATCCAAAATTTTTTATTTATTCTAGGATGCATTTCTGTCTATATATGGAATGCATCTTGGATTTTTGTTTCAATTCTTAATAGGTTTTTATAAAAAGTCTGGTTACTTTCATTTTTTTGTTAGTTAACCAGACTTTTATTTACCATTTATCAACCGAAAATCAATTATTGTTGAAAACTCTGTTGAAACTGGGTAAAACTTTTTGATTTAAATTAATTTTTCTCAATCTTGACTTGAAATCTCTACTAATTGCGCTATCCCTGGTATGCTTTCTCCTTGCTGAGATGATGTGGGTGACATTAGTGCGCCTGTCGCAACAAATAAAATCTTATTATATTCCTTCTTGCAGAGTCTATTTAATATAACCGAGCATAAAACACTTGCTGAACATCCACATCCAGATCCCCCTGCGTGTACGTCTTGAGTCTCTTTATCATATAGCATCATCCCGCAGTCTGAATGTTTGTTCCTTATGTCTAATCCCTCTCGCTCCAGTAGATCACATAGTAACTTACTTCCTACTTCCCCTAAGTCACCTGTTAAAATTAAGTCGTATTCGTTCACATTTTTGTTAGTGTCTTTAAAAAATGTTGAAATCGTATCAACTGCAGCTGGCGCCATTGCAGCTCCCATATTGTTTGCGTCTTTTATTCCTAAATCAATTATCTTCCCAATGGTTACAGCTGTCACCTTCGGGCATCCTGACCCTTTCCCTACAACTATCGCTCCAGATGCTGTAGCCGTCCACTGAGCTGTCGGTGTCCTTTGTCCTCCGTATTCTAATGGATACCTAAACTGTCTCTCTGCTGAGCAAAAGTGTGAGGACGTTATAGCAATGCATCTTGATGCTACTTCGCTATCTACCATTATCGATGCAAGTGCTAATGTCTGTGCCATCGTTGAACATGCTCCATACTGACCTAGAAAAGGAATTTTAAAGTCTTTCAATCCAAATGTCGATGAAATGCATTGATTTAATAAGTCTCCCGCAAATATATAGTCAATATCTTCTGGTCGTAGCTTTGCTTTCTTTAATGCCATCTTAACGGATTCTGTCTGTAACTTACTTTCTGCTTTTTCCCACGAAGGTTCTCCTAAAGTAGTATCATCAAAAGCTAAATCAAACATACTTCCTAAAGGCCCTTCCCTTTCTTTCTTGCCACATACTGATGCAAATCCTAATATTCCTGGATTATTCTCCATATACAAAGAGTATCTTCCTATTCTTTTTGCCATATTATTAAACCTCGATATCATTTTTTATATATTATTTACCTGTTTATTATCATTTATACAAATAAGTTTTTAACAGGAATAATTTGGAACTTAAATATCAACAATTCTTGGCTTTTGTTTTTATCTACTATGCTATGATTAATTAAATTAATTCTACTTGTATTTGTTTATTAATTGCTTAAATTTTATTACTATTTTTTAGTATACTGTGTATATTGTAATGATAAGTCATACAATATTGAGCTAATTATACATATAACAACAAAATAACGAAGTTCTTGACAAATATACAGGTAATGATATAAAATATAGCGAGATGATTGTCTTATTAAGACAATTTTTTATTTTAAGCAGAAAGGAATGATTGAATATGTCTGAAAAAGATAAATTAAGTAAAGAAACTTCAGAGTCTCATGAGGGAAAAATTAAAATTGATGAAGAAGGTAATAAAAATAATAGCGAAAAAGAAGAAAAAAAGATAATTTTGGATGATGACTTTATAAATATTATTGCAAAAGCCAATAGTATGAGTGAAGTAATTAAAATATTTAAAGACTCGTATGACTTAGAATTAACCCCGGAACAGATCGACGAGTTATTCGAGAAAGCATTAGAAAATGCAAAGTCATTGGGTGGAAAGCAAAAGGGCTTTGTGAGGCATAATAAAAAAGGCAATATACGTACTTTAGAAAATGAAAATTTAGACGATATAAATGGTGGTGCAGATGCTTTAGCAGTAATTGATGGATTAAACGGAATCTGTTCATTAGCAACTAACATTCCAAATGCAATTGACGGTTTATCAGAAGCTTTCAAGAAAATCAAAGGTTTACTTAAGGAAAAATAATACTTAATATTGATTATTTATTAAAATGATGGTAATATTATACCGTGTCTTTAAAGAGTAATATTTGATGCAAGGGATGTGAAGAATTTGTACGTAAATCAAATTGAAGATGCTATATGCGATGAAAAATTTTTAAAGAAGTTATCAAAATTAAAGAGTATATCAGAAATAAAAGAAGCTTTTTTCAAAGATAAGAATATAGAAGTAGATAGAAGGGAGATAGAAGAATTATATAAGACCATTTTTGAATTCGAGATAATGGATAGTAAGAACAAAATAATGAAAATGTCAGAGTATCTCACTGACGTTAATAAAATAAATAAAAGAGATGATTACCAGACAACCATCAGTGGAGAAAATGATGAAAATTTAAAAGAAATTTCAGGGGGATTAGATACAAGTACAAGCCCAACAACGACAAGAAGCTCAAAATGGGGACTAAATACTATATCTAAAATAAGAAAAGCCATTCAGACCAATGTATCTGAGACAAATTTTTAGGATGATTATATAAGACCGACCTACAAAAAGTGGGTCGGTTTCAAATTTAATAAAAACTTTTTTAAAATTTTTAAAAATCTTGTTGACTTGATTTAAGAATTGTTATATAATACAAAGCAGAATTAATAAACGTTAACCACTCGTAGCGAAGCTGGATATCGCAGCAGATTCCGATTCTGAAGGCCGGGGGTTCGAATCCCTTCGAGTGGGCCAAATTGTATTAAAAAGTATCCTGACAAACTAAAGACATTTGCCAGGATATTCTTATATTTTTTTAATTTATTATAATATAGAACATGAACTTAGTCCTAATTTGTCTGTTCTCTCTGCCATAACTCTCGCTTCTCCTGCATCTAGCTTACATATTACTATCAGTATGGCATAATTGTTAGCATATTCATAACTTTTCCCTGCTGACATCTCTTGATCAAATATTCCTGCCATAATCCTCGCTTGATCAACATTAAATCCTTCAGCTATTATTAAATAAGTATAATAGTCGGCATAAACTGTTGTCTTTCCTGACTTTACTTCGGACTCAAATGTCTTTGCCATAAGTCTTGCTTCTTTTTCTTCCATTCTCAAATATGTAACTAAATTTGCATAATATCTAGCATAATTTTCACTTTTACCTTCTTCAATTTCTCTTCTATACAATGCCTGGTTTAATTCATCGTCATCATATTCTAAATTCATCTCATGTATTTGTAAATTTTGCTTACCATTTCTATTATTACTATTCATCGCTGACGTGCTTAATCCTAAAAAATTGCTGCACGAAATCAATGCGCAAACCAATGCGCTAATAAATTTGTTTGTCTTCATCTTCATTTCCCTCCAAATTTCTTATTTTATTATATATGTATATTATTTTTCATAACTTATGCTTCTGCAAGCTCTTACAAAGTCATTTAATTCAACCCAGAAAGTTCCCACTCCACTTTGTTTAAACCTCGATATTTCTCCATTTCGGTTCACTTTGTAAGCAACACTCGTTAATGATAAAATAACGTTGTCTTTGACTTTCTTGACTCCGTTATACGGATCTCTCACTTTAATATATCTATGCTTCCCTTCCTCTTTGTAATCTAATATAGAATACTCATGGCCTCCTGGAAGGGATAAATTAGTATTTCTCGGCGAAAAAAATGACGTTGTAATCGGTTTCTTATCATCTATTAATTTTCTTATTTTGTTATAAACTAAATTTGATTCATGATTATATTTTCCAAATTCATAATATTTTTGCTTGTTCAATAAAGAAAAAGTTATTCTCTTGCTTTCTTTTCCAGTTAAATTCATAATAGCACATTCTGAAAATCCTTCATCGATTTGAAAAAAGTCTCTACTGTTTGGAATTGTCTTCATTACGTTATTTAAAGATGATCCTACATATGACGAAAATGTAATATTCTTCATATAAGTCAGATTTTCCAACCTTATTCCACTTTTAATAAATGCTTTCTCTAAAATCTGAACCCATAACCTTCTTCTAGATAATTTAATGTCATCAACACTTTTATTGACTGTACAATAAATCGGTTTCAAAGTTATATTTTTGTCCTTGTTATAACTAATTATGTCATAAAATCTAACTGTTACTGTCCCATCTTGATTATCTTTCATCATATTGACAATTTTATAAGGGTCACTGTTAACTACGCTCGCTACTGCCGATAAAAAATAACAGTCCTTTCTCGTTCCGGTCTGTTCAACATCCGATACTTTCGGTAACGATGGAAATAATTCGTCTGTATATAGCTCACTATATCGCTCAATTTCCTTATTTAACTCATTTATTCTGCTTGCTGAAACCTCGCTGTTCGATTTCCTTAATTCATTTAATTCATTTCTTATTTCATCTTGCTTTTGCTTGCCTATTTCAGATAGACTCACTGGCCCTCTCGGATCAAATGAAGAAAATTTCTCTTCGTTATTCTGAATAGCATCAGATGGTACCTCTAACAAACCTGAATGGTCTTTAAACTCATCTGTATTTCCTGTTGGATTTAAAATCTTTACTTCTTGCTTGATCGCATCAATCGATTGGTAGTCATTTGTTTCAGATAGAGAACTAAACATTGATATGGTTGCTAATATCATCGTACTTGCTACTTTTAAAAATAAACATTTCTTCGACATTTGTATTCACACCTTCCTCTTTTTTTAAAAAATTTTAATTTTTTTCATTTTACCTATTGACTTTTTAATATTCGTATGATATACTATGAATCGTTGAGCCGCTGGTGTGGTGGAATAGGCAGACACAAGGGACTTAAAATCCCTCGGTAGCGATATCGTGCCGGTTCAAGTCCGGCCACCAGCACCATTGAGAGTCGTTTCATGCGGCTCTTATTTTTTTACCCATTTATATTATGTTGATCAAAATAGTCACTCATTGCATTAATGCTTGAGAACTTTTTTTTAATACTTATATTTGATAAACTTGCTTTAGGTAAAAATTCTGCATTAACTCCAAATACTCCGTTATCTATTATATACGGAGCCTGATCAGTATTAAATAATATAACATTATCAAACATTACTGATGGCTTATCTCTGGAAAATCCTTTCACAACTGCATACAGTTCGCTAGGATGAAATCCAGAGGTGTCACCCAAATTATTATCCATAAAATCACCTTCCTTTTTTCAAGTTTAAAAATTGTAAGCTTCTACATTAATTTTAAACTTAAACTTTACTTTGTTTATATAATAACATAAAAAAATTAAATAGTCAACTAGTTTATTTTAATAAGTTTTAAATACTTGATCAAAATTTAATTAAATACAACATCTGTCTGCTATTTCACTATTACTTTTTGTCTTCGAAATTCATATTTCCCCTTAAACAATATGAATATTTATAATATATTCCTCTCTCTTCTAATTTATTATACCCTCTTATTTTCTGTCAATTGCCTCTTTTTGTAATCCATACAGTTACTTTTTCTTACTTAAGGTCAAAACATCTTGATAAATCTAATACATTTCTTTAATATTCGTCATCATATAGTCAGCAGGAGTTAAACTAAGTTTAAAAAAACCAGCTTGGTTCCTAATCTTTTTTAATAGAAACCAAACCGGTAAAATTTTATTTCTTATTTAGTCAGCATATTTTACATAAACGTCTTCTGCCTCATTTTCCCTTTGATCAAGAATCCAATAAAAATATTGAACTCTCTCAATTAATCTATTCAAATCACATTTCTCGTCACTTGTATCATAATAATTTCTTACAAGATATAATCTATTCTTCCCACATTTCTCATTAAAAAATTCAATAACTTTATCTTGATTTTCTTTAGGTATTCTTAAATATCCCTGATTAACCAATTCATTTCGAATCACGTTACCACCAGTAGCATCTCTCCAATAGACTTCAAATTCTTCTAAAATATCATCCGAAGAATCCCTTATGTAAAAATCTTCTGCTGCTCTACAATCCATATTAAAAGTACTATAGAAATCTCTGATCCGTCCGATCAACTCATCTAAACCGCAATAAATCCTTCCATAATTAGGCTTATCCACATAATATGATTTCTTCCCTCTTTCAATAAAAAAATTAATGAATTTATCTTGATAATCGAAATTTCCCTGCATTTCATCAGTATTGCGTGGAATATCTAAACAATCTTCTGTTGGAGAAATTCCATATTCACGTCCAGTTACCCCTTCCCAATAAGATTTAAAATCTTCTGCAATGTTACCCATTTTAAACAACTCCTTTTAATTTTTATTACATTGTTTATTATAGCATATATATATATCGTCAAGTGTTTTTGACTATTTTTTATTAAATTTAAAAAATGGCTTAATTATTGATGTCCAGCTCTTATTTTTCTAATCCAAGACATTGTATTTTTATAAAATAATGCATGAACTCACTTATTATCAGAATATCAGTGATAAAGAAATTGCTAATATTATCAATAAAACTTTTAATATTTTCCTTTAAACGTATGATATATTCCTCTCTCTTCTAATTTATTATAAATCTCCCCTCTTATTTCCCTGCCAATTGCCTCTTTTTGTAATCCATACGGTTACTTTTCCTTACTTAAAGTCAATACTATCTCGATAAGTCTAATACATCTCGTTAATATTCGTCACCATATAGTCAGCAGGAACTAAACTAAGTTTAAAAAAACCAGTTTGGTTCCTAATCTTTTCTAGTAGAAGCCAAACCAGTACAATTTTATCTTTTATTAAATTCAAAAAAGACTTAATTATCGATGTCTAGTTCATATTTGTCTAATTTAAAACATTGTATTTTTTTATAAAATGTGAGACAATATAAGAACAACGTATGGATGGGACGTGATATTTTAATGGATAACAAAGAAATCGATATCGATGGGGCAAAAAAAGCAGCGACAGAGTTGTTTAAATGTCTAAACATAAGCTTGCCCGATGAGACGCCTGAAAGATTTTCTAAAATGATGCACGAACTCACTTATTATCAGAATGTAAGTAACAAAGAGATTGCTAATATTGTCAATAAAACTTTTGAATTTGATAATAAAAAAGCAGAATCAAGTAACATGGTAGTCATAAAAAATATAGATGCCTTTAGTTTATGTGAGCATCATATAGCGCTTATTTACGATATGCATGTATCTGTAGCATACATTCCCAACAAATGTATATTAGGTCTTTCTAAAATAGTCAGACTGGTTGATATGGTTTGCAAAAGATTGCAGCTTCAAGAAAAAATATGTAATGACATCATTGAGATAATGAGTATTTTAACTAAAAGTGATGATATTGCAGTATATATTGAAGCAAAACATAGCTGTGTGACAGCTAGAGGGATACAAAATGTATCATCAGGGACAATCACGACGAGCTACAAAGGCATATTTTTAAATGACAACGACAAAAAGAACGAATTTTTATCTAACTTAAAAAATTGAGGTGGAAGTAAATATGATAAATAATAAAATTGTATCATCGATAATATTATGTGCAGGCAAATCAACGAGATTTGGCGAAAATAAAATATTTTATAACATCTTAGAAAAACCTGCTATATATTATACTATCAAAGCATTCTGCGATTCTGATCTTGTAGACAATATAATAATCGTTTCTCAACAAGCAGACTCAATGAAGTTCAATAATTTAATAAAAAGCTTTAAAAAACTGACAGGCAAGAACATAACTTTGACTACAGGAGGCGAAAGTAGACAAGAATCAGTAAAAAACGGGTTAAAAATGATAAATAATAAGACATCTTTTATAGCGATTCACGATGGAGCCAGAATTTTAATTGAAAAGAAAACAATTGATCAATCAATCCGTGACGCTTTTGAGCATAAAGCTTCATGCGTTGGAGTACCAGTTAAGGATACCATTAAAAAAGTGAACAACAACAAGTTTATATGTGAAACCCCGGCAAGAGAGACTTTATGGTGCGCTCAGACACCTCAAGTATTCGAGAGAACAATCTACAATCAAGCTTTGACAAAGGCAACAAAAGAGGGGAAAATTTATACAGACGACTGTCAATTGCTAGAAAGTAATAACGTGAAGGTTCATATGTGTCTTGGAAATTATTCAAACATAAAGATAACGACAATCGACGACATATACACTTGCGAGAACGTCTTAATTAAAAGGTTGAAGAAAATAATATGAAAATAAGTAAAAATATATTAATAACTGGAGCTTCGCAAGGCATTGGTAAGGCATGTGCAATACTATTTTCACAAAATGGATATAGAGTCTTTATAAATTATAATAAAAGTCAGGAATCTGCCATAAAATTGAGACAAGATATAATAAATAATGGCGGAGAGGCTAGCATATACAAGGCTGATGTGTCTCAATTTGACTCTGTATCAAGAATGACTAGCGAAATAATAGAAAAATTTGATAAAATAGACGTATTGATAAACAATGCTGGCATATCTTATCAAAAATTGTTCTCTGACACCTCAATTGAAGAATGGAATAGGATAATCAACGTTAATGTCATGGGTACTGTCAACACTTGCAAGAGTATAGTACCGAATATGATAAAGAGACATGCCGGCAATATAATAAATATATCATCCATATGGGGAATGTGTGGAGCATCTATGGAAGTTCATTACTCGACAACTAAAGCTGCTATAATAGGATTTACGAAAGCATTAGCAAAAGAATTGGGGCCATCAAATATAAGAGTCAATTGCATTGCTCCAGGGGTAATCAATACTAACATGAATAACATTCTTGATGAAAATACTATGGAAAATTTAAAGGAAAGTACACCTCTGGGTACCATAGGGAGCCCTTTTGATGTGGCTAACTTATGTTTATTTATGGCTTCCAATAAATCAAGCTTCATAACTGGACAAGTAATAAGTCCTAATGGGGGATTTTTAATATAAAAATTAAGAGCTATCTCTAATACATCTGGAGATAACTCTTATCTTTATATAAATTTACTAGAAAAATTCGAGAATTTTCACTGAAGTAATTGCAGAATAGTAAAATATAGGTGCAACTAACCATATCAAGACTTCTTTTATTCAAAAAATTCTTAATCTTCTTCTGTTATTTTCAATCAATTACATAATTTTTCTTCAGCTAACTCAAATTTTGCGATGTTTTTCTCAGCTTCTTGATTACTTTTAGAAAACCAATTTCACATATCCGTAAATTCTCTAATGACTCTATTAGAAATTGTCGATATAACTTCATAATTTATCGTCCCATATATATTAGCTATATCTTCAACTGTGACTTTGTCATTATCCCAGATATATACATCGTCGCCAACGTCTGCCCCGCCTATGTCTGTGACATCCACCATAAAGCAGTCCATACAAACTGTTCCAACTATCGGTACCTTTTCCCCTTTAATTACAACATAGCCCTTGTTTGATAGACTTCTTCTTATTCCATCTGCATAACCTAATGGTACTGTTGCTATAATTGATTTCCTCTCTGTGATAAAAGTCCTTCCATAACTTATGCTTGTCCCTTTATCCACTTCCTTTATAAATGAAATCTTCGATTTTAGCTTTATGCATGGTCTTAAATTAATCTTATTCTTTAGTTCTTCTGTCGGAAGATATCCGTATAATATAATTCCTGGTCTCACTAAATTGAAGTGTGCCTCTGGGTAGTCTAATATTCCCGCCGAATTGCAACAATGAATATATCTTATATTTGGTATGTTCTTTTTGACTATCTCTATAGATTTATTAAATAATTCTATCTGAGTCTTAGTATATTCTCTGTCACAGTCACTGCATGAAAAATGAGTATACACTCCGTCTATCGTTATATTGTCATATTTCAAGGCCTCGTCTATATATTCTTGAGTCCTGTTCGGTTTTATACCGGTTCTTCCCATCCCCGTACCAATTTCCATATGAATCCTAAACTTTGACTTATGCTTCCCTAGAATGCTTAAAAAGTCTATCGATCCAATTCCTACAATAAGATTATACTTCTCAATCGAAGGGATTTCATCCTCTGTGGGTTGATTTAATACAAATATCTCTCCCTTATATCCTTTTTCCCTTAGATACGCCCCTTCATCCACTATAGCAACTGCTACTATTTTTATATTTGTTTTATCAAATATCTCAAACTTATCATTTATCATCGTTCCATAGCCATTATCCTTTATCACTGGCATTATATTTACATCATCGCCAATAAATCTTTTTATCTCATTTATGTTATGAATAACATCCTCTGTGCTTACTTGCATTCTTGCTGACCATAACCTATTCATACTTAATAACTCCTCCGTACTTTTACTAAATTCTTATGTAGCTTTAAATAATCTCTTCTCGATTAATTATTCTGCAGATACGCTCATTCGCAAATTTAATTATATCATATAATTATTATATGTCAAATTAATTATCCCAAATACTATTATTTATCAATCTCTAGTAATATTCTTGATTCCTTGTCATCAATTTTCGCTACGTTGACTAATTTTTTCTGAATCTGCCTCGTCCTTACTCCAACAAGCTTGTCTAATTCTCCGCTGGCTTGATTTAACTTTTCTAATGCCTTGGTTATTACTTCCGAAAACTTGTCAAACTCAGTCTTCACTGCCCCTAAAACATTCCATACCTCACTGCTCCTCTTTTGGATTGCAAATGTTCTAAATCCCATTTGAAGACTGTTAAGTAACGCTGCCATCGTGCTGGGTCCCGCTACATTTACATTATAATTCTTCTGAAGAATCTCTATGAGCCCTTTGTTTATTACTTCAGCATATAAACCTTCAAACGGTAAGAACATTATCGCAAAGTCTGTCGTGTTCGGGACGTCTATGTACTTCTCCTTGATGTCCTTCGCTTCTCTCTTGATCGTGTCTATTAGAATTTTATTGCATCTGTCTATCTTTTCAACATTTCCTTCATCATATGCATCCCTTAAATTAGAATAAGTCTCCCCTGGAAATTTTGAGTCTATTGGAAGATATATATAATCACCATTTTCCGTTGGCATCTTGACCGCATATTCAACTACGTTCCTTGACCCTTTCTTCGTTATTACATTCTTATCATATTGCTCCGATGATAAAATTTCTTCTAGTATCGCTCCTAATTGAATCTCGCCTAATATTCCCCTTGTCTTGACGTTGCTTAAAACTTTCTTTAAATCTCCTACTCCATTCGCTAAATTTTTCATCTCCCCTAGCCCTTTGTAAACGTCCATCAACCGATCATTAACCGATTTGAAAGACTCTGTTAGCCTTCTGTTAATCGTCTCCTGTAATTTGTGATCAACTACTCTCCTCATCTCTTCAAGTTTCTTATTATTGTCTTCCCTTATGGAATTCAATTTGAATTCTATGTTATTTCTTATATTCTCTAACTTCTGCTCCGTCTCTATTGATGAACTGCTCACCCTTTTCTCAATTCGATCCAGGTGAGTAACTATTGACCTCTGAATAATATTTTGCTTATCATCTATGTTCTTTGATAAATTATCCATCCTTTTATCTAAATTATCAAATTTTTCTTTCAATAATTCTGATTGATAATCAAACTTTCCTTTCATAGTTTCTAACATTATGTCAACAGAATGTTGAAAACTTAAAAATTCTTCCTTCCTATCACTTTTTCTCGACTTAAATAATATGTAAATAAGAATTCCTATGTTTAATAAACTTATTATTAAAACTAAAATTATTATGCCAGTGTTCAATGTCTCAATTCCTTCTTACATCACTTTGACTAAAAATTATAATCAAAATTCTACGTGTCTTTTCAAATATATTTAAAATATAGTCATACGATGTCAAATTTTGTTCCTTATACATGATAATAGCATATTTTATTCCTAATTGCAACATCCTTAAGTATTATATTATTATTAACATTTCCTTTGAATTTTCTCACTTTCTCTGTTGAAATCTTTATCTAATATAAAACAAAAAATAATTATTTTCTTTTTTTCTGGACCATTTGCTTTAAAAAATTTTCAACACTTGAAAAAAAATAATTAAAAAAAAATCAAAAAAGGGTTGAAAAACATACTTCAATATGTTATAATGCTATTGATACATAATTATGTAAATGTGAAGCACGATTTCACATATCTTATATATTTTGGAGGTAAAAATATTCATGGAATCATTTAATGAAGCATGGGATCTTATATGTGAATTTTGTAAAAATCGCATAACTGATGTTGCATATAAAACTTGGATCAGTAGAATCGAACCCATAAGCTTAGACTTTGAAAATGGTAATGCCACTTTGATGGTACCTAACGAATTTCATAGACAAACCATAAACAGATGTTACCTTGACCTACTTAATGAAGCATTTAATGAAATCTTCGGAACAGGTATCAATATCAAATTAGTAACTCCTGAAAAAAAAGAATTAGAAAGAACTCCAAGCCTTAGCGAAATTTTGACTACAGTCGATAGCGAGTTTGAATTTACTTTCGATTCTTTTATCATAGGACCATCAAACAAGTTTGCTCATGCAGCATCTCTAGCAGTCGCAACTAATCCGGCAGGTGCATATAACCCATTATTTATATACGGGAACTCGGGATTGGGTAAAACTCACCTTCTTTATGCAATCTGTAATGATATAAAAAAGAATAAGCCAGGATTAAGAACTCTTTACATAAAAGGCGACGATTTTACTAATGAATTAATAGAAGCAATAAGAAGAAATGCAACAAATGAATTTCATCAAAAGTACAGGCAAACAGATATTTTATTAGTAGATGATATTCAGTTTATAGCAGGTAAGGATTCAACACAAGAAGAATTCTTCCATACTTTTAACACGCTTTATGAAGCCAAAAAACAAATAATACTTACTTCAGATAGACCGCCTAAAGAAATCCAAACACTCGAAGACAGATTGAGAACAAGATTTGAATGGGGTCTTATTGCTGACATTCAACCACCTGATTTTGAAACAAGAATAGCGATAGTTAAAAGAAAAGCCGATTTACTAAATATTAATCTATCTAATGAAGTATGCGAATATATTGCTACAAGATTAAAAACAAATATCCGCCAATTAGAGGGAGCTGTTAAGAAAATGAAAGCTCACTACTTGCTAGGTGGAGAAAATTTAGGAATAAGTACAGCTCAAATAGCTATTTCAGATATATTAAACAACGACCAACCACCTCCATTAACTGTCGAAAAGATAATTGACGAGGTTGGAAGAACATTCGGAGTCACAAATGCTGATATTAGATCATCAAAAAGATCTGCATCTATATCAAATGCTCGCCAGATTGCGATATATGTTGTAAGAGAAATCACTCAACTTCCAATGACAATTATAGGAGAAGAGTTCGGAGGTAGAGATCATTCAACTGTAGTATATGCATTGCAACAAGTTGAAAAGAATATGAATAAGAATTCAAAAACCAAAGGAATGGTTGAAGATATTATAAAAAACATAAGGGACAGATAGACGTAAAAATGGCTTAAATATGCATACTTAGAGAAAAAATTAGAATTTTCCAAGTATGCTTTAAGTTGGGGCAAAAGTTTTCAACAAGTTTTCCACTTTCAACAGCCAGTTTTCAACACGATTGTTGAAAACTCAAAAAATCAAAAATTTGAAAAAGTTTTCAACCAGTTTTCCACACTGTTTTCAACCGTAGTTTATTTGATCAGTTTCAACTGAAATTGACTTTTCCACAAAAAAACTTTCAACAATGGTATGTTGAAAACACTTTTGCAAAATTGCGATTTTTGCGATTTTTTGAGTTTGAATAAACTTCTCGTCAAAGAATACAAATTAAATATATTTTGTTTCACGTAATAACAAAATAATAAATATGTTGTCGGTTTTACTCGATCCGACTTTCAACAAGTTTTCAACTTTCAACAATGAGTTTTCCACAGAATTGTTAATAACTCGCATTTTGCGATTTTTCTCAACAATTTCTCCACAGCTTTCAACAATCAATTGTTGAAAATTTAGACCCATTTTTACGCATACCTTTGCGATTTATTTGTACTTTCAACTTTTCCACAGACACTACTACTACTACTAGAAAATTTATTTTATTTCATTGGCGCGCGCGAGAAAAAACTTAAAAAATTAAAATTTTCGCTTGAAAAACGAAAAAAATTGTTGAAAACTCGTTTATTCAAGAACGACTAACAGCTAAAAAATCTCATAGCACAGTCATTAATTGAGCTTTTTATAAAAAAATAAATTATTACAAATTATTACAAAACGGGAGGAATTTTAGTCATGAAATTTTCATGCAAGACTGTTGAAATTGTTGAAAACGTTTCCAATGTTCAACGAGCAGTAGCTACAAAGTCCACTATATCGGCATTAGAAGGCATTTTAATAAGAACTAAAAACGATAAAATAGAGCTCTGTGGATATGATTTAGAGCTTGGAATAAAAACTTACATACCTGCATCAATCGAAAGGCAAGGATGTACTGTAATCAATGCAAAAATATTTTCAGAGATAGTAAGAAGATTACCTGAAGAAGAAGTAACGATCGAGGTAGACAATGGTCAAGTAATGACAATAAAAAGCGGGAAGAGTATTTTTTCCATTATGACCATCAACCATAGTGATTTTCCTGAGATACCACAGATAGAAGACGCAAATACAACGAAACTACCAGGTCACCTACTAAAAAGCATGATAAAACAAACGATTTTTTCAATTTCAGACGAAGATGTAGATCTAATACATGCAGGATCTCTATTTGAACTAGAAAAAAACAGAATAAACATAGTCTCAGTAGACGGATACAGACTAGCAGTAAGGACTGAAGAAATAGAAAATGAAGAAGAACTGAAATTTGTAGTACCTAAGAAGACATTGAATGAAATAATCAAGCTAATTCCAGACGGAGAGGATGTCGAAGTAATAATAAACGTAGGCAAGAAGCACTTATTATTATCGATAAACGAATATCAAATATTCTCAAGACTACTAGACGGAGAATTTTTGGACTACAAGTCATCAATTCCCACCAATGCATCAACTGAACTGATAGTAAACAGCAAGACATTCATAGAAAGCGTAGAGAGAGTTGCATTAATAATAATTGACAGAACCAAATGCCCATTACGATGCATATTCTCAGATGACGAGATAAAGGTATCATGTATGACGAACATAGGAAAAGCTACAGACGAGCTATATGCACACATAGAGGGAGAAGAATTAGAAATTGGATTCAACAGCAAATATTTATTAGATGCACTCAAGAATGTCGATTCAGAAGAAGTGAAGATTGAACTCAACGGTTCTATAAGTCCTATAAAAATCATGCCAAAAGATAAAGAAAATCTTCTATATTTGATACTTCCAGTTAGGCTAAAATAGTTGTATAATAAGAATATGCAAGAAAGGAATGTGTAGAATGAAGAAAGACATTATCAAAATCAAAGACGACTATATTAATTTAAATTCTCTCCTAAAGCTAGCTGGAATAACGGACACAGGAGGACAAGCAAAAATTTTAATAAAAGACGAAAAAGTAAAGGTAAACGGAGAGATTTGTACAGAAATTAGAAAGAAAATAAGACCAAATGACATAATTGAATACAATGGAAGAAGCATAAGGTGTGAGAAATTTGAACATTCTCAGCTTGAAAGTAAATAGATATAGGAACATAGAGCAAGAAATCATCAATCCATCAGAAAACATGAATATAATTTATGGGAACAATGCGCAAGGTAAAACCAATCTACTTGAAGCCATATGGCTATTTACTGGAGGAAAGTCATTCAGAGGCAATAAAGACAATGAATTAATTAAATTTGGAGAAAAAGAAGCAAAATTAGAGATACAATTATTTACTGAAGGCAGAAGTCAAGATTTTGAAATATTAATCAAAAAGAACAAGAGGCAATGCAGCATTAATGGTATTTATAAAAACAGTATGGCATCGATAGTGGGGAAATTTTGTTCAGTCATATTTTCCCCAGATCATTTATCATTAATCAAAGACGGACCAATGACGAGACGCAAGCTGATAGATGCAGCAATATGTCAAATCAAGCCATCGTATATAAAATTATTATCCAGATACAACAAAAACTTAAACGAACGCAATGCCTTACTTAAAGCCATAACGAATAATTCAAATTTAATTAAAACAATTGACATATGGAATGAAAATCTCAGTATATTGGGCGAACTAATAGTAAAAGAAAGAATCAAGTATATTGACATATTGAGAGAATATTCGACTCAAATCTATAAGGGAATATCGAAGGATAAAGAAAAATTTGATATCAAATACCAAATGAGTTTCTCAAAGAGCCAATCAATAACCGAACAAACGGATGTAAAATGCATAATCAAGTCTATCTTGGAAGATAATATTAAAACGGACATAAAACTTGGATATACTCAAGCAGGGCCACACAAAGACGACTTAAATATATTGATAAATGACAAACTTGCTAGAAATTTTGCATCTCAAGGCCAAAGCAGATCAAGCGTCTTAGCAATAAAATTATCAGAAGCTAAGATATTGAAAGAGAAAACGGGTGAAAACCCTGTTATTTTATTAGACGACGTATTAAGCGAGCTTGACACGATGAGACAAAATTATATAATAAATAGTCTATCCAACTTTCAAGTTTTTATTACATGTTGCGATCCACATGCAATGACCAAATTAATTCACGGAAAGATATTCGAAATGGAAGATGGTTTAATCAAAAGTCAAGAGAAAGTAGGAAGCAATTAATGCGATTACATGTTGGACAAGACATAATTGTCAGAGAGAAAGATGTAATAGGGATATTTGATCTAGATACATCAACAGTATCGAGAATCACTAAGAATTTCTTATTCAATCAAGAAAAACTGAATAATACAATAAATGCATCTGATAATAAATTACCTAAATCATTTGTCTTGTGCAAAGAAAAGAAAAGTGTTAAAATATATATAAGCTTATTAGCATCCAATACGATTTCGAGAAGAAACAAGTAATTATGGGGGAGTTTTTATGAAAAAGAATGGGGTAACAAGGTGTCCACACTGTAAGAGAGATATATCATACATGGAGGCACTAGCTATAAAAAACAAGGATGAGTATATATGTCCTAGTTGCAAGGAAGAACTTGTAATAAAATACAAAGTAAATATCAAGAAAATGATGACTTGGACTGTAATAGCTTCGTTAATTGTATGCATAGTGTCGTTGATAATGGGATCAAGGATGTCTGCGTTATTCCTTCTTTTGACACTAATGCCTTTTGTCATATTTTATCTTTACGTCCCGAACAAAATATACTTGGAAAAGAAGGAAGAAGAGGCACCAAATTGCCAGGAAACATGAAATTTTAAAAAAATTTAAAAATCTTGTTGTATAATTAATCGGAATGATGTATAATAATAATCAAGTGTGACTTCTAAGAGCGTAGATTGCAGCGCCTGGTAAATAATAAGAAGGGAGAGTTACCGTAAAACAAGCAATATTGTAAAAAAAGTCAAAAATTTTTACAAGTTTTTGGTAAGTAAGATGCCGTTGAGTAACAAAGATGATATTTCTATAGATTATGAATATAATGCCGGTGAGATTCAGGTACTGGAAGGACTTGAAGCAGTTCAAAAAAGACCAGGCATGTACATAGGTTCAACAGGGCCGAAGGGTTTACATCATTTAGTATATGAGATAGTTGACAACTCGATAGATGAAGCCTTGGCTGGATTTTGTGATAAAATAGAAGTGGAGATACTAGATGGAAATGTAATAAGAGTCAAAGATAATGGTAGAGGGATACCTGTAGACATACATCCTAAGTTAGGCATTCCGGCTGTTACAGTTGTATTTACTATATTGCATGCAGGTGGAAAGTTCGGAGGAAATGGCTATAAGGTTTCAGGTGGATTACATGGAGTAGGAGCATCTGTGGTTAATGCACTATCCGAGTGGTTGGAGGTAAATGTTTATACTGGGGAAAAGATTTATCAACAAAAATTTGAAAAAGGCAAGCCAACAAGTGGATTAGAAATAATAGGAGATACGAAAAAAAGAGGAACTGAAGTAACTTTCAAGCCGGACCCAGCGATTTTTAAGGAAAGTACAGAATTTGAGTTTAATATATTAGAGCAACGCCTTAGAGAACAAGCATTTTTGAACGCCGGGGTCAACATAGTTCTCATAGACAGAAGGGGAACTGAAGACAGAGAAAGCAATTTCTTATACGAGGGTGGCGTGTCGAGCTTTGTAGATTATATAAACAAGAAGAAGTCACTAGGAGTACTTCATGATGACATAATACATTTCTCAGGAGTATTCAACAATGGACTGGTCACTATTGAAATTGCAATGCAATACAACGACAGTTATAACGAATTAATATTATCATTTGCAAACAACATCCATACGATTGACGGAGGGACTCATGAGGAAGGGTTCAAAAGAGCTCTTACCAGAGTAATGAATGACTATGCAAGAAAATATAATATACTAAAAGAAAATGACAAAAACTTCAGCGGAGAGGACGTAAGAGAAGGAATTACAGCTGTAATCAGCGTCAAGCTAACAGATGCCCAATTTGAAGGGCAAACAAAGACGAAACTAGGAAATACAGAGATAAAGACTTTCACAGACAGCCTAGTAAATGAGAAACTTTCTGATTTCTTAGAGGAAAATCCAGCTGTGGCTAAGATAATATTTGAAAAAGCGACAGCAGCATTCAAAGCCAGAGAAGCAGCACGTCATGCGAGGGATTTGGTGAGAAGAAAAACTGCATTGGAATCAACGTCATTACCAGGCAAATTGGCTGATTGTCAATCAAAAAATCCAGATGAGACAGAGATATATATTGTCGAAGGGGATTCAGCAGGAGGCTCAGCCAAAGGAGGAAGAGACAGAAGGTTTCAAGCGATATTACCACTTTGGGGGAAAATGCTCAATGTTGAAAAGGCTAGACTTGACAAAGTCTATAACAATGACAAACTTACACCAGTTATTTTAGCATTGGGATGCGGCATAGGAGAAGATTTTAACATATCTAAGCTCAGATATAGCAAAATAATAATTATGGCAGATGCTGATGTGGACGGTTCACATATTAGAACTTTGCTATTAACATTTTTCTTCAGACACATGAAAAAATTAGTGGAAAATGGGAATATTTATATCGCTCAACCACCTCTATACAGGATAACTAAGAACAGAGAACACTTTTATGCTTATTCTGACAGAGAAAGAGATGAAATTTTAGAAAAACTTAATGGCAACACGAGCGTACAGAGATACAAAGGTCTTGGAGAAATGGACTCTGAACAGCTATGGGAAACGACAATGAATCCACAGACAAGGACGATGCTTAGAGTTTCGGTGGAAGATGCAGCAACTGCAGACGAAATTTTTACGATACTTATGGGAGATAAAGTGGAACCAAGAAGAAATTTTATAAAAGAGAATGCAAAATATGTACAAAATTTAGACGTATAAACAAAATATTTAATTCTTATGAAAGGAATGTCCGAAAAAATGAAAGATTATGAGAGCACATCAAATGTGCCTAAGCAGGATGATACAGATGCAAATTCATCGGAAGATCATAGTCGAGCGATTGAAAATACGAATGATAATGATGAATCAACAGATGAAGACGTAGGCAATGAAGACTCTGTTCAATGGGACGGATCTGAAGCAGAATTGGTCACAGATGCAGAAGCAGAAGAATACGAAGAGCAATATACTGGAATCAAATTAAAATATTCTTTAAACAGAGAAGAAATTTTATCAAGTATAAAGCATAGCAAAGTAAATAAGAATGGAAGAAAGAATTTAATATATCATACAGTTTTACTTGCAATAGTTTCTGTATTTGCAATTTTATCATACGTAATAAAAGGCAATATTTTGAATTTGTTTATAGGTGCTGCAGGTGTAATTTTCATAATTGTATTATGGATGATTTCAGAAAGAGCAACGAAAAGGATAGCCAACTCGATGTTTTCAGAGAAAAGCATGTATGTTGAGATATATCCAGATAACATAGTAGTAGGCCGGGATGGATTTGAAATGGAAATTCCATTAGACGGAACCAGCAAATTTGAAGAATATGATAATATGTTTATAATTTATCCGCCAAAATCAGACATCTTAGTTATACCAATAAGAACAGTTGAGCCTGATGTGATCCCTGAGATTCAAGCGATGCTTTTAGCAGGGACGACGCCGAAAGAGGATAAGAAAGTAAAGTGACATCGGTCAATATGATTATGCGCAGTACAAGAAAAATCAACAAGATATTAACAATGCGTATGCAGAATTCACCGACAATGCGATAAAATATTAAAAAAAGTCACCGAATTTCTACCGACTTTAGGCGTCAGGTGATTGACAACAAGAAAAAGTCTCTATTGATTTATCGAATGATTATCAAAAATTGAAAGGGAAAGGCGCAAGTTTGTAAATTTTCAAGAATTAGTAAGAACAGAAAGGAGATACGTTATAGGAAAACAAAGAAGTGACTTTTGAAATTAACTAGTTTATAGCAATAACTTCATCGTTTTTGACAAAGTAAAAGAGAATTGTATCATAGACTATTGACAAACGAAAGAATCAAATGATATTGTGCATGTGGTAGTTAAAAAAACATATGTAATCGATAAATAAATGATTTACTAGCGAAGAAATATGTTATCAACAAATTATTATCATATGTCAATAATCAGAAGTTAATTTATAGATTTTTAAAAGTTTTCCATAATGGCTTTAAATGAGTGACAACGATGTAAAATTAACTGAAGACAGCTTTCATAAAGCTCAGGTTGTGGATGTTGATATAGAGAAGGAAATGAAACAATCATTCTTGGCTTATTCTATGTCAGTAATAGTTTCAAGAGCTTTACCTGATGTTCGTGATGGCTTGAAGCCAGTACATAGAAGGATATTATATACTCTGTTTGAAAACGGAGTGACACCGGATAAAGCATATAGGAAATGTGCTGACACAGTTGGAGCAGTTCTAGGGAGATATCATCCACATGGAGACACGTCAATTTATGATGCACTTGTGAGGATGGCACAAGATTTTTCAATGAGATATACTTTAGTGGATGGACATGGTAACTTTGGATCAGTAGATGGCGACCCACCGGCAGCATATAGGTATACTGAAGCGAGAATGAGCAAAATATCAACGAAAATGCTCACAGACATAGAGAAAAACACCGTCGACTTTATACCAAACTATGACGACAGATTAAAAGAACCTGTGGTTTTACCGACTGGCTTTCCAAATTTATTAGTAAATGGTTCAACAGGTATAGCAGTTGGAATGGCTACTAACATTCCGCCTCACAATATGAGGGAAGTAGTCAATGCGATGTGTGCCCTTATAGATAATCCAGATATAACTTTGGATGGATTAATGAAACATATAAAAGGGCCAGACTTTCCTACAGCAGGATTGATAATGGGGCTTTCAGGGATAAGGGAAGCATATGCTACCGGAAGAGGAAAGATAACAGTTAGAGCGAGAACTGAAATTGTAGAAAGCAATTCGAAAAACAAGATTATCATTACTGAGCTGCCTTATCAAGTAAATAAAGCTAGATTAATAGAAAGTATAGCTGATTTAGTAAAGGATAAAAAGATAGACGGAATATCTAATATAGATGACCATTCAGATAGAAATGGTATGCATATTGAAATAGATTTAAAGAGAGATGCAATACCTAATATAGTTCTCAATAAATTATTTGGATTTACTCAAATGCAAGTTACTTTTGGAGCAATAATGCTTTCGATTGTCAACGGAGAGCCAAAGATACTTACCCTCAAAGAAATGTT
The DNA here is from genome assembly GCA_934489735.1 of uncultured Eubacteriales bacterium. GTDB lineage: Bacteria > Bacillota > Clostridia > Oscillospirales > Acutalibacteraceae > CAKSSR01. Next base: position 20,439 of record CAKSSR010000006.1, on the reverse strand, counting down.
AAATGAATATGTCAACTTTAGAGTGGGAGTAATAAAGAGAAGGACAGAATTTGATTTAAATAAGGCAAAAGAGAGAGTCCATATACTAGAAGGGTTAAAAATAGCCATAGACAATATTGAGGAAGTAATAAAAGTAATAAGATCATCTCAATCGATTCCAGAAGCGAAGAAACTATTAATAGAAAGATTTAATATAGATGAAGTACAAACGCAGGCTATAGTTCAAATGCCATTAGGTAGGTTGACAGGTCTTGAGAGAAATAAAATAGAAGATGAGATAAATGACCTATTGATAAAAATAGCTGATTGGAACGACATAATATGTAACACTCAGAGACTTCTAACAATAGTCAAAGAAGAAGCAATTGCCATAAGCAATAAGTACGGCGACGAGAGAAAGACAGAAATTATGCCAGCCAGTGGAGAACTAGATATAGAAGATCTTATACCGAATGAAGAATGCGTAGTAACATATACGAACTACGGATATATAAAGAGGCAGAAACTAGACAATTATAAGCTTCAGAAGCGTGGTGGAAGAGGAGTATCTGGAATGTCCAGACGAAATGACGACATCGTTACCGAAATGTTTATAACGCATACGCATGATGACATAATGTTCTTTTCCAGCATAGGCAAAGCATATAGATTTAAATGCTATGAGATAGCAGAAGGATCAAAGAATTCTAAAGGAACTAATATAGCGAACATATTAACTCTTGAGAAAGACGAAAAAATTACTGCAATGGTTACCGTCCCTGAGAATTCTGAGAACGAATATCTTCTAATGCTTACAAAGAAAGGAATAATTAAGAGAACTTTATTGAGTTCTTTTGATAGAGTCAAGAAAAATGGAGTCATTGCAATTGAATTAGACGAGGGCGATGATCTACATTGGGTAAAATCTACTGACGGGGACAGAGATATTTTTATAGCGACAAGAGATGGAAAGGCTATAATGATAAAAGAAAGCAATATTCGTTCAACTGGAAGGAAATCAAGAGGAATTAAGGCCTTGTCTCTAAGAGAAAGTGATGAAGTTGTTGGAGTTTGCTTACCAGAAAAAGATAAGTTATTATTAACGGTTTCAGAAAATGGATACGGAAGATTGACAAAAGTAGATGAGTATAGAGTACAATCTAGAGGCGGTCAAGGATCAAACAACTATCCGATAAAAAAAGGTGGGAATGTTGCAGCAGTTGATGTAGTAGATAAAAACGATGATTTAATAATAATTTCATCTAATGGAGTAATAATTAGGATAGAAACAGATTCGATAAGGGAATGTTCAAGGACATCGAAGGGTGTCAAGTTAATGAGGCTAAGCGACAATAACAAGGTTATAGCGATAGCGAAAGTTTCGAATCAAATAGAAGATGACGACGATAAAGATATTGTAGAGGATTAAAAACTTAAGTAAAAGAAAAGTTTAATTTAGGCTTCGATTCTTGATATAGAACCAATAAATACAAGAAAGCAGTTAGCAATTGGTACTATAAGGCGAGGATTGATAGCCTATATTTAAAGAATAAGAAAAGGTTGTAGACTAGTTACCCTTAGGTAATCTACAACCTTAATTTTTACTTTCATACGGTATGTTTTATTCTATCTAGTTCTTCTGATCTCTTTGCATCATTCCAATTATCCATAGTCCCTACTAAATATCCAGTTATTCTTCTTATTCTATCAAATGGAATTGGTTCTGCTTCGTATTTAATATCAACAAAATCTCCATCAACTTTGATTTTCATTGAAGATATTCTTGCGTTAGGATATTTTTTTTCAGCTCTTTTAATGTAAGCGTCTATTTCTTCTTGTTTTAGCACTCCATTAGTTACATCGACACGCATGCCGTTTCACCCCATTTAAAAATTCATAAAATTTTCTATAGTTCTACATACTTGTTGCCATGTGGTTACTTATTATTTATTAAATAAGCATGCAATAATTATACAACATATTCATTTATATGTCAAACGCATTTAATTTTCTATCCATGCGCCAATGCTCCAATTAAAAAATTTGTATTGCTAGGTGAATTATGTCATGCATATCATATTTAATTGCAAGGCAGTGGTTGTATTGAGTCAAGCGCTGGCATCATTATGCAACATCTCGCTTAAACTATATAAATGGTATGGGTCCTGATAGTCAAATATGTACTTATCATTTCAATAATAATTTTATTCCGAGGGACTATTTACTTTAAATTTTTGATAGCCAATTCCATAGCGTTAGTAACTTTCTGTGGATTGACTTCCCATGTGGTACAATTTTCATTATTTTCGCTTGATGAAATCATTTGAGATTTAAAAGATGTTCTAAAATAAGATTCATTAAGCAAACTTTTCCCTGCCGACACCTTATTTAAATATATTTCTGGAAGTTCTTTATTACTCATTATAGAGCAAGAGATACTTTTTTCTATATCATCTATATCCTTATCAGAAACATTTATATTATAATCAGAAAATAAGTTCTTTATATCATGCTTACTTATACTTGTTATTAATCTTGATAGAAAGCTTTCGCTATTTAATAATAGACCTATCTTACGATTCTTTTCTTTTGAAATACTTTCAATTTCTTTATTATCAGTTTCAAGTTTATTAACCCTCATAGATGGTTCTCCTTAATTGAATTTGTTTTTAAATAATAGATTCCCATACAATATTAAAAAAAGCATGGGAATTACATATTTTTTTATGCTTTTAAGCCTTCATAAACAGCCACTGCACAAGCGACGGTTGCGCCTACCATTGGATTGTTACCCATACCAATCAAGCCCATCATTTCTACATGAGCTGGCACTGAAGATGATCCTGCAAACTGAGCATCTCCATGCATACGTCCCATTGAGTCAGTCAATCCATAAGAAGCAGGTCCTGCTGCCATATTATCTGGGTGCAAAGTCCTTCCGGTTCCTCCACCTGATGCTACTGAGAAGTACTTTTTATTATTTTCTATTGCCCATTTCTTATAGGTTCCTGCCACGAGGTGTTGGAATCTTGTTGGGTTCGTTGAGTTACCGGTTATCGATACATCCACGTCTTCATGTTTTAGAATTGCAACGCCTTCTAGTACATCATTTGCACCAAAGCAACGTACATTAGCTCTTTCTCCATCCGAGAATGCCTTTTCTTCTACTATTTTTAATTCAGAAGTAAAGAAATCGTATTCGGTCTTAACATAAGTAAAACCGTTTATTCTTGATATTATATATGCAGCATCTTTACCTAGACCATTTAATATGACTTTCAATGGCTTACTTCTAGCTTTATTAGCTGTCCTTGCTATTCCTATTGCGCCTTCAGCTGCAGCAAAAGATTCGTGACCTGCCAAAAAGGCGAAGCATTTTGTCTCATCTCTTAGCAACATAGCGCCTAAATTTCCGTGACCAAGTCCAACATTTCTTTGTTCTGCTACTGATCCAGGTATGCAAAAGGCTTCTAATCCAATTCCGATTGCTTCAGCTGCTTCAGCTGCGCTAGTCACTTGTTTCTTTATTGCAACTGCGCATCCAAGAGTGTAAGCCCAGCAAGCATTTTCGAATGCTATTGGTTGTACGCCTTTAACGATTGCTTCTGGATCTATATTTTTATCTAGACATAGTTGACGAGCTTCTTCTAAGCTTTCGATTCCATATTCAGCTAGACATTTTTTAATCTTTTCAATTCTACGCTCTTTACCTTCAAAGTTCATATCATTAGACATAAAGTTCACTCCTATTCTTTTCGTGGGTCTATATATTTAGCCGCATTATCATATCTTCCATATTGACCTATGTTATTATTATATGCCTCGTCCGGAGATATTCCGTTCCTGATATCTTCTAGCATCTTACCAACTCTTACAAATTTGTATCCGATTACTTCATCATTTTCATCGAGTGCCATAGATAATATATATCCTTCAGCCATTTCCATATACCTTACGCCTTTGTATTTCGTGCTGAACATAGTTCCTACTTGCGAGCGAAGACCTTTTCCCAAATCTTCTAATCCTGCACCTATTGGCAAACCTCCCTCAGAGAAGGCTGTTTGAGTACGACCGTATACCAATTGTTGGAAAATTTCTCTCATGGCCACATTTATTGCATCACAAACTAAGTCTGTATTTAAACATTCCAACAAAGTCTTACCAGTTAGAATTTCTGCAGCCATAGCAGCTGAGTGGGTCATACCTGAGCAACCAATTGTCTCAACCAAAGCTTCCTCAACAATTCCTTCCTTAATATTTAATGTCAACTTACATGCTCCTTGTTGAGGTGCGCACCAGCCTATACCATGAGACAAACCAGAAATATCTTTTATTTCATATGGCTTTATCCACTTGCCTTCTTCAGGTATTGGAGCCGGACCGTGACATGGACCTTTTTTTACAATACACATGTTTTCTACTTCATTTGAATAAATCATAGTAAAAAACTCCTTTCAAATTTTAACTTCATAAAAGTATTTTTTAATTATACATTACTTGAATGCATTTAGCAATAGATAACGTTTCTTTTAATTATTTAAAAATACAAGATTTTGTTGATTGGTTTCTATTCAAATACAGTCTGATGGTAATTATTTTATTATATATAGTACTTTGTACCTTTGTTGGACGCACCTTTGTCTTTAATTTTTTCTTGTTTATGGTGAATTTTGTTTTGCATTTTGTTACTTAATCTATCTCTATCTCTGTTATTTGCCTATATAAAAACTAATAGGAATCAAACCATTGTTTAAATCTGGTTCAGTTCCTATTATTTTTTTTATTACTCTTATTGAGTTTTATTATACTTAGCAATCAAAAACACAGTGTATAATGAATAAAAAGTAGTAGTAAGGAGTAAAGTTAATATTGCCCATAATGCGACGTTAAAGAAGCTCATTATCACAGCTAATATAAAGTTCAAATACATAAGTACTGTCCCAGATTTTGCTTTAGCTATATTATTTATAGTAATATTTCTCTCGTCATTTCTTTCTATAGCCATTCTTTTGCATAACTCAGGATTTTTTTTATAAAAGTGATGTTCAAAAAGATATGCTATTCCCACTCCTGATAAGCCTCCACCAATTCCCCAAAATATACCTGTTACTCCACCATCAACTTTTCCAGACATTATCAAATATATTGCTGATATAATCAACATTATACCGATTAAAATCATGAAAAAAGAAAATTTCTTGTTTTTCATTACTTATCACTCCTCATAGATAAAAATATTTTCAATACTTGTTTCAAAAAACTTTGCAATTTTAAATGCCAATATAATCGATGGGTTATACTTACCATTTTCCAATGACCATATTGTTTGCCTGGAAACTTCCAAAATATTAGCCAATTCTTCTTGACTTAAGCCCTTATCTTTTCTAATCTTTTCAAGATTATTTTTCAATAGATCACCTCTTTAGAAAAAGTAAAGTATACTTTACTTTTTCTATTTTAACAGATGGATTTATATATGTCAAGCATATTTTATCAAAGCAATAACAAGTTAATAGATATAGATATGGTTCAGTAACTAATGGTATTTAATTGTTTTTTTATATCATTTCCACCTAATTTTGTTGCTTGAGCATTTCTTTTTTACTTTATCCATATAAAAATTAATAGGAATCAAACCATTGTTTAAATCTGGTTCGGTTCCTATTAAATCTTTTATAACTGAGTCTTGACAAATCTCTTAATGCAGTAGATTAATCTATCGATATGATTAAAATTGTTGAATATAGAAGGACATACCCTAACGGCTCCACTTTTGACGGTATCTTTATACTTATGTGCCGATGGCGCACAGTGAAGGCCAGCTCTAGTTGCTATACCCATTTGGTCCAAGTATGCTGCGACATCTTCACTATTTTTGTCATCGATGTTAAAAGATATCAATGGAACGAAGTATTTGTCGTTAGGTTTATTAAAATACAGTTTAACCTTGTCAATCTTACTCAATTCATCATAAGCATATTGAATTAAACTGAATTCATGTTTGCTTATATTTTTTATTCCTTTTCTTAGAATGAATTCAATTCCGCTTCTAAGGCCTATTATTCCTGGAGTGTTTGGCGTCCCGCTCTCAAATTTATCTGGCATATAGCTTGGTTGCTCAAACGAAAGTGAATCAGTTCCCGTGCCTCCCTCAACCAAAGTATCAACGAGGTCACCTTTTTTCGTTATTAGCAAACCAGTTCCCATTGGGCCGTATAGTCCTTTATGTCCTGCTGTACATAGAAAGTCTATAGGTGTGTCTTGAAGATCAATAGGAACTACTCCTGCTGTTTGGGCAGCGTCAACTAATATTGGAATTTCATATTCTTTTGCTAAAAAAGTCAATCTTTCTATAGGAGTCTTTATCCCCCATACGTTTGAGGCATGAGTACAAATTATCAAAGTTGTTTTATCTGTTATAGATTTTCTAAATGAATCTATTGTTTTGTCGTTATCTTCGCAATAAATCTTTGCTATTGAAAAATTAATTATGTCTTTTGCTTTAAGTTTCTGCAATGGCCTCATAACTGCATTATGTTCTAAGTTGGATACTACTACGTGGTCGCCGGGTTTAAGATACCCTTTGATTACAGTATTAAGGGCATAAGTACAGTTACAAGTAAATAATATATTTTCTTCGGAGGAAGCATTGAATAACTTTTTTGTTACTTCTCTGCATTTAAATAGTTCATCTGCGGTAGCTAATGACATCTTGTGGCCACTTCGTCCTGGGTTAGCTCCAAATTTTATTATTGAGTTGTTAATATTCTTTAAAACTGAGATGGGCTTTGGGTAAGTAGTTGCTGCGTTATCCAAGTATATCAAAGCAAATCACTCCCAAGGGTCATCTTCCAATATATTATTCAATCTCAATATTTGTTCTGCCTCATGAATTTTGTCTTTAACTTGTAAACCGTACCCACAGCTACCATTCTTACCGGTGTTCGATATTCTTCTCACGTTTGCTTTTATACCATTGCTTAATAATAATCTTTTACCTTTCATTGCTTCTGTCATTGAACGGACAATTAATATAGTTCCTTCCAATAATTTCACCTTCTTCGTGATATAATAAACTTATTATAATTTTATTATATGTAAGACGGTTGTTATAGTTACAAATTCGACAGTAAGAACTTTAATCCAGTATATCTTTTTGTCTTTTTATCGTTATTTACCATGCTATTTACAATTGATTCTTTGCCGACCATAATTACAATTGACTTGGCTCTTGTTACTCCTGTATATAATAAATTTCTGTAGTAAAGTTGCTTAGGTCCGTCAAACATTGGCATTATGATTGCATTGAATTCGCTCCCTTGGCTTTTGTGCACGGTCATTGCGTATGCCAATTCTAGATTAATCATTTTACTTGTGTCATATATAGCTATTTTGTCATCATACTTTACTTGAATTAAGTCTTTTACATTGTCAATATCAATTATAGTTCCGATGTCTCCGTTAAAGACTCCTGTGCCGGTTTGACCATTTTCTCTTGTCCAAGTTATATCATAATCATTTTTTATTTGTATAATTTTATCATACTTTCTGAAGATTGTATTACCTATTTTTAATTCGCTCTTACTATATGATGAAGGATTTAGCATTTCTCTTAAGCTCTTATTTAAGTTTACAGTCCCTAGGATTCCTAATTTGCTTTGACAAAGCACTTGTATGTCATCCAATTTGTAATAACCGTAAGCATTTGGAAGTCTTCTCTTATACAAATCTAATATTGTATTTTTAATTTCTTCTGCATCGTTCTGTTTTATAAAGAAAAAGTCACTATTTCTTTCATGAAGTTCAGGATATTCGCCATTTATTATTTTATGCGCATTTGTTATGATTAAACTCTTTAATGATTGCCTAAAGATTTCTTTCAATGATACAACTGGAAGTGAGTTAGACCTTATTAAATCTTTAAGAACGTTTCCCGCTCCTACTGACGGAAGTTGATCTGGGTCTCCGACCATTATAAGTCTGCATCCCAGCGGTAGAGCTTTGATTAAATTTTCCATCAAGAACACGTCTATCATAGATAATTCATCCAAAACTAATGCATCACATTTCAATGGATTATACTCATTTCTATTAAAAGTCGTATTATTTAATGAGTCCCAAGAGACTTCCAATAATCTATGAATAGTCTTTGCTTCTTTCCCAGTTATTTCTGACATTCTTCTAGCAGCTCTTCCAGTAGGTGCAGCTAGATATACTTTTTCTCCTTTTTCCTCCAATATCTTTATAATTCCGTTCAAAGTTGTAGACTTACCTGTTCCTGGTCCACCAGTTAATATGATTAAACCTTTTGATAAAGCTTCTTTGATAGCTTCTTTTTGTAGTGATGCGTACTTTATATTGCTTTCTACTTCTATTTTTTTTATTTCTTTATCTATATTTGTAATGCTTTTGGCAGGAAATTCTAACAATGTCTTAAGTCTTGTTGCAATGTAGTTCTCTGTGTTGTAAGCCATCAATGTAAAAATAAACTCTTTGTTATCAAATTTGCATGAGACTATTGTCCTTTCGTCAATCATGGCAGTCAATTGTTCCTCTACCAAATCACTTTCTAAGTCTAAATATTTAGCACATACTTCCCGTAGCTTATCTCTTGGTAGGCAAGTGTGACCGTTGTTGATATTATGTTCCAAAATGTATAAAATTCCAGCCTTTATCCTAAATGCGTTGTCCAGTTCGTTACCCATTTCTAAAGATATCGCATCTGCTTTGTCAAAATCTAAATTGATTCCATTGCTGCATATTACATAAGGATTTAATTTTATTTTATCTATGGCATTTGATCCTAATATATTATAAATTTTAGTGACTTGTTCTGGCGTGACTGAAAAAGGTGATAAAAAATCCATGATTTTGCTGATACAAGTAATGTTTTTTACTTGCGCAGATATAACTTCTGCCTTTTGAGGGCTAATTCCTTTTATCTTAGATATTTTGTCTGGAAAGTTTTCTAATATATATAAAGTCTCATCTCCAAACTTTTCTATCAATTTCGTTGCTGTAGACTTACCAATTCCTTTTATTGCTCCGCATGATAAAAATTTTAATATAGATTCCTTATCTGATGGTAATTCTTTTGAATAATTCTCTACTTTGATTTGTTCTCCGAATGTTGGATGGTTGTCCAGTGTCCCTGTCAGATGGATCTTTTCTCCTATATTTATATTTGGCATGACTCCTACAATTGTTATGTAGTCTGTGTCGTTATTCGGGGAAATTAGTACAACAGAGTAATCATTTTCTTCGTTTTTGAAGACTATTTGCTCAATTGTCCCTGAAAGTTCTAATTTTTCATTCATGATTATAATTGTCCTTTCTCAATACTTATAGAAAAAGCTGTCAATGGCGATCCAAGACAGCAATACTTCATATTTACTTTCTACATTTTGGCGTGGGATAACCGTGCTTATTATTATATTCTCCTGGCGTAAGCATGTAAATACCATGGAAAAATATATCAAGTTCTTTATATCTTCTTTTTAGAAGTCCATCATAACATATACCACCCGCATGATGATATTCAGATAATTCTTTTATAAACTTGTTTTTGTCAACATAATTGAGATGCTTTTCTCCTGGATAGTGAATTGTTAAATCAATATATTCAGAAAATACAAATCCTATCTTGCCATTGCTAAGCCTTACTTTGTACCAGTCAGAGTCTAAGGCATCCTTACTTAATATGCTTACAGTCGAATTCTTACATAATGTCGTTATGATTTCAGAAGATGTTGATGGCTCCATCCTGACATTTACTCCGTCGGTCGATTTGATCCTGCCTATGACGTTCGCATTTACAATATTGCTGTCTTTTACTGCAGAAAGAAATAAGTTTCTTAACCTAGAGTTGCTAATCCAAGCAGTTCCTACATTGTATGTAAAACTTACTAGTGCATCAAATTGATTTTGATTAAATTTGATATTATTCTGATGCAAGAAGTTACTTATTGACTGAGTATATATCGACTCATTTACTGTCTTTAATAACATTGCATAACCTTCCCTTCTCGTTAGGTTATTGTAAAATGTGTCTCCTACTTTAAGCGTCTTGCCATATCCTATCGTTGGAATGTTGTTCGCTAGTCTGTCTTCATATACCATCGGTACAAATCCTTCGCAGCAGGCAATAAATTCTACCCCTTTGTCACTTAATCTACTGCCATCGCATGAATTTCTATTGTTGTCTGATACTACTATAAAGGAATCATTAGCCGGATCCATCCTCCATTGACCTGTGCTCGTTCTAGAATGGACTCTTAGTCTAAATTTCCCCTTCCCCGGTACATTCACTCTGGCTTTCCATACATAAGTCCTGCCTTCTCTCTCTTTGTTATATGCATATACCGTCTTAGGTGCTCCTGGCGTGAAGACTTCAAATTTTACCTGTTCCTTTGATTGATCTGTTATGGCAATGCATTCAATGCTTGAGTTCGCATGAGCTATGTTTGGCTGACTGTATAAAAACCTTGCTGGTGGCTCCTCCAAAACAGTTACTTCGCAAGAAACTTTGTTCCCGTCTTCATTTTCTGCATTTATATTAGTGACTCCTACATTCACTCCGTAAATATATCCTTTTCTGGTTACTGTCGCTACGTTCGTGTCGTCACTGTATATCTTCGTTTTGTTGTTGGCTGATATCCGAGCGTAAAAAGTTTGTCCCTTTAAGATCTTTATAGAGTAATGAGACATAGAGAGAGAGTTAGCATATATTATCATTAAGTTGTATAATATTATGAAAGATAAAAAAATTAATTTGTAGTTGTTATTGTTTTTCAACTTATTCACCCAATCCTTTCAATACCAATATATTTATATTGTTTTTACATGATTATACACTAAATGATCTTATTTTACAAGAAATTAATATATCAAAATAATCAATTGTCATTATCTTTACATAGTTTTGCATAATATTAAAAAATTAAGGCGACCAGTTATAAACCGATCGCCAAATCTTGTCTCGTGCTATTATTTAATCATCTTCAGGCTCAATTAAGCCATAGTTCCCGTCGTTCCTTTTGTAAACCACATTGATTTTGTCTGTGTCTATGTTCCTAAACATATAAAATTGATGGCCTATAAGATTCATTTGAAGGATGGCATCATCTACAGTCAAAGGAGTTACTATGAATTTCTTGTTTCTTATTACCTTAAAGTCTTGCTCTTCTTCGGTTTCTTCACCTATTTCTATTAAATACTCTCCGATTGAAGGAGCTTTTAAAGCTTTAGATAACTTTGTCTTGTATTTTCTTAACTGCCTACCTAAGCTGTTGATAACATCGTCAAGAGCTTCATCCATATTTGTCTTAGTGCTTTCAGATCTGTAAAATTTTCCGTCTTTTGTAATCGTAATTTCAACAGTCTGTCTGTTTTTCTCTACCGTAACAGTAACATGCGCATCAGCTGAATCTCCAAATACTCTATCAAATTTAGCTAATTTCTTATGAACCCTTTCTTTGAAATCATCTCTAAGTGAAACTTTTCTTCCTAAAATAGTTATATTCATACTAAGCAAACCTCCTGTAAAATATTTTTGTGACCTGTTGGCAAATCTAACCTTGCCTCAAATAGCACAATGATTATTATAATCTAATATTTGTTTTTTTTCAACCACATTACTGTTTTTCTATTTCATTGGTTTAGTTGATATATTATAAAAATTATTAGGAGTTTAATTCCTCAAGTGTAGTTGTTTTCCCATTATGGATTATTTTAAGCTTCCCGCTAAGTAATTGTGCTAATGCCTGAGACTTACCATCAATCATTTTGTTGGTTTCGGATAAAAAGTGGTCTGCTAACCCGTTTAATGATAATTCACCTGCGCTATTGACTGCTCTCTGCTCGCCTTGAGCCCCTCTAACTATTTCCTCTTCATCTCTTGTTAGCTGGTGTCCTCTTTCTGTTTTTTTATATAACTTATATATTAGCTCATATTTTTGTTTTAATTTTATCCCTTGTTGAATTTTCCCAATTTCACATCCCTTCATTAAATCACGATAAATTAATTTACATTGGTCTAAATTGCTTGTGTTGATTTCAGCTAATGATCCGCATGAGTTAAAAATTGATTCGTCTTTTCCATTTCTTATATCTCTTATGCTTGGAATGTATATTTTTCGTAGATTAGAACAATCAGAAAATGCATCTTCACATATTGTCTCTACACTTTGGAATCTTGCAATTACAATACCTGATCTATAAAAAGCAGAGGGCCCAATAACCTTGACGCTTGGAAGATTCACTTCTTTCAATCCATCACAGTACGAAAAACTACTTTCTCCAATGAGTTCGACTACAGGTAGATCATTTTTATCTATTATTGGGAAGTTACAATTTCTAAATGCCTCTTTACCGATGACCTTTATCGATGGGCCATTTATACTAATTATACTTTCACAAAAACTAAATGCAGCTTCTCCTATTTCTGTCATATCTTTTAATATAACATATTCTATACGATGATTCTCGCTAAAAGCTTTTGGGGCAATTACGCTGTTGCCACCACAGATGCGTGTAGATAAAATCACAGTATTTGATGGTTTTAAGGTATTACCTTCTTCACGGATTTGTTCAAATTCATCTACTTCAGGTACTGCGTTCATCCCCAGTAATATATTATTTATATTACGATAATTAACATATTTTCGTTTTAGTATAGGATTCCTATTTGCTTTAGACAAAAAGTCTAACTGTCTAAGTCCCCTAATAGATTTATTTGCTAATTTTAAAAGATCACTATTAGATATTCTATATGTACCTATATTGTATGCAATCGCATCTAAAAATTGGTCGTAATTATTTATGTTAGAATAATATGTTTTTATTGTCCAATACTTATCGTTGTTATTCATTTTATTTGCTATAGAGAAGGAATCTAATGGCTTTTGTTGGATTTCTTGTACTAGTTTGTCTATGTTTTTCAATCCCATTCCAATTTCCTCAAGGGTTATTAGATGTCCTAAAGGTTTATAAAGCAAGAGTATTTCTGCCTGTGATGCATCGTTTTTGATGATTTTTAATATCCTAAAGTTGTATTGATCTATATTGGGTTCAGCATAGTATCTGAAGGAATCATTTGCTGGTATTCCTAGTTGTGTTGTGAATTGATTAAAAATATCAGATTTATTGTTATCGGATATTTGATTTATTGGAATATTGAAACCTAGTATGTTTAAGTTTCCTGCGCAAAATTCGTCGAAGGTTGCTACGTAATTAGTTCTTGGCTTTTCACTTAAAGCTTTACATTTGAAATAAGTTTCATTTTGATATGTTCCTGCTACTGATTTTATTTTCAAAATCAATTCAATTGCTGTCCCTAGATTTTCTATTGCTTTGTCGTGGGAATCTACCTGTGTATTAAGGGTGCTGGGGTCTTGGCATATTAAATGTTTTCCGTAGACGTCTATATCTAATGTGCTTTTTGAAAAATCTGTATCTGGCATTGTATAATAATATGTCATTGGCTGTTGGGCTCCGGCAGCGTTTGCTGGTTGTTGCCCTTGATTTACAGCTTGTTGTTGTGCCGCTGCTGGAGATTGCGGTTTTTGTAAACCTAGGTAGGCTTTAAGAAACTCATTATTGATTTTTGCTACTGTATCCTTCTTACCCTTTATTATTCTTGCATTGCCAGAGAACAATTCAAACAATCTTTTGAAATAATCTTCGAATCTGATTGGATCTTGTATTCCGTTTAAAAATTGAGTAAATAATTTTAAGTCTTCAATTTGTTCTTCGCTAAGTTCGGAAATCCTTTTGTTAGTGACATCTAACTCAGGAAATTCTTTGGCAAAACATTTTTGACTAAGAACTGAATTTAAGTCTTCGTAAACAAGTCCTAATAGGTTATGTAGTATCGTATGTATCATAGTAGTTTGCTGAGGGTTAGCATAACCGTATTCATTTTTTTTGACAATATTCCTAATTGCTATAATTTCATTTCTAGTATCATCAAGGCTATTAAGTGCGCAGTAGACTATAAATGTAGGAACATTATCACTCATTGGAACATTTAGCAATCTAAAAAACTGAGTGTTCCCAGGGTTTATATTTGCTCTTGCTTTAGGGGTAAAAGCAAAACGAACCCCTCTTTGTAATAAAGCTCTTTGACCGTTTACAACATAGCCAGACACTTCATTTAATTTACTATTAAATCCTTGTTCAATATTTCCAATTGTATCTGGTATACCCCCAATTGTCATTGGCATCCCTTGAAATAGTTGAAATAGTCTATGAAAATACTCTTCAAATATATTATAATTATCTCCTTTAAGGTTATGAATTCTAGAAAGAAAGTTACTTAATTGTTCCATCATGTTATCATCAAGTTTTGCAATCATTAGATTTGTTACATAATTCAATCCAGGAAATTGTTTAGTGAAAAATGGTCCTGAAGTCAATCCTGCTAAATCCCTAGGCTCAAATTGTAGTAATGTAAATATTTTTCTATATATTTTTTCACGTTGTTCAGGATCAGTTATATTATTTAAAGTCTTAAAGCTATCGCTTGATTTTATAATCTTGTCAATTTCTCTAAATTCTTTTCTGACAGTATAAGCAGAGTCAAGCCTTCTATAAACAATATAAGCAGGATACTCTCCAGAATAATTTAATAATCTGAGCTTTGTATAGTCAGTCTCTGCAAATGCGTCAGGTGTAAAAGCAAAATAAAGTTGGTTATTCAATGTTTTTCTACGTGCTTGTACCTTGGGATCAATTCCTAAGGCAGCATTAAATTGATATTCAAGAATTTCCATTGTATCTATTTGACCATCGTTAGATTGCATTGGGGTATTATTAAACAAGCTAAATAACCTTTCAAAGAAAATCCCGTACTGCGCAGTATTTGGTTGACCTTCTATACAAAGTAAGAAGTCATTTATTTTATTGATCATATCGTCTGTGAGTCTAGAAATAAACAATCTTGTTACGAAATTTAATTTAGGAAATTCTTTAAAATACATTCCACCTACCACATTATTTATATTCTCTATAGGATATTCTGATAACTTAATAATTTTATCTCGAATTGATTTTGATACTACATCATGCGTTGATTCATCTAATGTTTTATATGCACTTGAGTTATAAGCGCTTACAATTTCTTGGATTTCATTTCTTGTAGTATAAATATCGTTAAGTGCTTTGTAGATAATATATTTTGGGATCTCAGTAGGGGCTGTCGGAATAGCTGCTAATCTAAGACATTTGATATCATTTTCTTTGAATGCTTCAGGAGTACAAATATAATAGCATCCATGTAATAAATTTGTTTTTCCTGGTGATAAGGACATAGTTTTTTCCATAATACTTTCTTTAACTATTTCGCTATCCTTATCATTTATTGTTTTGACGTAACTGTCATAAAAGACGTAACTGTCATAAAATTTAATAGATATTTCCATCTCCAAAAAATTACTGATAGATATTGTTGATTTGGTTTGTTCCATTTCATCTATGAATTCAGTTATAGGATAATTACATACTTTACAGGCTTTATTAATTAAACGTATTAATTCTTCAATTAAGAATATTACTGTCTTATAACATTCGCAATTTGATGATTGGTTATAGTCATCTATTAATTTACTTATATTTTTACAAATTTCGCTCAAATCTGCAACTATAATGTAACGGCCATCTCCTAAATCTATACAAATATTTGGACAATTGCTTATGGAAGTTTGAATTTTATAATATCTAGCTTGTTGATTTATTTGACCCTGAAACGGTTGTTGAGGATTATAATTTACTTGCTGCCCTTGGTTTGTTTGATATAAGTTATTTGCTTGCTGTTGCCCTTGTGGTTGATATTGATTGGCATAACCTGCTTGTTGGTTTTGTATCTGTTGTTGAGGATTATAATTTCCTTGCTGTCCTTGGCCTGCCTGATATAAGTTATTTGCTTGCTGTTGCCCTTGTGGTTGATGTTGACTGGCATAACCTTCTGGTAGGTTTTGTGATTGTACTTGAACAATACTGCTAACCATATTACTCTGTGCTGGAGGCATTCCTCCAAAGTTTGGATTACTTTGACATGACTGTCCAAAATTTATAAAGGGCTGTGCAGGCATTAAAATCTTATTTCCTGTTCCGTTTCCTTGCATTCCATTTACTTGCGCATAGTTTCCTTGCATTCCATTCCCAGACATAGGGTTCCCGTTCATTCCGGTCCCTATTCCATATCCGTTATTATTCATATTGATCACTCTCCTTTTTTATAACTTTCAAGTTCATTTAAAAATTTCTTACATGCAATTGCTATTTTCTTGTCTTTATTCTTGTACTCGTTTCCCATTATCTTAATACTTTTAACTAATTCTGTATATTGATCAGGTTTTAACAATAATGCACCACCAGGACCAACTTGTTCTGCTGCAGCTTGTAAATTAGCAAAGTATTGCTTTGCTTCCTCTATATTCTCTACAACTACCTTGTTCTCAATATTATTTTCTTTTCTCATTAATTCTAATAAATCTTCATTGCCTTCAGTCAATTCTTCTAACTTTTTGTTGTCCAATGATATCATGTGTTGCAATCCTTCTTTGGCTATAACTATCTCCCAGTTCTTTGCAATATATTTCTTTACAGCTTCTTTTACTTTGTCTCTATTATTTTTATCATCTTTTAGCAATTTGATATTATATTTAATCCCAATCTCTTCTGTTGATAAAAGTTTTAAAATATCGGTTAATCCCTTTACACCAACTAGTTTAATTTTTTCAAAACAATCTTCATTCAATACTAGTTTGCCATCGTTTAATATCAACTTACCACTTTCATTTTTCTTTAATTTATCAATATTTACTTCTGCTTTTATTGTAAATTTATGTTCTGCCATCTGATCAATAACAAAATTGATCATACTTTCACGGCCAACATGATCAAGTTTATCCCAGGAAATAAATTTTGTCTCTTCCGGCTGAATTCCTTTCTCTATATTCTCTTTTTCTTTAATCTTTTTAGCTGCTACTTTAGCCGCCTCTCTAGCAACTACAAATCTTGTATCAGCAACTAATTCTATCAATTCTTTGCTCATTTTACTTGCTCTATCATCAGATAAACTTCTTTCTTTATCTCCTTCTATTGAAAAGTCATTCTTGCCTTTTGCATTGTAGACTTTCCCTTTATCTACTCTATCGACTATCTTCAATATTGTTTCAACTTCCCAAGTTCCATATAGAAAAACATTCATTTCCTCTATTTTTTCTAAACTGTTTATCACATCTAGGCTAAAACATCCTGCATGTAATAGCAAATTTACTTCTTTACCATTACTATATATCCTTTTTAGCTTTTCAAAATTCTTACCGAAGGCGTCTTTTTTTATACGTATATTCTCTGCCTCAAAGTAAAATTCTAGATTAGCATTATTTGAAATTAAACTTTCGAAGGCTTCGTCTGATATCGAGCTGACTTTTCTAAAGTTTAATATATTTGCTTTGTCCATAGCCGTATCCAAATTAAAATCCTCTCCAAATACATCTTTATCAAATATTTCTATATCGTCATCAATTGATAATATGTATTGATTGTTATCTTCT
This sequence comes from uncultured Eubacteriales bacterium, assembly GCA_934489735.1. Lineage (GTDB taxonomy): Bacteria > Bacillota > Clostridia > Oscillospirales > Acutalibacteraceae > CAKSSR01. The sequence goes on along the minus strand of CAKSSR010000006.1, from coordinate 2,902 downwards.
TTTTCAAACAGACCTCCTTCACCAAATATAGGCATCCCTTGTCCTTGATAAACTTGTTGTATATAACTTCTATCTAACGTTAAACTCATGTCGTCATCCTCCTTTTAAAATTCATCACTTATAACAACTTGATATCGATATTTTAACACATATATATGCACATGGTCAACTAACTGTGATATAAAATATTATTACACAAATTTGTTGATGATTAATAAGTAGGTTTTGATAACAAGATTTTGAGCTTAGATTGATTTTTTTATGATTATGATTTAATAATTTTGAAGAGAAAGTTGCAAAATGTGCTTTGAGTATGCCAGCAAGAAAGAATTTTAAGCAATTAAGAATAAATTGATTGAAATAATTAACAAGGTTCAAGATAATGGCAGAGATGAGTTTACATTTCGTTATGATTTTGTAGGAAGTTCAAAAAGAAATATGATAACTAGAGATCCTGGATGTAATATTGGATTTGATTTCGATACCAATATAATGGTAAACGATGATGATGAAGAATATGATGCTGGTAAAATAAAGCATATTTTAATAAGAGCCTTTAATGAATTTGCTAGAAAGTATTGTCGATATGATTATTATGAGGATAAAAAGTGAAAGACATTAAGAGTTCAAGAATCAATTCATAGCTGTGACTTTGCCATTGTTTACGATTGTGGAGAGGGAAATGTCAATATGTTTGTTGCAATAAGACGCAGGATACATATTTTGAGGAATATCAATGGAGAAATAAGAATAATTTTCCCAAAAAGAAAACTTTATCAAAAAAATAATAGATGTTGGAATGCAGTAAGAGGGATTTGTTTGAAAAAGAAAAATAGAAATGCAGATGTTAATAAGAAATCCCATTCAATATATGTAGAGACTATAAATGAAATATATAATAAATTAATAAGAAAATAATAAATTTTTGTAATAAAGTGAATTATATTAAGGTTATGTTAAAATTATGTTAAATTTATGTTAAAGGATAGCAAGTTTAGGTTTGATATGCTATAATACAAATGCGATATATCTAGAGAGGAAGATCAAAGTGAAAACAGAAGATTTGAATTTGAGTGAAGTATGTGGAGGAGGCGGAGTCTTAGCAACATGCGGTACGTTAGCCCTGGGTGCAGTTTCTGTAGGCGGAGTGGCACTAGTACATGATGGAGTTAAAAGAGCTTGTGAAAAAGGTGCAACTATTGAAATGAGAGCGCTAGGAGTATTAGAAGCAATGTCTGGTAACTATATAGCGTTTAATGGAATTCAAGCTACATGTGCGGCAGTGGTTGCTGATGTTTGTCCTGAGATGATTCTTAAAAAATAATTTGCAAAGAATTTTGACGCATTTGACTCGAATTTTAGTTATGAATTTATTTTTTGTCAATAAATTAAAGACAAACTGACGATGGATTTAAAATAGTAATAAGCGCAGGTCGAACCGATTTGAAATATGATTGGGACGACCTTAATTTATTTTAACTACTACGTTCGTTTCATAAAAGTATAAGAAGGAAATCAAGGTATCATACAATAGAAAGAAAACAAATCAGAGGGGAAAAGATCTATGAGATACCAGTATCTCAAGAAATGTTGGGATACTTGAAAATAAAAGGTAAGACTATAATAGTAGATGCAATGCATTGCCAAAAAGAAACTTGTGAAAAGATAATAGAGAAAGAATTGGCTGTGTTCGAACTAAAAGAAAATTAAAAGAATCTGTATAAAGAAAGTGAAAAATAAAGACAAAGCAATTGAAGAAACTAGCTATTATATTTCTAATTCAAAGGTTTCTACAAAAAATTACTTGCTATTTCTAAGAAAACATTGGAAGATTGAAAGCATGGCACTAGATATTGACTTATTTCTTGTATTTGAGTTTATAAAACGAAACTGAAATTAATATAAAAATTTTTCTTGACATTTAAACTGTTTACAATTATAATGGTATGATTTAGCAATTTTGAAGAAGAGTTTGCTAAATGTTATAATATATGATTTAATAATTTTGAAAAGGAAGTTGCAAAATGTGTTTTGAGTATGTCAGTAAGAAAGAATACCAACCAATTAAGAATGAATTGATTGAAATGATTAACAAAGTTCAAGATAAAGTCAGAGATAAGTTTACATTTCGTTATGATTTTGTAGGAAGTTCAAAAAGAAATATGATAACTAGAAATCCTAAAAGTAATATTGGATTTGATTTCGATGTCAATATAATGGTAAACGATGATGACGAAGAATATTCTGCTAGTGCAATAAAGATTATATTAATGAGGGCCTTTAATGGATTTGTTAGAGGGCATTATCCGTATGATCATTGTCAGGATAATACAAGAGTTTTTACAATGAAAGTGAAAGATTTTAAAAATTCAAGAATTATTCATAGCTGTGATTTTGCCATTGTCTACGATTGTGGAGACGGAAGGTATCAATATATTCATCACAATAAGACGCAAAATACATATTCTTGGGAAGATCAACCGAAAAGCGAAAATAATTTACTTAAAAAAGAAGATCTTATTAAAAAAAATAGGCGTTGGAATGAAGTAAGAGAGCTTTATTTGAAAAAGAAAAATAGAAATGCAGACGTTAATAAGAAATCACGTTCGATATATGTGGAAACTATAAATGAAATATATAATAAATTGGTAAGGAAATAACAAACTCTATGAATAGAAAGTAGAATTATAATGTTTTAGCCATTCACCATGATTTATGAATCGTTTGATGAGTGGCTGAAAATTCTATTGAAAAGATAAAGTATTTTAATAAGCTTTTGATGTAATTTGGACATTAATTTTAGATAATTGAAAGAGAAAAGTGTATACAAGGTAAAAGTTAAAAAAGATTTAAAAAAACTGTTGACAAAAGGGTATGCCGGATGATATACTAATGAAGCTGA
>CAKSSR010000005.1 GCA_934489735.1 uncultured Eubacteriales bacterium | reverse complement strand
GTATCAGAAAAAGAAGGGACTCGAAGTTTTGACGTAAAATTCAAAGTGAGGTTGCCAAATAGTAATGAAAATGTAGAAATTATAATAAACATAGAGGCGCAGAACAGCTACAATCCTGGATATCTAATAGAGAAAAGAGGGACATATTATTTAAGTAGGTTGATTTCATCACAGTATGGAGTGGAATTTTTAGGGTCAGACTTCAATAAATTGAAAAAAGTATATACAATTTGGATATGCCTAAACGTTCCAGAGGCAGAAGCAGGCACAGCAACAGGCTACAGGATGATAAAAGAGGATTTAATAGGGGAGTATCCAGATAGGCCAGAAGATTATGACCTACAAAGAATGGTAATAGCAAGATTAGGCAGGGGGAAGAATGAGGAGTATAAAGAGATAATGGAGATGTTAAATATTCTCTTCAATATATGCCCTCAAAGTGGATTAAGTAATAAAGAGGAGAAGATACTAAAAGAGAGATTCGAGATAGACATAGAAGAAATTAAAGGTGAGGTGGATAATATGTGCAGTTTGAGCCAAGGGATACTGGAAGAAGGAATAGAGCAAGGAATAGAACAGGGCCTTAGAGAAGGAAAAGCGGCAGGAATAAAAGAAGGTATGGAAAAAGGCATGGTAAAAGGTATGGAAAAAGGTAAAAGAGAAGGCATAAGAGAAGGCATAAAAGAAGGCATGGAAAAAGGCATGGAAAAAGGTATGGAAAAAGGCAAAAGAGAAGGTATAAAAGAAGGAGAAATCAAGGCCAAAGTAGAAATGATCAACAATTTACAAGCATTTGGATTTAATTTAGAAAAGGCATTAGAAGCTGCAAAGATGGACAAAAGAACGTTTTTAAAATTAAAGGAGAAGTACGAACCAGTACAGACTAAATAGACTTAATTTAAAAATTAATAATAAAATGAAAAGAAAAGGCTTCAGAGAATTGATAAATCTGAAGCTTTTTTTGACAATCTTTTACGACAGCCATGTATCTGTGGTATAATAGAAAGGAACTTATCGAGAACGATAAGTATATTTTATCAACAAGGGGATATAAGTTAGAAAATTATGAAAAAAGGTAAATTTATTCAAACGTTTGTATTATGCATATCAACATCATTGATATCCGCAGGTTTAAACGTATGTGCAATGGAAAGCAACCAGATGTTTATAGGAAGTGATGTGAAACCGAATGATTTAATTATGGTTGAGTCGAATGAGGGAAATGGTCCCAAGGAAGAAGAAAAAATCGAAGATGTATCTGAATCAGAAGAGGACAAAGCAGAAGATATTATCAAATTAGAACCAATTATATTTGGAGAGCTTCCTGCGCTTAGTGAAGAGGAAAGAAAAGGCATAGTGGATTTAAGTAAAGACGACAGACTTGGGCAACTAATAGACAGTGGTTTAGTTAATTTACATTCAGGAAGAGATATGGGATATTTTAAGACATTATTGACTATGACTGATCAGTATGGATGTGAAAAAATTAATCAGAAGTAAAGGAAAAAACGACATCAGGATGAGAACTGGCAGTGACCATATTGATTTTTTATTAAACTTTTGTTAAAATTATCTATCATGAGTCAGAACAGAATAAGAATAATGTTGAGAGGAGAGTCAAATGAAGAAGAATAAGATAAAAAAGGCCATTGCATTATATTTGTCAACGGCATTAGTGTCTATGAATTGTTTGAATGTATCTGCAGTGAATTATAAGAAAATATTAAATAGGACTATATGCACAGCAGCCACAGGGTTAACATTAGCTTTAGGAACGTATTTCTTATATAATCGATTTGTATCAAGAAATAGCGATATCAATCGAGACGACATTGAAAATATTAATCAAAATGATGCTCAACCAGTAATATTTGAAAAGGTCCCTTCACTTGATTCAAAGGAAGGACTTAAAATAATTAGGTCAAGTGATCATAATGATGAGAAAATAAGCTGTAAACTAACTAAATTATCAAAGAAAGATAAAGATGGTTCAACTTTATTTGGGACTCGTCAGGATTTTGAGGAATATATTAAAAAACATCCAGAAGAATGTTTTAGGCAGGATAAAGAAACTGGAATGTGCTATGTAAAGGTAGACAACGAATTACATGAGGCGGGAAGGTTTACTATATCAACATTAGGAGAACTTTCAAAGAATCAAGGAGATAGCAAAAGCAAAAAGAAAGGTAAATTTGTAGTAGTATACGAAAAGCCATCAGAAAAAGGGATGGAACTACTAGATTTCAATACTATTTTAGATAGTGGAAAGTTTGATTTAATATCATTATCATCTGATCCAGATTGTATTGCAAGATATAACGATTTTGAATCAACAGACAGCCTGTGTGACTTCAAGCGTTATTATCCATCAGGGATTTTTGCTAAATGTCCATGGACGACATTATGTTTATTATATATGCCGGGATTAAATGGAATGGCATATAATAAAAAGACTAAAGAACTTGAAAGAAATAGAATAGACTTATTAGATCAATATGAATTGCCGAAATCAAATACGACGCAAACTTTCTTTAAAGAGAATGAATTGAGAGAAGATAAGAAAGAATATAATGACAAATACAAAGTAATGCTGATTGAAAATGCACCAATTGCTCTTGAATTTGAGCAGGGATCTTATAAATATATAAAAGAAGACAAAAAGATAGACATGCTTCTAGATGCGAAGCCAAAGTGTTACTGTAAGGACAGCGAGCAACATAAAATGTATTTGAAAAGAAAATTTTTATCATTATTTAACTATTGCAAGCAAAGGCATACAGAAATGGCCAATGTATTTATAGGAATTGAGAGTATGAATGCAAAAGAGCTTGAAAAGAGAATGCAAAATTACAAAGAGGTTTTAGAAGATCACGAAGTCGTTGAGACAATGAAAGAAAGCGGAACGACTTACATAATGAATGCTAGATATAATAGCAAATTGGCTGAGAAATTTGGGGAAAAGGCAATTGACTTGTCCAATAAAGACAGCCTAGATGAGTTTGATAAACTGAAATAATATCGAAATGATATAAAAATATAGAAAGAAACATCGTAGAAATTAAGATCTTTTGAAAAATTCTACGATGTTTTAATTATTTTTTAACAGATCCAGCAATTGGTCTAGGTCCGTTTAAGTGAGATTTCATATTTTTAAGAAAATTTGAAGAGTTGAAGACATTTATATCGATTTGAATTGTCCCAGAGTCTTCTACAACTAATGCTTTGATACTATCTGGAATGTCTGACTCTAATATTTTCTTTTTATCGTTTCCATTATGCCAAGATAAGCTTAATGGAGATAAAGAAATTTCACCGCCGGTTACCAATGCTAAGTCAATATCATCAATATCCTTATTATTATCTACCATAAGTTAACCTTTCTTTGTTCTTTATATGTCATTTGTTATTACGTCGTCTAAAGTTTGTCGCCTTACTATAATTTTTTCTTCTTTTTCATTGATCAATAGTACAGCTGGCTTTGCTATACGATTATAATTCGATGACATAGAGTAATTGTATGCGCCTGTACATAATACCGACAAGATATCTCCTCTTTCCGGGTGCTGTATATATATGTCTTTTGCAATTATATCTCCACTTTCGCAGCATTTGCCTGCAATTGTCACCAATTCTTTCTTCGGCATATCTGCTCTTGAAGCATTTATTATATCATATTCAGCATTATATAAAGCATATCTTGGATTATCTGTCATGCCGCCGTCTATGCATACATATTTTCTTATGTCTGGTATATCTTTTATTGTCCCAACCTCGTATAATGTCAAGCCAGCGTTAGAAATTATAGATCTTCCTGGTTCGATATAAAGTTTTGGAAGTGGGATGCTGAAATCTTTACAACTTGTTTCTATCTCATTACAAATTTTTCTTATCAGATCTTCAATATTGCAAGGATTATCTTTATCTACATACTTTACTCCAAATCCTCCTCCTAGGTTCAACTCTTTAACAAGACATCCGTATTTATATTTAATGTCATTCAATAAAGATATCATAGTTTTTGCTGCCGATACAAAAGGATCTATTTCGAATATTTGCGATCCGATATGACAATGTAACCCGCAGAGATTTAAGTTTGATGAATTCAATATTTTCTTAATTGTTTCTAGCATATCATGTTTTGAGATGCCAAACTTTGAATCTTCTTGACCAGTTCTTATAGATTTATGAGTATGTGCATCAATTCCTGGCTTTATACGTACCATGACATTAGCGCATTTAGACTTATCCTTACATATTTTATTTATTATTTCAATTTCTTCTTGATTATCTATAACTATTCTACCGACATTTAAATCGACAGCCAGTTCTATCTCTTTATAAGACTTATTATTTCCATGAAATATCGATGTATTCATAGGGAATCCAGACTTATATGCAGTATACATCTCTCCATCTGATACAACATCTGTATACATTCCTTCGCTTTTTATTATTTTATACATATGCAGGCAAGAAAATGCTTTACTTGCATATACTACTGAAGCCTCTGCCTTATAATATTTCTTCAATAAGCTTACATATTTCTTACAATTTTCTCTTATTGTCTTCTCGCTCAAGACATATAGTGGAGTGCCATACTTTTTTGCAATTTCAGTCAAGTCATGGTCATCCAATTGCAGATGTCCTTGTTCATTTATGCTTAGTCCCGACATCATTTAATCACCCTCTTCAACAATAATGCTATCGTCTATTAGATTTTTAAGTTCATCCAATCCACGTCTGCTTAAAGATGAAAATATCACGCTTTTAATGTTATTAAAATTAGGAATCTCTTTAATAAGTTCTTCCATTCTTAATTTTATTTTTGGTTCGCTCAGCTTATCACTTTTCGTTAGTACTATTATATATGGTATGCTATAAGCGTTTAAATATGACATCATATCCATGTCATCTTGTGATGGCTTATGTCTAATATCTATGATTTGGACTACTAATTTTATATTTCTTTTTGAATTAAAGTAACCTTCTACTAGCTTAGCCCATCTTTTTTTCTCACTTAGAGATACTTTTGCATATCCATAGCCAGGCAGATCTACGAGAAATAATTCTTGTAGTTCATAAAAGTTAATAGTTCCTGTCTTGCCGGGTGTAGCGCTCACTCGTGCGAATGACTTACGGTTCAAAAGTCTATTGATAAGAGAAGATTTTCCTACATTTGACTTCCCGGAGAATACTATTTCTGGCTTGTTTATGTTTTTTGGTAGTTGAGATGCATTTCCGCATACGTATGATAAATTTACGTTATTATAATTTGACATATATTGACCTCGCATTTACATTTTTTCGATATTTTCTTGTTGCTCTTTACTTAATACTAAGGAATTACTAAAGACATCTTTTAAACTGTCTGCTAATATAAAGTTTACATTCTTTTTCACTATGCTATCGATTTCTTCTAAATCAGGTTCATTTTTTCTTGGTATTATTACATTTTTTATTCCTGATTTATAAGCAGCCATAGTTTTTTCTTTTAATCCGCCTATGGGTAGGACTTTCCCATGCAAAGTAATCTCACCTGTCATAGCCGTATCGCTTCTGACTGGTATCTTACATATTGATGATATTAAAGCAGTTGCCATAGTTACTCCTGCAGATGGTCCATCTTTTGGTATAGCTCCTTCAGGTGCATGTATATGGATGTCATGTTTTTTAAAGAAATCTTTGCTTAATCCTAAAATATTTGAATGACTTCTTATAAAACTAAGGGCAATTTGAGCAGATTCAATCATTACGTCGCCCAGCGATCCAGTTGCGTCGAGTTTATTGTCCCCATGCATAATTATTGCTTCTATTGGAAGCATTTCGCCTCCCACGCAGGTCCAAGCAAGTCCTTTTACTATTCCTATTTCATCTATTTCGTCTTTATCGATATTATATCTTTGTGGCCCGAGGAACTGGTTTATATTACTTTTCTTTATATGGACCTTCTTCATCTTTCCTTCCACTATTATTTTTGCAGTTTTTCTTAATAATTTTTGGATTATTCTTTCCAAACCTCTAACTCCGGCTTCTCTTATATAATTATCTATTATCATTCTAATAGCCTCGTCACTTATTTTAAACATTTTATTATCTATTTTACATTTTTTCATCTGTTTAGGCAACAAATGTCGTCTAGCTATATGGAATTTCTCTTCGGGAGTATAACTTGATAAAGTAATTACATCCATTCTGTCTAAAAGTGGCTTAGGTATTTCGCTTATATCATTAGCCGTTGTTATAAATATGGTTTCGCTCAGATCAAATGGGACATCGATAAAGTGATCGTGAAAGCTGGAATTCTGTTCTATATCTAATACTTCTAGTAGTGCAGATGTTGGATCTCCATTATAACTGCTACTCAATTTATCTATTTCGTCCAATAGTAGTACTGGATTCTTAGACTTAGCCTTACTTATTGCATCGATAATGCGGCCGGGCATAGAGGCTACATAAGTTCGTCTATGTCCTCTTATTTCCGATTCATCTTTTACGCCTCCCAGAGCGACTCTTACATATTTTCTATGCATTGCTTTTGCAAGTGATTTTGCTATAGATGTCTTACCGACTCCTGGAGGTCCTACTAGGCATATGACTTGTCCTTTAATGGTATTAGATAATTTTCTGACTGCAAGTAATTCGATGACTCTTTCTTTAACTTTTTCTAAGCTATAGTGATCTTCGTTTAATATTTTCAATGCTTTTTTAAGATTAAGTGAATCATTAGTTCTCTTTTTCCAAGGCAATGACAAACAAGTGTCTAAATATCCTCGTATGACGCTTGCTTCTTGTGACTCTACTATCATTTTGTTTAATCTTTTGCATTCTTTTATTAAAGTTTTCTCTGCTTCCTTCTTTAGATTTAATTTTTTTATCTTTTTGATGTAGTCATCTACTTCTTTATTAGACTTCCCTATCTTATCTAGTTCACTATTCGCTAATCTTATATATTCTCTTAAAACATATTCCTTATGTTCTTTGTCCATCTTATGTTTTATGCCCAAGCCAATTTCTTCGACCAGTTTAAGGGTTTCTATCTCATTCTTAAGAATTTCTATTATTAATAGTAATTTTTCTTTTGGATCTGGTTCAGATAGTATCTTTTGTTTTAATTTGTAGTCGGCAATTATAATATTGGACATGTAATTTATCAACTCGCACTTATCTTCCTTCATTTCCAATGCTTCAAAAACTGTATCATTATCGATGTTAGAGTTAAGAGCGACATAATTATGGAACAAATCCGTAGCCGTTCTCAATATTACGTCATTTTCTTTATTGTCTTCAAGTTGAATTTGCGATATAACTTCTACATCTGCGACTGGGAATTTACCTGAATTGTCCATATCTTCCTTTTTGGCTGCTTCTTGAGTTATTAATGTTATTGATAAAGTCTTATCTCCACTATAAGAAGTCTTAACAACTTCTGCTATGACTCCAATGTCATATAGTTGATCTTCACTTGGATCTTCATCTCTTGAGTCTTTTTGTGTGACTAAGAAGATTTTCTGTTCATTTTCGCTCGCATTCATTAATGCAAGTAAAGATTTCTTTCTACTTATTTCTAATTCTAAAGTAGTTCCTGGGAATATTACAATTCCTCTAAGTGTGATTGTTGGTAATTCATAATAGTTATTCATAATTCATCAAAATAAGCTACTTATGTATTGCTGGAAATTAATATTTTCATCCAATTTACTTCCCAATAAGTAGCGACTCCTTTCTAAAATTTTTTAAAGTTTTTCGCATTTTCTTCAGGTAAATAAATCGCTAGATAATAATACATACTTATTTTAACATATACTATGAAATTTTGCAACTTTTATACGAAAAGGTAATTGGTGTCCCAAGCTGGTAGTGAAGGATGATGACGTAAGTAAATAGTATAGTCATTCCTTATCGATGAAATTATGATTGGTATCTTAAAAATGTCTTCCGATTTATGATAACATGATATCAACATCTTTGGTTTGTACTTCTTTATCGTCTCTTTTGCTCCAATGATGGCTTTTTCTTCTTGTCCTTCGACGTCCATCTTTATATATGTAACCTTTTCTCCGTTTAATAAACTGTCAACACTGCGTCCTTGAGCTAAAGATCCGTTGTCGCCGCCTGCAAAAGAATTCCGTCCCCCGAATGAATTAAATAAAATTTTCTCATCTTTATCATTTATAGGTGAATTATAGCAACAAATGTTTGATAGGTCGTCAATATTTTTAATAAGATGCTTAAAATTCTTTACATCTGGCTCAACTGCGATTATTTTTTCATAGCCATTTGTATATTTTATAAATTCATCAATAGTATCTCCTTTGTAGGCCCCTAAATCCATATAAATTTCGTTATTTAATTTTAATATATTCTTATAAATTTCATCTTTTTCTGTCTCACATGACAAAAGAAAGTCAATTTTTCCTGACAGTTTGTAATCTATTATATTATTGAATACTTTTTTTGAAAACGGTTCTGATATCATATTATATGCTTGCTTGATCTCATTTAAATGATTATTATAAAATTCTTTATCAAATATCTCATTGCCATAGACCGGGACATCCGGGGCGAGTAACTCTTGTTCCTTTGAGATACTTTTTATATATTCTATGACGTCTGGTAGGTGAGTTCCAAATGATAAAAGTATGAGCACATCTCCAAATTTTTTCTTTATGTCTTCATATGATACAATGTCAAATCCATGAAATTGATGATTCCTTAAAAATCCTGGGCTGGCGAATATACCGGCTATTCTATTAATTGATCTTCTTTCAAGTTCGTTTAATATTTTCTCTGCGCCGTTGCCCATTCCGTATAAAATTATAGGCTTTTTCGTATTTTTTACATAATCCCACATACAAATTCCTTCCCAAATCAATAAAATCTTAATTATATTATACAATTTGCTTATAATTTTGTAAAGAAATAAAAAAATAGAACGAAAAGTTTACCGGAAAACAGAAAAATGACTAACAAAATTCACATTCAAACTGGTGATAAGTGATGAATTTAGACATGTAAATTCTAAAAATATAAATGTTGCATACAATAAGTAATGTGTGATATAATATTAATGTATAAAATATATATTTATAGAGGAGGAGTTATGCATGGCAGATGATAAAACAATATTAGAAATTGGAACGTTGTTAGAAAAAATTAAAAAAGAAGAAATAGAAATTAATAATGGGATTGAATCTCTTGGTGGAATTGATGGAAAAGAACTAGGATTAAATGAAATCTTGCAAATGTTTGAAGAAAGTAAGGCAACTTTTAATTCTTTATTAAAAAACGAACTACCTGCAAAATTTGGAGAAGAATATGATGATAACCATAATATTGATTACTTTATAAGAAAATGTCATGAAATAGCCGGGGGGGGGGGGGTACGAATCCAATTGGGCCAGTTAAGAAACAACTGGTTAAAACTAAAGATGAAGCAAAATTTTATATTGCAAATGAGTCGTATAAGATAAAAGCGACATCAGAAGTTTATAAAAAAGAAGAAAATAGTTATCTTATTTGTGATTCTCTTGATTCAGAGAAAAACAAAGATGTAATTAAAGAGATATTTTATGGCAACCATAAAGAAGTGAAAGAAGTCGATGATGCAATTAGAGGAAAACTAGAATCAGCTAAAAGCCTTAATGATGTACAAATTAGATCTGAGTTTATATTTAAAGTTAAATTATTAGCAGAGCTTATACAAGAGATTGATGAAAAAGGGGTGAAAATGCAAACATTTAGAGATTTTCTTAATAAAAACAAATTAGAACCATATGTATATTTAGGATTGCTTTCAAAATTAGAGGACATGGATGTCATACCGGGAGAGGAAAGAAAGCGTTTTAAAATGTTAGCGGGACATAATTATTGGAACTTGCTAACGACTAAAAAAGAGTTTGTTGAATTATCTAAGAAAATTAAATTTTACAAGTATACTGATATTGACATAGGCTTTGAATCATTGAAATGTGGATATTATATAATTAAAAATGATAGCGAAAGGTTAGTGATCCCCAATTATAATAAGTATGAGAATCTTAAATTATTAGCAAAGTTAGAGGAGTTGATAGAGGAAAGTCCTAAAAGTTTTGAAGGAATGAAGGATATGGAAGAAATAAATGAGGATATGAGTGACGAAATGTTAAGATGCATTATGGATTTGAATAAGGATGAAAAAAATATCAAGACATTGGATGATTTGAAAAAAGAAATTGATGGCTTAGATAGAAAAGGTGCAACTAAATTTTACATATTTACTGGCGATAGAATAGAAGATATATCGAGCGTCCAAGTGATAATAGATGATAATAAAAATGATTATTACATATTTAATCAACCAAAAGATTTCAATCAACAGTCGGCAAAGAAAATTAAACATATTTTATCTAAAGAAGGATTTGAGGAACTTAAAAAAGATGAGATAGATAGAAAAATGAAGAGGTATATATTATTGCATGGAATAAGTAAAGAGGAATATTCAAATCTTGTATTAGCAGTTAGATATGAGACGTATTTTAACCACGGAACAGGTTATGCAGAGGAGAACCTTGAAATAACAAATGGGATAGCAGCAGAAGCATTTGACTTAATAGGTAATAGCGATGAAGGAGAGATAGATAAAAAGGTGGCAGAAAAAGTGTCTAGTGCGAATGGGAAAGATAAAGGAGCTTGGAAATATGTTCAACATTACGTTAGTTATAACGGTAAGCAATTACCATATTGGAGAATTATATCAGGCGAAGAATTAGAAAAAGAGTTAGAAAATAATGAATATTATAAATTTAAAGATGAGGAACTATGTTCAGACGTGAAAAAAATAAAAATAGGTGAAGCGGAAGAGGGAAAAACAAAGTTCTTGATATATCGAGTGCCGAATTATAGAGACATTTCGTATTTAAAATGGATAAATAGAGTTTATAATATAAAACCAGACGATGACAAAATTGAAAAGATAGAGAAAGTACCAGAAGATGCAAGATCGACTATATTATATCCATATTTTAATTCTTTAGAAGGTTTTTTGAATTGTTATGGCGATTTTGCTGAGTTTAGTAATAAAGAATTAGCTGAAATTTATGAAGTTATAGAAGGAAGAAAGAAAATTGAAGACTTGTCATTTGGAAATAAAACTGACTTGAAGGAATTGGCTCAAAAACTTATAAAAAAATACAAAGATAGTTTAAATGATGCAAAATAAAATTCACCTAGGGTCAAGAGTTGATAAGGAAACAGAAAGAAATTGCATATAAATCGATGAGAAATAATGATAAAACAGATGGCATATTTGATACAAGTCAGCAAAATTTAACCTACGTAATGAATATGATTGAAAAAAATATATAAATTGCTGCGGAAAGTCAAAAGTAAATTGAAAAATTTTAAAATATTTAGAGAAAAAAGTGTCCGAGGGTGATGTTTTTAAGTGCCCCCGGATATTTTTGTTATGTTATCGTTATTAATTTCTTAGTACAAGGTTACAATTTTCATTTCTTCCCAGTAAGGCTTTGATTTTTTCATCTTTTCGTATTCAATTGCCTCATGATTTGCTTTTTCTTCATCCTTTCAACTGATTATTGAAGCAGCGTACTTGTGCTCATAAAACTCGCACTTACCTTCCGTTACCAATTTCTCGTAAATTTCTGCCTGTTGTCTTGCTGTTTCTTCCCTAATCCCTTTATTTATAATCAAAGTGACATAATAATATGCATAATTTTCTTCCCTGCCACTTAATATTTCTTTCCTAAATATGTCTGATGCAAGCCTTTCTTTACATTGTTCCATTGACAAGGAAGGAAATACTGAAAGTGTCGTGCTTAAACTTATTGCGCACGTAGATGTTATTAAAATTTTTCTAAAGTTTATCAAATTTTAGTTCTCTCTTTACAATTAATTTCATACTTACTATTATAATATACTTGTCTTTACTTTACATTAATATGACATAACTTTAATAGTATATACATAATTATTGTATAAATAAACATAAATGATAAAATTTTTAATTGCGCTAATAGTGAAAATGACTAAATGTTAAAAACCGTTACAAAAATTGGATAACGAGGAATAAATAGTAAGCTAGTAATATAATTTGTTAACAGAAACATGGATTCACGTAATATTTTTAAAATCTATAACAAAAACTTGTATAAATGTACAAAAAAAAAAAAAAAAACAGTATATATTTATAAAAAACAATGTTTTTGATTTAAACAAGTAATATTTTTCTTATATCGCTTGCAATCAGATTGAAAGAGTGTTATAATATTGTGGCAAAAGACCGGTATATTTAAAAAATGTTTGCGAAAATGATGCCGGTTTGATTAGTTTAGGTTTATCCGTTATGAATTTGAGATCGTGTTGTTTTTATTGATTAAGAAAAAATGTTAAAACTTAAGGCTATGTTTGATTAATGTAGAATATTATTGATTTTTTGCAGCAAATCGCAGAAATAATTAAAAATAAATACATGTATTTTGACTGGGTGTGTAGAGAATTCTCTGGCTTAATGACTTTTGTATGAGAAAAGATGGGAGAATTCACGGATCGGGTAACAAAAATTAAAATTGAAAAGAAGCGAGGGGTTGAGTAGTGCTATGTCATTTGAACTTGTTGATGAATTAGAAGATATGGTGCAGATAAAAGTAATCGGGGTAGGCGGCGGTGGAGGAAATGCCGTTAATCGAATGGTATCTGCAGGAATTAAATGTGTGGATTTTATAAGTATTAATACGGACAAGCAAGCCTTACTTAGATCTCAGGCAGGGCAGAGGATACAAATAGGCGAAAAAATAACGCACGGTAAAGGCGCCGGATCAAAACCTGAAATAGGTCAGAAGTCTGCTGAAGAAAGTAGAGATAATATAATAGAGTCTCTAAAAGGAGCAGACATGGTATTTATAACCGCAGGAATGGGCGGAGGAACAGGAACTGGAGCAGCTCCTGTCGTTGCAGAAATAGCAAGAGAGATGGGAATTCTAACTATCGGCATAGTTACTAAGCCTTTTGCGTTTGAAGGCAAACGTAGAATGAGCCAGGCTGAGAACGGAATATCAGCACTTAGGCAACATGTTGATTCGCTTGTGGTTATCCCTAACGAGAGATTGAAATATGCTAGCGAACAAAGGATAACTTTAATCAATGCATTTGCAGTTGCTGACGATGTCTTGAGACAGGGCGTGCAAAGTATATCAGATCTTATATTATTGCCAGGATTGGTTAACTTGGACTTCGCAGATGTTACTTCAGTTATGAAAGATGCTGGATATGCTCATATGGGAGTTGGACGAGCATCAGGAAAAGATAAGGCAGAAGTAGCAGCAAACTTAGCAATATCAAGCCCATTGTTGGAAACGGCTATAGACGGAGCAAGAGGCGTTATCATAAACATAACATCATCACCTGATATAGGACTGGATGAAATAGATACTGCATCAACAATGATATCGCAACAAGCGTCTCCAGATGCAAATATAATTTGGGGAGCAGCTTTTGACGAAAGTTTAGACGATGAGATGATAGTTACAGTTATAGCAACAGGATTTGATACTAAGGATATAATGAGTTCAAATGAGCAAGATAATAATAAATCAGAATCTATAAGCAGTAATAGTAATAATAGTAGTGCAAGCATTAAAAATAGCAGCATAAATAGCAATAATAATGTCAGCAGTAGCAGTAATAATAGCAGCATTATTGAAAAAAATAATAACTCTTACTCTAACTCTTCGGATTCTGAAGACGATGATACTTTTTATGATATAATGTCAATATTCAATAGAAAATAGTTAAGAATAATTAAGGAGACGGTTGCGGCCGTCTTCATTTTTCTTATAAATTTTAATAAAATAATGAGAGAAAGTGAGATATGAATTGAATAAAGTGAAGAAAATAAAAAAAAATTAAAATTTTTTAAATTTACCTATTGCAATTTTAATTTTGATAGTATATAATAGATTATGTTATCAAGCGAGTGTGGCGGAATTGGCAGACGCGCTAGATTTAGGTTCTAGTGGCAACACCGTGCAGGTTCAAGTCCTGTCACTCGCACCACAATATTGGGAGGAGATTAACCGGCTTTTGTAAAAGGTCGGTTGATTTTTTTTATTATTATTTAGATTGGAATTAGAAATAGCAAGCATATTTTAAGAAAATGTAACCAAATGTCACTAGATGATAAGAATAAGTATAGAATCTGATGATGCAGTGGATGTAATTGCAGAAAATTGTAATGGGTTTATTGAAAAAATTCACCTCAATAGCAGCAAAAAATGCAAAAGAATAAGGAAATATAATCATGAGAGACTATAAAAATAAAATCTGCATGAATTTTGGTATAAAAAAATAGGCCTGGGTAAGAAATTCTTTACCCAGACTCATTGGCGCGCCAGGAGGGATTCGAACCCCCGACCTTTTGGTTCGTAGCCAAACACTCTATCCGACTGAGCTACTAGCGCATTACTTCAATTGACATTAATATAATATCATACTAACATAAAAAAATCAAGTGTTTTTTTGAAAAAAAATACTTATTCTACGATTTGTAAAATATTTACGAACGAAATTTAAATATTTGGTTTGAGTATATATAAAGGAGTTAAGAGGCAAAATAAATTTATATCAAATTTATTGCGAAAGGATATGAGGTTATGAGCAAAAAGAACTTAAGAGATGAATTTACTTATAAGTTTCATGATGAACCACCGATAGTTTCTTCTGAGACTTTACTAGGGGGAAAGTCATTGGATAAAAAAAGTAATAAACAGTTGAGCAATTCTGACCTATCTGAAGTTTCAGGAGGATTCCTTATAGGAAATAAAGACGAGTATACGATCCAGGAATACAATTGTGCTGGCGTTACAAGAGAAGTAAATATTTTTAAGAAAGATAATTACTACTATCAGGGAAGAAAGATATCCCAGAAGGAAGCAGAAAAGATAACGACAGCATATTTTTATAATAAGAAGAATAAAAAAGGCCCGGAAAAGAAAATCATTACTATAGAAGTGTAAAAGAATGCTCTCCCATTGAAAAAAGGTATGGGAGAGTTAATTAATTTATATTACTTTTAATTCTATGTCTCTATTTTTTATCTCTTCTACTAGTTTGTTGATAAATTCTTCTACTGTTATGCTGACTTGATTAGAAGTGTCTCTATTTTTTACTGAAATTACGTTCTCAGACATTTCTTTGTCTCCGATTATGATGCTGTAAGGTATCTTGTTTGTAATACAATTCCTCATTTTCTTACCAAAAGTCTCATTAGAGGTGTCCAATTCCACTCTTATATTATTTTTTTCTAATGCTTCTTCTACTTTTTTCGCATATTCTATATGTGCTTCAGATATTGGCAAGATCCTAACTTGCACAGGCGCTAACCAAGTCGAGAAATTTCCTGCCTGATGCTCAGTGAGGATTCCAATGAATCGTTCAATGCTTCCAAGTGCTGTCCTATGGATCATAACTGGACGATGCTTTTTGCCATCATTTGAAATATATTCTATATCGAAACGTTCTGGCATCTGGAAGTCGAGTTGAATTGTACCACATTGCCATGTCCTGCCCAAGCAATCTTCTAGATGGAAGTCTATTTTTGGTCCATAAAATGCTCCGTCGCCTTCATTTATTATATATTCGATATTATTTTCTTCTAATGCTTCTTTTAAGCTGTTAGTAGCTAGATCCCATTGCTCTTGTGTTCCCATTGAATCCTCAGGTCTGGTTGATAGCTCGATATGATATTTAAATCCAAACATCTTATATATGCTGTCGATTAAGTTAATTACCTTTATAGTCTCGTCTTTTATTTGTTCAGGAAGTAAGAATATGTGAGCATCGTCTTGAGTAAAGCATCTTACTCTCATCAATCCGTGCAAGTTTCCTGAATTTTCGTGACGATGTACTACCCCCATCTCAGCAATTCTTAAAGGAAACTCTTTGTAAGAGTGAGGTTTTGATTTATAATACAAGATGCACCCTGGGCAGTTCATTGGTTTTAATGCATACTCGGTATCGTCAATAACCGTCGTATACATATTGTCTTTATAATGATCCCAGTGACCAGATCTGAGCCATAGTTCTTTATTCAAAATCATAGGCGTCTTGATCTCTTTATATCCACATTTGCTATGAATCTCTCTCCAAAAGTTCTCGAGGTTATTTCTTATTATCATTCCGTTTGGTAAAAAGAATGGGAATCCTGGCCCTTCTGGCATTATCGTAAATAGTTGTAGTTCATTTCCTATCTTCCTGTGATCTCTTTTCTTTGCTTCTTCTATCATACGGAGATATTCTTTTAAATCTTCCTTATTCCAGAAAGCAGTTCCGTATATACGTTGTAACATTTTATTCTTTTCGCTACCTCTCCAGTAAGCTCCGGCAACAGATAGTAATTTGAATGCAGGTACTTCTGAAGTATTATCCAAGTGAGGGCCAGCACATAGATCTACGAATTCTCCCTGTTTGTAAAAAGATATTACCTCATCGTCAGGCAAATCGTTTATTAGTTCTATTTTATAGATCTCGCCTCTTTCGCTCATGAGTCTGATAGCTTCCTCTCTGGAAAGCTCAAACCTTTCTATATTTAACTTTTCTTTTATTATTTTTTTCATCTCTTTTTCAATTTCTTCGAACATTTCAGGAGTTAGTTTTACGTCGATGTCAAAGTCATAATAAAATCCATCTTTTATAGATGGTCCAATAGCTAATTTAGCATTTGGATGTAGTCTTTTTATAGCTTGAGCTAATATATGAGATGCTGAATGTCTTAAAGTACTTATATTTTTATCCATATTTAAGTAGTCCTTTCTAAAAATCGTTCAAAGATACTTTTAATTATACTACGACTTGTAAAAAAGTCAAGATTAATCCCAGATATCTTGTTTCATAAACTTAAATACAAGAAATAAGTTGCAATAAAATGTGATCAGTCAGGCACACTCTTTTTTATTCCCTCTTTCAGTTTTCTTAATTTATATAATATTTTTATATTACTTTCAATTGTTAACCAAAAAATAAGCCATCATATCCCCAAAAGGCCTTATGATGACTTTAAACTTTATTCGTTATATTAAATTTTTATTAAGTTTTTGTTAAAAATCCAATCTGTCCGATATATAATCTTTAATTTTGTCTATGCTTATTCTCTCTTGAGTCATAGAATCTCTATCTCTGATTGTCACTTGGTTGTCGTTGATACTATCGTAATCATAAGTAATACAAAATGGGGTGCCTATTTCATCTTGCCTTCTGTACCTTTTGCCAATTGATCCAGTGTCATCGTAGTCAATCATAAAATGTTTAGAAAGTTTGCTATACAATTCCGTTGCATTTTCTTTCAATTTCTTAGTCAATGGTAATATAGCAGCCTTGTATGGCGATAAAGCTGGATGAAGTTTTAATACAATTCTTTCTTCGTTCTCTAATTTTTCTTCATTATATGCATTGCATAAGAAAGCTAATGCTACTCTGTCGGCACCTAGTGATGGCTCAATTACATAAGGTAGATACTTTTCGTTTGTCTGAGGGTCAAAGTATTCTAGACTCTTCCCAGAATGTTCTTGATGTTGCCTTAAGTCAAAGTCCGTTCTGTCAGCTATTCCCCAAAGCTCTCCCCATCCAAATGGAAATAGAAACTCTATATCTGTAGTCGCCGTTGAATAATGAGATAGTTCCTCTTTAGCATGATCCCTCATCTTTATGTTTTTCTCTTCAATTCCAAGACTTAATAACCAATTCTTACAGAATTCTTTCCAATATTCAAACCATTCCATGTCTTTACCTGGGGCACAGAAGAATTCTAGTTCCATTTGCTCAAATTCTCTTGTCCTGAACGTGAAATTCCCTGGAGTTATCTCGTTTCTGAAAGATTTTCCGATCTGAGCTACTCCAAAAGGTACCTTTTTTCTTGTGGTTCTTTGAATGTTTTGAAAGTTTACGAAAATTCCTTGTGCTGTCTCTGGCCTTAGATATATCTCGTTCTTGGCTTCTTCTGTTACTCCTTGAAAAGTCTTAAACATGAGATTAAATTTCCTTATGTCGGTAAAATTGCTTGATCCACAGTTGGGACATTTAATATTATTCTCCTTTATATAGTCAGTCATCTCTTTGAATGACATCCCTTCAGCCCTTGCTCCAGTATCTTCTATTAGTTTGTCGGCTCTATGTCTTGTCTTGCAATCTTTGCAATCCATAAGTGGGTCTGAGAATCCTCCTACGTGACCAGATGCAACAAATACCTCTGGATTCATAAGTATAGCAGAGTCTAGCCCAACATTGTATTGACTTTCTTGTACAAATTTCTTAAGCCATGCCTTCTTTACGTTGTTCTTGAATTCTACTCCTAAAGGTCCATAGTCCCATGTGTTTGATAACCCGCCATATAATTCTGATCCAGGATAAATAAATCCTCTATTTTTGCATAATGCAACTATTTTTTCCATACTCTCTACCATAGTTTAATAATCGTCATTGAAAATATAAGCGAAATATCTAAAAGTTAATAAAATTTAGAAATCCACTGAATGACTCTCCAATCTTTTTTTATTTGAATACTGAACCTCCCACGACTAAAGTCGCAGGGTTCTTGGGAACTCTCTCCTAACGGAAAGATATTTACCAAGCTATCCCCGTAGTTCCTACGGTTCTTCCACTAACTCATGACTAAAGTCACGAGTGTGCGTGGTCGTTTCTATCAAATTTTCGCAAATTATCTGCGAAATTTCTTACTCAAGTATACCAGATTTCAATGGTTTGTCAAGTGTGGCTCTACGATTTTAATTGGATTGTATCCAAATCTTAAAAATGTTGCGACTGTATACATAAAATTCAATAAAAATGTTAATTCGCTCTTTAGTTTATTTATCACTTACCGCTATATTTGTCAGCAAAAAGTTACATGTTGCTTAGATTTGATAAAAAATAATTAATAAAATTTAAATATCGATGCATTAATACAAAAATAAGTAGTAATAAGTGACAAATACAGACATATAAATTCTAAATATAGAAACCTTGCATATAATAGATACCGTGTGATATAATAATAATGTGTAAAATATATATTCAAGGAGGAAATTATGTATGTTAGATAAAAAAGTAAGTAAAGAAAAAGCATCAGAAATTGTAAATTTGTTAGAAAAAATTAAAAAAGAAGAGCCAGAAATTATGAAGGGAATTGAAGCTCTTGGCGGAATTAATGAAAACGAACCAGAATTAAAGGGAATCTTGCAAATTTTTAAAAAAAGTAAGGAAGCTTTTAATTCTTTATTAGAAACAGAATTGCCTAAACAATTCGGAATAAAATTCGATCCCAAAATACATACTGTTGATTACTTTATAGAAGAGTGTCACAAAATAGCCGGGGGGGGGGGTACCGACTCCAACTGGGCAAGCTGAGGGACAAAATGAAATTTATTTATTTGGCAATGAAACATTAGATTGTATATTTGAAGGACGTAGAATAGTTCTTTATAAACAAGATGGAAATATAAATAAGTATTATCTACTCAGGCAGTATGATACATTTTCAAGAAAATTGATCGACAAAATTTCTCAAATATTGAATGGAGAAGGATTTAAAAAATATGAAGGAAGTTTAGATATTGAAAGACTAAAATCAGGAGCAATACCTATAGAAAAATTTGGTGATTTGATATTCATAGAAGGAGATTCAAAAGAAAAGTCTTTAACTTATAAAGGAATTTTGAAAGAATTTAAACAATTTGAATCTATTAAGAACGATAGTAAAAAGGTTGAGCAAATGTTAGCTGACATAGAGAAAAGATATTGTAGACGTGTACATCGTATGATGAAGGAAATAATGGATAATTATCTTGTGAAAGATGAAATAATAGAAGGAAAATTTAAGAAGTATGAATATTATAAATTTAAAAATGAAGAACTAAGTACAAATATGAGAAAGTTAAAGTTAAAGGATGATGAGTTTTTGTTATATAATAATAAGATTAGTGGCTATACATATTGGGGATACTTGGAAGATAGAAGTAAATTTTATGAGCTAGATAAGCTAGGAGGTCAAGAAAATTTAATAGAAAAAATACCTGATAATCCAAAGGCTGTAGAAGAAGGGAGAACTGCTATAAATTTTGCTGAAGAGCAGACTCAAACATTGAAGTCTGTTTTAAATACATTGAGTACAGCGGGCTTTAGGGGATTTGATGCTTTTACGAACGGAGAATTAGGTGTGATACATGAAAAAATAAAAGAAAATGGTAATAATATAGAAAAAGCATATAGTAGTATATATGGTTTATTCAATACAGATATAAATAAGTTGAACAATGCATTTGTGATTCTTGAAGGAATTTATAATATAAGATATTCATTAGCCGGGAGTGTTACTGAAGAAAATGTAAGAGTTATAAGAAATGAAGGAGGAGGTTTGAAGTTTATTGTGTGCCCACAGTTTATTTCATCGGACTATATAAAAAAGACAGAATATGTTGTTGAAACACTGAAGACTATAAAAGGAGTAGCTGATGGTTCGATAGATAAAGACGAAGATGAATACGATTTTTATTGTTTGAGGGCTAAGGTAGGACAATTGATAGGAGAAGGTAATGTGACGGATTATAATAAATTTATGGGAGAAAGTATTGATATTTCAAGTTTGTTTAAAAAATGGGATGAAAATATAAAGAGCAAATTGAAGGTAAATGAAAGAGATGGGAAAATGTTTATCAAAAGAAATGATTTAGCAGAGCTTGACTTATCAAAAATAGATGAACAAGTGGGATGTCATTATGTTTCAACTTTAAAAAATGAAAGTAAGAGTGATTTGGGATTAATAAAGCTTAATGGATTAGGTACTCAATTTGTAATTTATAAAAAATTTAAAGATCTCTTTAAAAATATAAATATTGATAAGATTAAAAAAGCTAATATTGGTAAGGAGTTGAATTCGATTAAGAACAGTATTAAATTAATGACTTTAGAAATGAAAGAAATACGAAGTTCTGTTGAAGATTTCGATGGGAAATGTAAAAATGTTGATAAAAAGAAAGGAATAAGAGAGGTAATATCTAAACATAAGGGAGAATCTTTAGGTTTTGGTGAATTTCTGAATCAGAAGATTACAGTAATAGATTTATATAATGAAGGAAAACGGGTAAACAACCTTTCTATGGAATACAGGGATTTTTTAGATTTCGATGATAAAAAAGTAGATGAGTTTATTGAAAGATTTAAAAAGTTATTGGAATCAAAAGATAAGGGAGCAGAAAAATTTGATGAATTTGTTAAGGAAAGTGAAAAAATTAGGAGTCCAGAAAGCTATTCTGCAAAATATTTTGGTACATTACTTTCTAGTTATTCAAGAGCAGGAGGACTTAGCGATTTATTTGAAAGTAAAGGGAGCTATATTATTACTGAGGGCAATGTAGAAGAAGGATTAAAGAAAAGATTTGTTGCTAAATATAAAATTAAAGAATTCAGTAAGGAGTGTATAGACAGTCAAGCCTTATATGATGGAGGTAGTGGTCAAGGAGATCATAGAATAAAATATGAAAATGTTTCTGCTGCTATTGATGAGACTGTAAAAAAATCAACAGGCAGGATCAAAATTAAAGTTTATGTAGGTCATGGTGAAGAAACTATTGGAGACAATTTTGGAATTCTTGTCGAAGAAAGACGAGAAATTTATGTTTTCCCTAGAAATGCTAAGTTAGATCAAGGTAATCAGGAAAAACTTAGAAATGTGTTAGATGAATTTCAAGATTATATGAATGATGATTGTTTTAAAGGTAAAGGTGATTTAGATTTAGAAACATGTTGTCCGAATGGCGAAGGTGATAGTGATGTCTTTTTGCTGAAAGAAAGTGGTGATGCGGTTAAATTAAATATACAAAGTCCATATAGATGTAAAGACGTCAATAGTTCTATGATAAGATAATTCAGGAATAACCTAAGTTAATTGGTATCAGCCGTAGCTTAGGTTTATATATTTTCTTTGTAATGTAATAGAGAATTCACCTAAACTTAAGGAACTAATTGGATGAGGTTAGAAAATGGCAAGAGTTGAGTAGGTTTAGTTAATATCAGGTTAAGAGACGAGTGACAAAGTGTTAAGATTTAAAAGAAAAAAAGAGACAACTTCTTTAGATATGTGGGGAAATATCGCAAGGAAGTTGCTTTTATATTTGTATTGTGATATATTATATGAGTAAAAATTAATAAGGACATAATGAAATCTTTGGATAATTTATCATTTTAGTTATAAATTGAAGATTTTAGATATGTAAATTTGAAAAATGATTGTAAAGATGAAAAAATTAAAAGAAGGTTGGTTCAGTAGAAAGATGGATAATTTATATAACATAAATGTGATAAAGAAGGTAATGTCAAAGCATAGAGTGAATTTTTCGAAGTCACTAGGTCAGAATTTTTTAGTAAATGGTGAAATATGTCCGATGATGGCAAAACAATTTGAAGGGATAGACAATTTAGGGATACTAGAGATAGGTCCAGGAGTAGGAGTTTTAACGAATGAGTTAGCGAAAGTGGCGGACAAGGTATTATCGATAGAGATAGATAAGAGTCTTTTACCTGTTTTAAAAGAAACTGTAGGAGAATATAATAATGTTAAGATAATAAATGATGATGCTATGAATATAGATTTAAATAAATTGATATCGGATGAGTTTGGGAACAAGAATGTATGCATATGTGCGAACTTGCCATATTACATCACGTCCCCAATTATTATGAAGATATTAGAAGAAAGAGTAAATATAAAATCGATGGTATTGATGGTACAAAAAGAGGCAGCGATTAGGCTGTGTGCTAAGCCGGGCGACAAAAATTCAAGTGCGATTAGCGTTTCAGTTAGATATTATTCAAATCCTTATATACTAGAAGACGTTAAGAGAGATAATTTTATACCATCTCCTAAGGTTGACTCTTCGATTATAAGATTAGATATATTGGATAAACCACCAGTAGAGGTAAAAGATGAATTAAAATTCTTTAAAATAGTTAAGGCTTCGTTTGCATTGAGAAGGAAGACTATAGAAAATTCATTGAGTGCTTCTCTAGGAATATCTAAAGGAAAAATAAAAGAGTTACTAATTAAATCATCGATAGATGGTTCGAGAAGAGCAGAAGAACTATCGATTGAGGATTTTAAGAGGATTTCGGATAATTTTTAATAAATTTTAATATATTGGAGTGAGTTTTAATGTCTTATGTAGAAAGAGAATTAAACAACTTAGTAGAGAGAAACAAGGGTCAGAAAGAATTTATACAAGCGGCAGTGGAGGTATTTACTTCTTTGAAGCCGATATTAGATTCTGATAAAAAGTATGAGGAAATGGCGATAATAGAGAGATTATCAGAGCCGGAAAGAGAATTTAAGTTCAGGGTTCCGTGGGTAGACGATAATGGGAAAATAAGAGTCAATAGAGGATATAGAGTACAATTTAATAGCGCTGTAGGACCATACAAAGGAGGACTTAGATTTCATCCTTCTGTGAACATGGGGATTATAAAATTTTTAGGATTTGAACAGATTTTTAAGAATTCCTTAACAGGTTTACCGATGGGTGGAGGAAAAGGCGGATCAGATTTCGATCCAAAAGGGAAGAGCGACAGAGAAATTATGGCTTTTTGTCAAAGCTTTATGACGGAATTGAGCAAGTATATAGGAGCGGACATGGATGTCCCAGCAGGAGACATAGGAGTAGGTGGAAGAGAAATAGGATATTTATTTGGTCAGTACAAGAGGATAAAAGGAATATATGAAGGAGTTTTAACCGGCAAAGGATTGAGCTATAGTGGGTCATTAGCGAGAAAAGAAGCAACGGGTTATGGATTGATATACTTTACAGAGGAAATGTTAAACAATAGAAACGATTCTTTAGAAGATAAGATAGTATGTATATCGGGAGCTGGTAATGTTGCAATATATGCATTAGAAAAAGCTTTAGAATATAAGGCAAAAGTTGTAACAATGTCAGACTCAAATGGCTGGATCTATGATAAAGAAGGAATAGACTTAGAATTAGTAAAACAGATCAAAGAAGAACGAAGAGCGAGAATCAAAGAGTATGCAGAGTTAAAGAAGGGAAGTGAATATCATGAAGGAAGATTTGACTGGAGTGTCCCATGTCACGTAGCTTTACCATGTGCGACGCAAAATGAAATAGATGAAGAATCAGCTAAGAATTTGATAAAAAATGGTATAATGACAGTGGCAGAAGGGGCCAACATGCCTACAACTTTAGAGGCTACGAAGCTATTTTTAGACAGCAATGTGTTATTTGCACCGGGTAAAGCAGCAAATGCTGGGGGAGTTGCGACATCAGGGCTTGAAATGACGCAGAATAGTTTAAGAATGTATTGGTCATTTGAAGAAGTGGATGAAAAATTAAAGGAAATCATGAAAAATATATTTAACAAGGTTAATAATGCATCTAAGTACTATGGTTTCGAAAACAACTACGTTATAGGATCAAACATAGCAGGATTTAATAAAGTTGCAGATGCTATGATAGCGCAAGGAGTTGTTTGATTAAAATTAAAAAAAATAAGATTATGTTAGGAGAGATTCGATATGGCAGCAGAAAATAGGTTAGTAGTGGTAGTTATATTTGGAGGAGCATCATCAGAACATGAGGTGTCTTTGGCTTCTGCAAGCACAGTTATAGAAGCACTTGATGAGGAAAAGTATGATATATTAAAATTGGGAATAGATAAACAAGGATGCAGCTATCTATATTCAGGAGATATTAGCAAAATAAAAAGTGGAGAATGGGTAGGGGATCTAGATCATTGCATAAAAGCATTTATAACCCCTGATGGCATTGCATCAAATTTAATTCTAGTTGACGAGGGTAAAGGAATTTGTCAGGAAAAACGTGTAGATGTAGTCATCCCAGTATTGCATGGAAAGAATGGAGAAGACGGAACAATACAAGGTCTATTAGATTTGTCAACAATTCCATACGTAGGTTGTAAGACTTTGACATCAGCTGTTTGCATGGATAAAGTGGTAACAAACATACTATTGAAAGAAGCTGGAATAGATCAAGCTAAGTTTGGCTGGTTCTATAGTTATCAATATAAAAAAGATCCAGATGAATGTATAAGAATAGCTGAAAGTGTATCGGAATATCCACTGTTTGTAAAACCTGCTAACGCTGGGTCATCAGTTGGTATATCAAAGGTACATAACAGAGAAGAATTGATCCAAGGAATTGAAAATGCTATAAAAGAGGATAGCAAAATTTTAATAGAAGAAAGCATAACTGGCCATGAGATTGAATGTGCAGTGCTAGGTAATGAAGATCCAATAGCATCTGTCTTGGGCGAGATAGCATATGAGAAAGATGAGTTCTACGATTATGAACATAAGTATCAAAATAAAGCAAAATTATATATCCCGGCTAGAATAAATGAAGAAATTTCTAACTCGGTTAGAGAAACTGCAATAAAAGCTTACAAGTTTTTGGGATGCAGGGGCTTGACTAGAATGGACTTCTTCGTTGATGAAGAGGATAATAAGATATATTTGAATGAGCCTAATACATTCCCGGGATTTACTGAAATCAGTATGTATCCAAAGCTTTTTGAAGCAACGGGAATAAAAATTTCTGATTTATTAGATAAATTGATAGAATTTGCATTGCAAAAATAAGTTATAAGTATCGTAATTGAGAAAGGATGTGCAAAACATTATGAATAATGATATGAAACATAGACCTATAGGAGTATTTGACTCGGGGCTGGGTGGCCTTACGGCAGTTAAAGAAATAATAGAGATCATGCCAAATGAAGATATAGTATATTTTGGAGATACCAATAGAGTGCCATATGGCAACAAGAGTCATGAGACTATATTGAAATATACTAATCAAGATATAGCTTTTCTAAAGTCATTTGGAGTCAAGACAATAATAGCAGCTTGTGGCACGGTTAGTTCAGTTGCCGATAATTCACCTGATGCTGTTGAAGGAGAGTTTATAGGAGTATTAGCCCCAACTTGTATAAAGGCAGTGGAGTCTACTAAGAATAAGAAAATAGCTATATTGGGCACTATGGCAACTATAAAAAGTAAATCATATGTAAAGAAAATAAGACATATTGATGAAAGCATAAAAATAATGGAACAAGCATGTCCTTTATTTGTTCCATTGGTAGAGGGCGGGACGACTTCGCCTGATGATCCGGTTGTAAAATCAGTCATAGAGAAGTATTTGAAAGAAATAAAAGAAGAAAAGGCTGACACAGTTATACTGGGATGCACGCATTACCCTTTGCTGAAGGCTTCAATATCAGAATATCTGGGGGAAAATGTTAGTTTAATTGACCCGGGTAAGGAAACGGCTAGATATGTCTATGATTTATTGAAAGAAAAAGACCTATTGTCTGATAAGGATAAAGGGAATTGCTCTTTCTATGTCAGCGATAAGCCAGATAGTTTCTCAGAAATGGCAGAAAAATTCTTGGGAAAAGAAATAAAAGGTAACTTATTTTATATAGATGTCAATAAATTTTAAAATGGGATAACTAATTTATGAAGAATAAGAATTGTAAAGTACGTATAGTAAATAATCAAACAATAGAAGGGGAAAGTGATAGAGTCGAAATAGAAACTCAAGGAACCTTCTCTGAAATAAATGATAGCATTTGTATATCATATAAAAGAGGAAATTCCTTGTCGATTTTAAAAATTTGTAATAAGGATAAGGTTGTATTAATAAAAAATAAGCCATATAAGTGCGAGTTTATAATTGAAAAAGAAATGGTTAACGAATGTTTGTATCAGACTGAGTATGGGACTTTGAATTTGAAGGTTGAAGGAGAATATATTAACTACCAGTTTAATGATGATGATGCATTTGTAGAGCTAAAGTACAAATTGTATGCGAACTCTAAGGAATTGAGTGGCAATGATATGAAAATATATATCAGCTTTTAGAATTGTCTAAGAATTTGCATTCGATTGATTTGTCTAATGGACAATAATTGCTTTTGTTTTCATTTAAAAAGTTTTTGCATTTGATACATTTTAGTGCGTCTGAACTAATTATTTCTAAGTTTTCGTTGCCTGAATATACAAATTTATTACAATCTTTCATAAAATCACTCCGGTTTACTTATTATTGCTTTCCGATTATATCTACATAGAACTTATATCTGCCAAATGATATAGGTTCTACCTTTTTTATCTTATATAAATATCCAGAACCTATTGTGACTTCGTTTTGACCCCTTGGAAAATTTGTCTTTAGATACATGGTGTCTACAAACATCGCTTCAGTTCCTTTTGGAATGCTTAATTCCATTATATGAGATCCTTCTATGTTAGTAAATATTTTATGCTTGCTTAATTCGGCTTCTGACGCTTTGGTGTCGCCTGCCTTTTTGTACGCCTCTGCTAGGTCCCTGTGACATAACTCGTTCGCCCACCTTTCTGCAAAAAACTCGTTTGTCGTTGTGCTTACAAATGCTTTGTCTTTAAATGTCACATTCTCTAAGAGCTTGTATAACTTGTATTTATATAAATTCTGATGATTTATCGATTTGTCTTTGTTATATATTAAATCTTTTGTCTTTTGATTTAAACTTATCTCATTAAATAAAAAGGAAATCATCCCGTCTGTCACTCCACGGTAACTTGTTAGGTCTATTTTTACTTTATGATTGCTGAAAGCGTCTTTCATTATCGATATATTGCTTCCTGTGCTGTCATCCTTGGATATGTCGTTCCTCAATCTATAATTTATCTCCGATGATGTGGTCGTGTACTCATCAAATGCTACACTCTCCTCTGGACTTAATGAGTTCTTATCAATGTCTGCTAGTCTTAAATAAGTGCCTCTATGTCTTAAATTTTCTTTGTGATTTCCATAGTATCCTA
Source organism: uncultured Eubacteriales bacterium (assembly GCA_934489735.1). Taxonomy (GTDB): domain Bacteria; phylum Bacillota; class Clostridia; order Oscillospirales; family Acutalibacteraceae; genus CAKSSR01. Next base: position 67,276 of record CAKSSR010000005.1, on the reverse strand, counting down.
CATACGGCTGCTGAACTTGCTTAAAATATTCAAGCGATTGATAAGTCGATGTGTCATTGTTGATGTCCATCTGCGTCGGCTTGTCATTGGCAATTATGGGAGAGGTTATAGATGTTAATAGCGCCGTTAATGTCGAAATGGCAATGTTCTGAAAACTATAACTCCCTCCTGAAATTTCATATAAATCTTCATCCTTGAGTAACCCTTTGTCATAGATAAACTTGAATATGTCGTCTATGTTTATGTTGTATCCATGTTCTTTTGCGATAGGAATGACGTTGTTGATAATGAAATCTTTGTTTGATTCGCTTTTTTTATAAGAATGCATTATTTTCCTCTTAAGATTGTCATTTTTTTTAAGATTTTCATAAAAGGTTATAATATCATTTTGACTCATTATTTCACTTCCTTAAAAATTTGTTTCGTTCAATAATATAAATTCTTATTATTAAATGTTTTTATCGCTTTTACATCTAAAATATGTTTATTTGTAAAATTGCTCCTTTTTGTTTTATATATATTAAATAATAACAATCTATAGTAAAAACTTGTAAAAATCTTCATTATATCGTAATTATAATATGAATAATTGTTTCTATGTTGTAATAATGATGTATTAATTTTTATATAAAATCATACTTTTTATTTAATCAGTATTTGAGTATCTATTTATTATAATCTTACATGATATTAGTGTCAAGTTGTAAATTTAATATTGAAAATAACCTTTATTTGTTATATAATAATATATATTTATATGGAGGTGATTCTTAATTTATGTTTTTAATTGGTAAAGTGTTTAGTTTTTTATCAACGGGTATATTCGTCTTTTTACTTATCCCACTCTTGGTTTTCGCAGGTATATATTTCTCTATTAAAACTAAGTTCGTTCAATTTAGATTGTTTAAAGACGCTTGTAAAACGTTGATGGAAAAACCAGAGGATGGTAAAATATCATCATTTAAATCTTTGATGATATCAACTGCTTCTAAAATAGGAGTAGGACATATTGCAGGTATTGCATCTGCTATATTAATTGGAGGACCCGGATCGATTTTATGGATGTGGTTAATGGCTATATTCGGCTGTGCTTCTGCATTTGTAGAAAGTACCTTGGCTCAAGTATATAAAGTTAAGGATGGAAATGGTGGCTTTAGAGGAGGTCCTTCATATTATATAGAAAAAGCATTAGGAAAAAGGTGGTTAGGTATACTTTTCTCATTTCTTTTAATAGCGGGATATGCATATGGATTTAATTCTTTGCAATCTTATCAATTGTCTTCGGCTTTGGTCCCGTATATAAAAGATTATAAGAATAGTATCTTTCCTCTTGTGATTGGAATAGTTTTATGCATAGTAACGGCATTAGTTATATATGGAGGTACTGAAAGAATAGGATTTATTTCAGTATATATAGTCCCAGTTATGGCTATAGCATATATTTCTCTAAGTATTATTATTATGTTCAAAAACTTTGATAAAATACCAGCTATGTTTGCTTTGATCTTTAAAGATGCATTTAATTTGAGGGCTTTGTTTGGAGCAATGTTCTATAAGAGTCCATTAATAATGGGTATAAAAAGAGGATTATTTTCTAATGAGGCCGGTATGGGTAGTGCACCAAATGCAGCTGCAACAGCTGATGTCGCTCATCCTGTAAGTCAAGGATTGGCTCAGGTCGTATCAGTCTTCGTTGATACTATGTTAATCTGTAGCTCGACTGCGTTTATAGTCCTTTTATCAGGAGTAGAGCTAAAATCAGGCCTTGGTGACGTTCCCTTTATTCAGGAGTCTGTTATGAGACAAGTGGGACCACTTGGCATACATATAATAGCATTTTCGATATTTGCATTTGCTTTTACGTCTATAATAGGAAATTACTGCTATGCAGAAGGAAATTTACTATTTATTAGCAAGAACAAAACAGTTTTACATATATTTAGAATAACTTGTTTAATAGCTGTCTTCTTTGGGACTCAAGCAGATGCTAGAACAGTTTGGAATTTGTCAGATACTTTTATGGGACTAATGGCAGTGGTTAATATAATAGTTATACTTATAATAGGTAAGGTCGCATTTAAATGCTTAGAGGACTATCAAAGACAAAAAAGACTTAAACTTAAACCAGTCTTTAAGGCAGAAGAAGCAGGAGTAAGCAATACGGATGTATGGAAATGAAAATTTATATAAAGAAGTTATATTTAATTTATAAATTCACATAATATTAATGCATCAAATAGAATTGGGGGTAGACATATGTCCAATGAGCAGAAGTTGCGAAAAGTTGAGGCAAAAAGTCAGAAGTTACCTATGAGAAGCATACTTATGAATGTGACTATATTACTGTTTTCAGTTGTTTTATTGCTTTTAGGATCTGTATTTATAATAGGATATAATGCATTGAATTCGATTGAACATGAGGATGATAATATAGAAGAGGTAGAGGATGATGAGGATGATGATTATTTGTTATCCAATTCATCTGTACTAAATATAGCTATATTTGGATCAGACTCAAGAGGACAGGATAGAGGCAGAAGTGATACTTCTTTGATACTTTCAGTAAATAAGGATGAAGAAATGATTAAGATTACTTCTTTATTGAGAGATATATGGGTAAGTATTCCTGAGTATGGATCTGATAGACTAAACGCAGCATACTCTTATGGAGGGGCAAAGCTAGCAGTTAAAACTATTCAAAAGAATTTTGGAATAAAGATAGATAGATATATAATATTAGATTTTGATAGTTTTAAGACGATAATAGATAAATTAGGGGGAATAGATATAAATCTAACAGAAGATGAAGTTAAATTTATAAATTTGTTTTCTCCGAATGAGCCTCAAATTGAAAAAGCTGGATTAGTTCACTTAAATGGAGATCAGGCTTTAAGTTATGCTAGAGACAGAAAAAGCTCAGGATCTGATTTTGATAGAACAAAGAGGCAAAGAATAGTTATGAAGAATATTTTTGATAAATTAAAAGATGCAAATGTAATGAAAATTATAAATGTAATTACAGATGTCTGCCCTGCTATAAAGACAAACTTTAGCAATAGTGAAATAACCAAATTGGCGAGAAATGTCATGGTTTTTCTGAAATATGATATAGGTGAGTATAGAGTACCAGAAGACGGAAACTTCTCGAATGAAAGTATAGATGGGAAGAGTGTTTTAGTAATAAATAATAAGAAAAAAGCATTGGATAATTTATCAAAATTTATATATGGATAAAAAAAGCAGTGGAAGCAAAGCAAATTTAAGCTTTAACCACTGCTTTTTAATATATAGTCACGCATTTTTAAGGCGTGTATAGCCTATTGATTGTCTACATCTGACATGTATTTAATGAGATCTAGAACTTTGTTACTATAGCCCCACTCATTGTCATACCAAGATACTAATTTTACAAAGTTTTCATTTAACATTATGCCAGCCTTTGCATCGAATATAGAAGTTCTTGGATCTGAATAGAAATCGGAAGAAACTACAGCGTCTTCAGTATATCCTAGTATTCCATTCATTTCATTTTCAGAAGCTTCTTTAACAGCTGCACAGATTTCTTCGTAAGTAGTAGACTTTTCTAAACGACAGGTTAAGTCCACAACAGAAACGTCAAGAGTAGGAACTCTGAATGACATACCAGTTAATTTCCCTTTTAATTCTGGAATAACCAAAGCGCAAGCTTTTGCAGCTCCAGTTGAAGAAGGAATGATGTTACCAGCAGCTGCACGACCGCCTCTCCAATCCTTTGAAGAAGGAGCGTCAACTGTTTTCTGAGTATTTGTAGTAGCATGAACAGTTGTCATTAACCCTTCAACAATGCCGAACTTATCATTAATTACTTTAGACAAAGGAGCAAGACAGTTTGTAGTACAGGAAGCATTTGAAACAACTTGCATATCCTTAGTATATTTATCTAAATTAACTCCGCATACAAAGGTAGGAGTCTCAGAGTCTTTAGCTGGAGCAGAAATAACTACCTTTTTAGCGCCTGCTTTAATGTGAGCAGATGCTTTTTCAGTCGTGCAGAAGACGCCAGTTGATTCTACTACGTAGTCAGCACCGACTTGGCCCCACGGGATTTCAGCCGGATCCTTGCAAGAGAAAACATCTATAGTTTTTCCATTAACGATTAACTTTCCGCCTTCAGCTGCTACCTCTCCGTTGAATTTTCCATGAACGGTATCATATTTTATCATATATACCATGTAATCTGGATCTACGAATGGATCGTTAACACCAACTACTTCGAATTCCTCAGGTTTGCTCATAGCCACTCTAAAGACTAAACGACCGATTCTACCAAAACCATTGATACCAATTTTAATTGCCATAAAATAAAACCTCCTAAAAATTTAATACAATTATTTTATACCATTTCCTTTGATAATGCAAGACAAATTATAGGGATTGGATTAAAAAAAGAGAAAAAAAGCGATAAATGATAAAGAGCCGATTGAATGAGGAGACAAATTAATAAACAACCGGCGACAAGGGACAAGCAAGAGTCAAGTCAAATCACCGATTGAATATGTTTAAGTAGATTAATTTACGTATATATACGACTTATTTTAGGAATTTTCAGTAGGAAGCTAAGAATTTTTACAATTTATTGCGAGGTCTTCAGCTCTTATTTGAGAGGAAGGAACGTCGAGGTAAGTTAAGTTTGAACATCCTTCGAAAGCATCAGGTGCGATAGTATGAGCATCATGAAAAGAAGCACTAATAAGGTTAGTACAGTTTTTAAAAGCTCGACTTCTGATAGTCAAGATTCTACTTCCGATTACTTCAACTATATCTTGATTATCTTCAAACAAGCCTTCATCTAGAATAAATGAGCCAGCTTCAACGATTGGTGAGTCCAAGTTACAAAGAAGACCGGAGCCACTTTCATGAGGCTTAAAGATGTAGCTACCGAATCGCTCCATAAAGTCTTTATTTATGACATGTAGATCTGGTGCATCAAAATCGAAGTCAGGCTTTGGTATTCCCTCATAATTTATCATAATAAATCATCTCCATTCTATTTTTTATTAAATTTTTTTTGAAAAAGGAAAACAAATCCAAAGGTAATTATATCATAGAAACATATTTATTTCAAGTATTATTTTAAAAATATATAACAAATGCATAATAATGACAAGGAAATACGAAGTAAATACTTATAAAGACATAGTAATGGATATAAGTAAGTATTAAAGATCAAGTAATAGATTTTAATTAAATTGTTTTATGAAAGAAAAAGTGAAAATAAAAATTAAATATTAAAAAAGTTTTATAAATGTGGTATAATTATGATAAAAATATAAAGTAAAGGAGAATTTGTATGGAAAAAATTACAATATTTGTCATGGCTTTAAGCACTATTATGAAAATATCGATATTAGGAAGCAGTCCAGAACAAAACTATCAGGAATTGAAACGATTATGTTTGGAATTTCAAGATGCTTACAAGTGCGATGAGAAACTTATTAAGAAAGTTAAAGAGAAATGTAAGGAAAAATATGAAATATATAAAGAGGAGGTATCGGAAGGAAGGGAACAGTCTTATGCAGAATATTATGCTGTTTTAAAAATTGATAGAAAATTAGATGAAGAGACAGCGAGGAGGCAAGCGAGAATATATCTTAAGAGGATAAATCATAAAAGGAGTAAAGTTTATGCAGATTATTATGCTTTATTGATAGTGGGTAGAAATTATAGTAAAAAGCTAGCGAAAACGCAGGCTAACTTTTACGAAAGTATAGTTTTGCTTGGAGGGGAAAGCAAACTTTATGCAGATTATTACTCTACGCTAGTGGCATTCAGGCATATAGATGAAAGCACAGCGAAGAGACAAGCCAGGATATATTGTCATCTGATAGAGAAGGAAGGAAAAAGTGGAGCATATGCTGACTGTTATGCTGATTTGACTGTAAATAAAGAATATAATGACAGAGCGGCAAGAAAGCAATCAGAAATATATGAGAATGCATTGAGATACTATAGCGAATTTTATGCAAATTATTATGCGGAACTTATTACATATAGAATTTTTGAAAGGAAGATTACCAATGGGGAGGAAGGATTGAACAAAGAGTTTGTTAAAAATTATATATATCAAAGGGTGGAAGGCAAAAGTAGAGATGAAGCTTACGATTATGCGATGGAGAGAAACTGTTTTTCTGGTAATTTAGACGAATCTGAGTGAAAAATATTAAATTTATGTTAAATTTAGAAAAAGGAAAGAAAAGTATGATAAAATAATATAAAATAAATTATATAACGGAGGAAAAAAGAATGAATTTTAAAAATTTTTTAAAGACATCATTATGTGCCATAGGATTAGGGGTTTCAATTATTGGAATTAATTCAATGGCGATGGAGGTTGAAACTGAGACAAAGAATGAAATAGTAACGAAGAGTAAGTACGAAGGAGCCAAAGGCCAAATGGGGCAAGACATTTACAAAGAATATTGTAAGAGATTGTCAGAAAGAAAATACTTGACTCAGGATTTGATTAAGAAAGAATCAGCATTATTTGTCGAAATGTTATTAGAGGGAGGCAGAAGTGCAGAATATTCAGCTTATTATGCGAGGTTAGTAGTAGAACATAAGCTCGATCGAACAATGGCATGGCGAAGGGCTGAAATATACGAGCAAGCTTTAAAAAAGAATAGGGGGCGAATTTACGCTGACTACTTTTCTGAGATGATAGTGGAGGGAAAGTACCCAAATGAAATTGCAGACAGATTAGCAGACTTATATACTTACAAGATGGAGGAAGGGAAAGGTAAGACGTATTCATCTAAATATGCTAATTTGATAGTGTTTGAATCTGTTCTACCAGATATAGCTGAATTTCGTTTGGATTTAATTGAAAAAGAAGGAGTAGGGGAACTTTATGCAGAACATTATGCAGATTTAATATTTGAATCAGTTCCAGTTAACATAGCTAGAAAACGTGCAGCAATATTTGAAATGACAATATTAGAAGAAAAGAGGAGTAAGGTCTACGCAGCTTATTATGCGAAAACATTGGTAGAAGATATGGAAAAAAAGATGAAACATATGAATTTGGAGCAACCGATATGCGATTACGATGGAGTATATTAAACCAAAGGAAAATATATGAGGAAAATATATGAGGAAGTTTAGGTTATATTTATATATTTTAGGGATATTAATTGTCGGAATGAAGTCACTCGCAACGGATGTAAGTACAAGCCAAGCTACTGATGATAGCAAGCATGAAATATCAACAAATATATCAATCGTTGATGAGTATAAGTTGGCATATGATAAAGAAATAAAGAGAGGCAGAAGCGAACTTTATGCGAAATATTATGCTGAGTTGATTAAAATTAGAAAACTCAAGGTAATTGAAGCGAGAGTGAGAAGTGCAGTATTTGAATTAGAGATTTTTCAAGGACGAGACAGAGATTATGCAGATTATTATGCAAAGTTAGCAGCTTGTACAAAGACGGATAAGAGGTTGATTAGGATTCAGGCGGATGTTTTTAGTAGAGCGAGACGAAAGGGACACAGTTATATTTATTCGGACTACTATGCAAAGCTGATGGTTTCGTCGTTGATTGGCAAAAGGAAGGCTAAGTTTCAATCGGAGATCTTCGAGATGGAAGTTTTAGCAGGAAATACAGATGAGTATGCAGACCATTATGCCCGGCTTATAGCTCGAGATGTTCCGGAATATGTAGCTAGAGAAAATTTGAAATCATTACAAATAAAAAGGGATTTTGATGAAATAGGATTATCATCTGCTGATGAACTTAAGGAAGAAAGACCGGCAAAGAAGAAAAAATTATAATGACAAAGAGGAAGACGATTATGAAATTAAGTAAATTAATGAAACTATCGATATGTGCAATGGGTTTAGGGACAATTCTCATTGGAATCAATTCAATGGCAATGGAAAAAGTTAGCCCAGAGGCAACAAAAGTTGAAGAAAAATCGAAGAGTAAGAAAGAAATATATAAGGCAGAGAGAAGGGAAAAGAAAAGTAAAGACTATTCTGCTTATTATGCTAATCTGATTGTTGAATGGAAGATGACAGAAAGAGCGGCAAGACAGAGAGCGGAAATATTCGATCAGGAAAGGGCAAGGGGAAAAGAATTTTTTTATGCAGATCATTATGCGGAATTAACAGCTGGGATGTTTTTGTCAGAGAAAGAAGAGGAGGAAATGAGAGCTCGTGCTGAAATATTTGAGGAACAGATGGTGGCGGGGAGGACTCGCTTTTATTCCCGTTACTATGCCGAGCTAATAGTTAAGAGAGGATTGAATCGTTCACAAGCAGAAAAACAAGCAATGATATGTGAAGAAAAGCAAGAGAAAGAAGGTAAGAGTTATATATATTCTGACCATTATGCGGAACTAATTGTTTGCAGAGGGTTAAGCAAAAGTGAAGCTGACGAACAATCAAAAGTATTTGAATATGAAATTACAAGGGTGAGACCAGGATACTTTTATGCCGACTATTGCGCAGAATTGATAGCTTCAAGAAAAGTTGAACCAACTAAAGCAAGATTTTTAGCAAGCGTATTTGATCAGGCAAGAAAAAGAGGCAAAAGTCACATTCATGCAGAATATCTTGCTGATTTAGTAGTTAGAAAGAAGTTGTTGGAATCCCAAGCGAGCTTACAGGCTGAAATATTGGAGCAGGAAATGATAAATAAGGATGAATATGATAGCTCCAACTGCTATGAGAAATCTGCTAAGGACAGAAAGTTAGTAAATGGTAAGTCTAAAATAGAAATATATCATAAAGAAGTTATGTCAGATAAAAGTTTTGCTTACGCTTCTTACTATGTGGATTTGCTAGTTGAGAAAAGATTAAGCGAGGCTCAGGCAAGACATCAAGCAGAAGTGTACGAGCAAGAAATAAAAGATAAAAAAAGTCCAGATTATGCGGATTATTATGCAAAATTGATAGTCGTAAATAGATTGGATGAAGAACAGGCAAGGGCGCAGGCAGATTTATTTGAAAAAGAGAAGAAATCAAAAAGAAGTAATGAATATTCAGAATACTATGTGGAGCAACTTGCAAATGGATTGAGAGAGGATATAGCTAGAAGGAAAGCAGAAGTTTATAATTCGAAAATCAGCGATGGGAGTTCTCCTGTTTGTGCGGAATATTATACTAACTTAGTGGTCTTAAAAAGATTGGAAGGACATCAAGCGGAAGCTATGTTGAACGTGTTTAAAGAAGCATTAATTAAAAAACATAGCGGAATTTATGCATCCTATTATACTGAATTGATAATGATAAAGGGAATTGATAGAGAAAAGGCTGAAATTATGGCAGAAATATTTGAAAAAGAAAGAATGTTTGGAAAAAGTCCTTGCTATTCAGCAAACTATTCGAGTTTAATTGTGGAAAGAGGGATAAAGGAAGCTCAGGCAAGACCTCAAGTAGAAATATTTGAAGAAGAAATAAAAGCTGGAAGAAGTTTTATTTATTCTGAATACTATGCGAGGCTAATAGTAGAGAAAAACTTATCAAAGCTTAAAGCCCACAAGCAATCTGAAGTATTTGAAAGAGAAATTATAAGCGGCAAGAGCCCTTTTGAAGCAGATAGGATAGCAGAAGAATGCGTAGCTGACATGATGTAGCAAAAATATTTTAAGGGGTTGAATTAAATGAAATATGGAAATGTTAACGATTTTGTAGACCACACGACATACGAAGAATGTGCAGTGATGTATCATGGAATTAAATACTTTTTCCACGGTATTATCTACCACAAGGACAATGACTACTCCTATGATATTGTCATATGGGATGACAAAGGTAACTATGTTAAGACTGTTTTTGATAAAAGAGCTAGTTCGGGAGAGAAGTGTATGGAACTTGCTTTAAATGAACCGATATTTGAGGGAAAGACATTTTGGGAAGCTGAGAAAGACATGGAATGGGTTGAGTGGTGAGATCAAAATTTAAGCAGTGAGCTGATTTTGTTTTGGACTGAATGAGGTATTTATTGTAGGAATTAAGAAAAGAGAGCATTTTTTAATGATAGAAATCGTGTGGACAGCAAATAGATAAGGATAGGTTAACCTTAGAATACTTAGATTGAGCAAATTGCTAATGGGATAGAAAGTATCGAGAACAAGGTACCTTAAAATTATTAAGAATAGACATAGAATGTTTTCAAAAGTAATGGGGCAGCATTTGGACATAGAAAAGATTTATATTATTTTAGGATGATTGGATACAAGAATTGTTTTCGCAGTTCTTGTATTTTTATACTGAAAGTTTCAAATTTTAGAATAAAGTTCAGACGTGAGATTAAATTTTAATTAATGCTTGACAAATAAATGAAATAGGTATATAATTTATTACTGTGAAGATTAGAAATATTTAATATAACTTTAGAAAAGTTAGGATGCAAGAATTGTTTTTTGACAGTTCTTGTATTTTTTTATACTGAAAGTTTCAAATTTTAGAATAAAGTTCAGATTTGAGGTTAAATTTTGATTAATGCTTGACAAATGAATGAGATAGGTATATAATTTGTTTGTGTGAAGATTAGAAATATTTAATATAACTTTAGAAAAGTTAGGATACAAGAATTGTTTTTTGACAGTTCTTGTATTTTTGAATAGAGATGTTTTTTACTAGCTTTAGATGAGTTATAGAGTCTTTAAAAAATTTGGAGGGAAAATAACGTGGGATTAAAAAAATTATTAAGGATGTCGACATTTGTATTAGGATTAGGAATGATGTTGTCAGGAATGAATTCAATGGCAATGGAAGAGGCAATGGAAGAGAAAGGCACAGAGACGAGTACGAAGGCTGAAGAAAGTAAACAATCTGCCTTTGATGAAGCATATGGTCGAGAAATTTCATCAGGTAAGAGCGAAAGTTATGCAAAATATTATGCCACATTGACAGTTTTAGAGAATATGAATAAAGCTGAAGCAAAAATACGAGCAAAAGCTTATGAAGATTACTTAATGGAATTATCGGACGAAGATTTGGCAGATAGTTATGCCAGAGAAATGACTGTATCACTTAAGGGAGACGATGCTGAAAGTAAATATGTGGAGACGGATATTGAAATTGAAGAGAGTAAACGACCAGCCTTTGAAAAAGTATATAATCAAGAACTTTTATTGAGCAAGAATGAATGTCATTCAAAATATTATGCCAAATTAGTAGTTCTGGATGGAATTGAAAAAGAAAAAGCAAGGATAATGTCAGAAATATTTAGAGATATTATACGTTCCGGTAAGAATGAAGTATTTGCAAACAGTTATGCTGAATCAATTGCAAATGGTTTTAATGAGGCAGAAGCTAAATTTAAAGCAAAAATGATATGTAAAGCATTGGTCAAGGAAGAAAAACCAAGATATGAATCACCTCACCCTTGGAGAAGGAGGATTGTGGAAGGGAGAGTTTATAATCCTCCTGTAAATTTTATAACAATGGACCTGGAGGAAGGAGGAAATGTGTTAGAATCAACTGGAGAAGAGGATACTGCTGAAAGCTCTGAGAATATGGTTGAAGCTATCTTTAGATTCTTAGTTAATATGGAAGGAAGAAAGACTCCTGAAATAGAAGAAGAAATTAGACAAGGAAAGACAACTCTTTACAGATACCACTATATAATATTCAGATATATTGAAGGCTTAAGCGAGGAAGAAGCGAAAGAAAGATCAGAGGCATTGTGTGACAGAATTAGAGATGATGAAGTATTTGCAAGCTTTATTTTAGAATATCTTAAAAGAGGAGAGAATTATCATAGGATTATTAGTAAAGCAGAAATAGCAGAACAAGGATACGATAGCAGTGGTAGTGTTATCGGAGCATTGTATTATGCAGAATTGGTAACACATGGCTTAAATAGCTATATCGCAGATAAGCAAACGACTGAATTTGGACGTAAGATTGTAGAGGGGAAAAGCAATATTTATGCACATTTTTATGCACATTATTGCATCCAGGCCGAAATGATTGATCATTGCTACAAACCTGCAGACACAGATAGAATAGACGAGTTAGCAGCAATTGCAGAGAAGGAAGTATTGAGTGGAAGAAGCAATATTTATGCATTTCACTATGTTGATTTGATAGCTGATGGCGTAAGTGAGAATGAAGCAAGAAAAAGAGCAGAAATGTTTGAAAAAGAGAAGGGTAGAGTAGGAAAAAGTGACATTTACGTGCGAATATATACAGGTTTGATATTCAAAGGTATGGATAATGATAAAGCACGTAGGCAGGCAGAAATAGCAGAAAGAGAAGTGCTGGCTCAAAATAGCTATGATTATTCAATTTATTATGCAGAATTGATACTTTCTGGACTGAATGCAAATCAAGCAGAAAAGAGAGCAAAAGAATTTGAACAGATGGTAAGAGCAGGCAAAAGCGAGACATATGCAAGATTTTACTCAGAATTAAAAGTCAGAGGGACGTACATATATGATATAGAAAGACAAGTAGCAATAGCAGAGAACGAAGTGGCAAAGGGAAGAAGCAATGACTATGCCTTTTATTACTCAGAATTGATAATGGGTGGCTTAAGTGAAGGTTTGGCAAGAGAAAGGGCAGAAGAATCTGAGAGAAAGTCTGAAGAGGGTGAGAGCTTTTCTGAATTTTATGCCGAATCAATGAAGCAGGGTATAGGAGAAGCTGCAGCTAGAAGGCAAGCAATGATAGCAAATGAAAAATTTAAAGAAGGATATAGAAAAGAAGTTGCATTATACTACGCAGAGTTGATAGTTAGAGGGGCACATGTTAATAATGCAATGAATCAATCAAAAATATTTAAATCTAAGCTTAAAGAAGGGAAAAGCGATTTTTATGCACGTTGCTTCGCAAAGTTAGTTGGCAGAGGAATGAGCTTTGAGTTGGCTGAAAAACAATCAGAAATGGCAGAGAAATTATTTGAAAAGAGATATAAAGATAGATTGCCTATAAATAATTACGGTTGGAGACCATTTACTGAGACAAGATATGAAAGACCGCCGGAAGTATCAGACAACTCTTTTGAAATAGAAAATATGAAAATTGAGGCATTCTGTTACGCAGAATTGATATTGATCGGACTAAATGAAAAAGATGCAAGGACAGCCTCAATTAAATTTGCTGATAAGGTCGGAAAAAATAAAATTTTTTGCTAAAGATTTAGAAGAAATGGGAATAGAATAAGAAAGGTTAGCTTTTGGCAAGCATTTGTTAGAAAAAATTAAGTAGAAGAATTGGAGAAAGAATATGAGAAGAATTAATTTGTTAAAGATGTCAACGTGCGTAATAGGATTGGGAATGATGCTATCAGGGATAAACTCGATGGCAATGGAAGAAAAAGATACAAAAGCAAGTGAAGAGACTGAAAAAGTTAAGCGAGCTACTTTTAAAAAAGTATTTGATAAAGCAATTGCATCGGGGAAAAGTGAGTTTTATGCGAGACGTTTTGCTAAAATGGTAGCTGTGGATGGAATCCATGAGGATATGGCAAGATGTGCGATAAAAATGTATTTGAGATCGGTGAAGAAACTTGAAAAGGATAAACTTTTTATAGAATATAAGGCTGCATCAGAATACGAGAATACAGAGACAGAAACAGATGAAGAAATCGAAGAAAGCAAACGAGCTGCTTTCGAAGAAGTGTATAATAAAGAACTTGCATCAGGTAAAAGTGAAATTTATGCAGAACATTATGCCAAATTAGTAGTTTTGAAGGGTATTGATAAGAGCCAGGCAGAGTTACGAGCAGACTTGTTTGAAGAACGTATATGTATTTTTAAAAATGACAAAGAGTTTTCAGAAATTTATGCTAAATTAGTTGCAGATGGCTGCGGTGAAAAAGAAGCGGAATGGAAAACAGAAGTTAAATTAAAGATAAAGAGAGGGTTGGCGAGTGCAGAAGATTTCGAAAAACGTTTCGAAGATTCTTTATATAAACCTTTTCCAGCGGAATCTCCGGCGGAAATTTATCATGTGGAGAAAGATTTTATACCGATGGAATTTTGGAAAGATGAAAGTGTGCCAAAGTTGACTAGAAGGGAACTTGTTGAAGGATCAAATAATGTTTATGCACGCCTTTTTAAAAAAGAGCTAGGTAGAGGGATAGCAAGCGATGAAATAGAAAGAGAAATTAAGGAAAGAGGGGCAAATATTTGTACATTTCACTACTTATTAAAACAAAAAGATCGTTGGGTATGGGGATTTAGAGAAGATAAGGCAAGAAAGGAAGCAGAGGAATTAAAGAGTAAAATTAAAAATGATGAAGATTTTGCATACTTCTTTGTGGAATTACTTAATACAGGATTAGAATATGATAAAGTTATTACTTGTACGGAGATGGCATATAAGAAATTTAAAGAAGGCCATAGTAGAAAGAATTCGTTATGTTATGCAGATGTGATAGCACAGGGCGCAAGTAACTATGCGGCAGACAAATATATAAATGAATATGAACGTCTAATTGAAGAAGGGGAAAGCGAAATTCATGCGTATCTTTATGCATATTATCTCGTTAAAAGTGTAATAAAGCCTATTGGGAAAATAGTCAAGAGTCCGAGTATAAATTTGGCTAAGGTGAAAAGGCTAACAGCAATAGCAGAAAGAGAAGTATTGAGTGGGAAAAGTAGTACTTATGCAACTTATTATACTAAACTTGTAAGCAAAGGAATGGATGAAGCTAAAGCAAGAAAGTGTGCGGAATTCTTTGAAATTGAGAAGAAAAAGCTTACAGGAATTAGAAGTGATGAATTTATAAGTCTTTATGCGCGTGTCATGGGTGAAGGATTTTGTGAAAATAAAGCATTCAGAATCGCAGAGATAGCAGAGATCAGAATGCGTGATAAGAGAGATAACGAAGATAGGGCGATCTGGTTTGCAAAATTGACAACATGTTATGGTATATGCCGGGAAAAAGCTGAAGGCCTACGTTGGAGCGCTAGTCGAATGATGAAAGAAGGAAAGAGCGAGACATATATAAGATTCTATTCAGAACTATATGCCAGAGGTACGGATATACTTGATATAGAAAGACAAGCAACAATAGCAGAAAGAGAAGTAATAAACGGCAGAAGCTATGACTATGCATTGAAGTATTCAGAATTAATAGTTAAAGGATTAAGTGAGAATGAAGCAAGGAAAGAAACAGAACGATTCGAGCAAGTGACAGGTAAGACTTTTTTAGAATTTCTTTCAAGATCAACGGAACAGGAACTAAATGCAAATGAAGCCATGAGACAGGCAAAAATAGCGGAAGAAAAGTTTAAAGAAGGTCATAGCAAAGAAGCTTCATTATATTATGCAGAACTAATAATGAATGACTTTGATATTGATGAAGCAATGAGACAGTTAGCAATATTTGAAGAACAGATGAAGATAGGAAAAGGCGACCTCTATGCACGATTCTTTGCAAAATCAATTGGCAGAGGATTAGATGTTGATACAGCTAGGAGGCAAGCAGAAATAGCTGTAAAACTATTTTTTGAAAAATATATTAAACCAGATGGCATCGCTCTTATGTATGGAGACTATGTAAATTATGATACAGTTACAGGAGAAATAAGAGTATCAAAAGAGTTATTTGATGTACTTAGAAAAGAGCGTATTCATAAAGATATCGAAGAATTTGTTAAGGATTTAAAATATACATATTATAAACATTATGCGTATGCGAAGCATTTGTCATTTTATCATTCAAAATTATTGGTCGGTGGAATGAATGAATGTGATGCTGAGAAAAGTACAAAAGAATCTACTTGCTTAATTAGATTATTTGGAGGATGTTTTTGCTAAAGATTTAGAAAAAAGTTGGAATAGGATAAGAAAGGTTAGCTTTTGGTAACCATTTGTTTGAAAAAATTAAATAGAAGAATTGGAGAAAGAATATGAGAAGAACTAATTTGTTAAAGATGTCAACGTGCGTAATAGGGTTAGGAATGATGCTATCAGGGATAAACTCGATGGCGATGGAAAAAAGATATTCAGATGTAAGTGCAGGGATCGAAGAAAGTAAACGAGCTGCCTTTGAGGAAGTATACAATCAAGAGATTATATCAGGCAAACGTGAAATTTATGCGAGGAATTATGCCAAATTAGTAGTTGTGGATGGCGTTGAAGAAAGTCTGGCACGATGTTCAGCAGGAATGCTTGCAGAAGACTGGACACTAGATTGTGCAATAGCAAGAAATAGATTATATGCTGCAGAACGTATGAACGAATTATATGGAGAAGAAGAAACTGAAACAAGTGAAGAGATTGAAGAAAGTAAACGAGCTGCCTTTGAGAAAGTATATAATCAAGAGCTTGCATCAGGGAAAAGTGAACTTTATGCAGAACATTATGCAAAATTGGTAGTCGTGGATGGCATTGATAGGAGTCAGGCAGAAATAAGAGCAAAAATATTTGATAGATATATGACAAGTTCAGAGAGGGGTAAAGAATTTTCAGAAGGTTGTGCTAAACTAATTGCGGATGGCTATAGAGAGAAAGAAGCTAAATGGGAAACAAAAGCTAGACTACAGATAAAGGCTGAGTCAATGAATAAAAAAGTGCCACCAAAACGTCGTATTAATCCTTATATTTATTCTATGCCAGCAGAAATGGATTATGTAGGGAAAGATTTTATACCGATGGAATTTTTGACAGCTGAGAGTGCGATAAAAGTAACCAGAAGGGAACTTATTGAAGGATCTAATAATTTTTATAAACGTTTCTTTAAACAGATAATAGATAAGGGAATAGACAGTAGCGAAATAGAAAGAGAAATTAGGAATGGAAAGACAAATATTTACGCATTTCACTATTTAAAACGAAAGAGTGATTTGGGATGGCACTTTACAGAAAGTTGGGAAAGAGAGCGAGCAGAGGAAATTGAAAATAAAATAAAAAATGACGGAGACTTTTCATATTTCTTTGTGGAATTAATTAATAAAGGATTAAAATATAATGAAGCTGTTGAAGGGGCAGAAATGGCATGTGAAAGATTTAAAAAAGGTAATAGCAGAGAGGATTCATTGTATTATGCGGGATTAGTAGCTAAAAGGGTAGCTCCCAGTACAGCAAGTCAATATATAGATGAGTTTAAGCGTCTGATTAAAAAAGGGAAAAGCGAGCCTTATGCACATTTTTATGCATATTATCTCGTTAAAGAAGTAATAAAACCTGAAGCAAAAAGAGTTAAGGATCCAGTTACAGATTTAGCTAAAGTAGAAAGAATGGCAACAATGGCAGAGAAAGAAGTATTGAGTGGGAAAAGCAACATTTATGCATTCCACTATACTGGTTTGATAAATGAAGGAGTAGATGAGGCCGAAGCAAGAAAACGTGCAGAATTATTTGAAATTGGAAAGAGTAAATTTGCAGGGACGAAGAGCGATACTTTCATACGTATTTGTGCACGTCTTATGTGTGAAGGAATGGATGAAAATAAAGCAAATGAGATTGCGACAATGGCAGAAAAAGGAGCAGATTCTGACGAGGATAGGGCAATCTGTTATGCAAAATTAGTGATACTGAATGGTATAAGTGAGAAAAAAGCTAGAACTTTGAGCTCAAAAGTTGTTTCGATGCTGAAAAGCGGAAAGAGTAAGATATATGTGAAGTTTTACTCAGAGCTATATGACAGAGGGACATATATGTTTGATATAGAAAGACAAGCAACGATAGCAGAAAGAGAAGTAATAGAAGGAAAAAGTTACGATTATGCATTATATTATTCAGAATTGATAGTGGGCGGATTAAGCGAAGGTATGGCAAGGAGAAAGGCAGAACAGTTTGAGCAGGAAAGAAGAACGAAAAAGAGTAAGATTTTCTTAGAATTTTTCTCTAAGTCAACAGAAAAGGGACTAAAGGAAAGCAAAGCTACAAGGCAGGCAATAATAGCGGAAGAAAAGTTTAAAGAAGGTCATAGCAAAGAAGCTTCATTATATTATGCAGAACTAATGACAAGCGGCTTACGTATTAATAAAGCAATGAGACAAATGGAAGTATTTGAAGGACAGATGAGAGTAGGAAAAAGCGATCTTTATGCAAGATTTTTTGCAAAATCAATTGGCAGAGGGTTAGATATTGATACGGCTAGAAAGCAAGCAGAAACAGCTGAAAGATTGTTTTTTGAAAAATACTTTGAGCCAAATGGTTATCTTTATAAGTATGATATAAATTATGATGCATCTAATGGAGAATTAGTAGTGTCAGAAAAAACACTTGAAAAAGTCAAAGACAATGGAGAAACGATTGAAGCAGTAAGATGTTTATATCGAGAATATTTTGAACATGCGAAGTTTAAATCATTTTACAATGCAGAATTGTTAGTAAGCGGGATGGAAGAGAGTGATGCTGGATACAGTTCAGGAAGATTTGTTTATAAAAATGCATGCGATTTTAAAGTCTTTTGCTAAAGATTTAGAAAAAAGTTGGAATAGGATAAGAAAGGTTAGCCTTTGGCAACCATTTGTTAGAAAAAATTAAATAAAAGAATTGGAGAAGGAATATGAAAAAGACTAATTTGTTAAAGATGTCAACATGCGTAATAGGATTGGGAATGATGCTATCAGGGATAAACTCGATGGCGATGGAAAAAAGATATTCAGATGTAAGTGCAGGGATCGAAGAAAGTAAACGAGCTACCTTTAAAGAAGTATTTGATAAAGAAATTGCATCGGGAAAAGGTGAGTTTTATGCGGAGCATTTTGCCAAAATGGTAGCCGTGGATGGAATCCATGAGGATATGGCAAGATGTGCGATGGAAGTGTATTTGAGCTCGGAGAAGAAATTTGAAAAGAATAGACTTTTTATAGAATATGTCACTGCATCAGAAAGCGAGAATACAGATACAGAAACAGATGAAGAAATCGAAGAAAGCAAGCGGGCTGCATTCGAAGAAGTATATAATAAAGAACTTGCATCAGGCAAAAGTGAGATTTATGCAGAATATTATGCCAAATTAGTAGTTGTGAAGGGTATTGATAAGAGCCAGGCAGAGTTACTAGCAAACATATTTGAAAAACGTAGATGTGTTTTTAAAAATGACGAAGAATTTTCAGAAATTTATGCTAAATTAGTTGTAGATGGCTGCGATGAAAAAGAAGCAGAATGGGAAACGGAAGTTAAATTAAAGATAAAGAGAGGGTTGGCAAGTGCAGAAGATTTCAGAAGACGTTTCCTTGATTCTTTATATGAACCTGCTCCAGCGAAATCTCAGGCGGAATCTTCGGCGAAAATTGATTATTCTGGGAAAGATTTTATACCGATGGAATTTTGGAAAGATGAAAGTGTGCTAAAGTTGACTAGAAAGGAACTTATTGAAGGATCCGATAATGTTTATACACGCCTTTTTGGAGAACTTTTAGAAGGAGAGGTAGGTAGTAGGAGACAACTATCCAGCGATGAAATAGAAGAAGAAATTAAGGAAAGAGGGGCAAATGTTTGTGCATTCCACTACTTGAAACAAAAAAGTTATTGGTCATCATGGAGACTTGAAGAAGATGAGATGAGAAAGGGAGCGGAGGAATTAGAGAGTAAAATCAAAAATGATGAAGATTTTGCATACTTCTTTGTGGAATTACTTAATACAGGATTAGAATATAATACAGCTATTGCTTGTACGGAGGTGGCATATAAGAAATTTAAAGAAGGCCATAGTAGAAAGAATTCGTTATGTTATGTAGATTTGATAATCCAGGGAGCAAATGACTATGTGGCAGGCAAATATATAGATGAATATGAACGTCTGATTGAAGAAGGGGAAAGCGAAGTCCATGCGTATCTTTATGCATATTATCTCGTTAAAAGTGTAATGAAGCCTACGAGGAAAAAAGTCAAGAGTCCGGATATAAATTTGGCTAAGGTGAAAAGGCTAACAGCAATAGCAGAAAGAGAAGTATTGAGTGGGAAAAGTAGTACTTATGCAACTTATTATACTAAACTTGTAAGCAAAGGAATGAATGAAGCTAAAGCAAGAAAGTGTGCAGAATTCTTTGAAATTGGGAGGAGCAAGTTTACAGGAATTAAAAGTGATGAATTTATAAGTCTTTATGCACGTGTCATGGGTGAAGGATTTTATGAAAATAAAGCATTAAGAATTGTGAAGATGGCAGAGAGCAGAGTGCGTGATAAGAAAGATAACGAAGATAGAGCGATCTGGTATGCAAAATTGGTAATATGTTATGGCATAGACGAGAAAAAAGCTGAAAGACTATGTTGGGGCGCTAGTCGGATGATGAGAGAAGGAAAGAGCGAGACATATATAAGACTCTATTCAGAACTATATGCTAGGGGTACGAATGTAATTGATATAGAAAGACAAGCAACAACAGCAGAAAGCGAAATAATAAACGGCAGAAGCTATGAATATGCATTGAAGTATTCAGAATTAATAATTAAAGGATTAAGTGAGAGTGCGGCAAGGGAAGAAATAGAACAATTCGAGCAAAGAATAAAGGCAGAAAAGAGTGAGACTTTTTTAGAATTTCTTTCAATATCAACAGAACGGGAAGTAAATGCAAATATAGCTATGAGACAGGCAAAAATAGCGGAAGAAAAGTTTAAAGAAGGTCATAGCAAAGAAGCTTCATTATATTATGCAGAACTAATAACGCATGACATTGATATTGATAAAATAACGAGACAGTTAGCAGCATTTGAAGAACAGATGAAGATAGGGAAAGGCGACCTTTATGCGCGATTCTTTGCAAAATCAATTGGCAGAGGAGTATTTGCTGATACGGCTAGGAGACAAGCAGAAACAGCTGAAAAACTATTTCTTGAAAAATATACTAAGCCAGATGATGGCGTCGCTCTTATGTATAGAGACTATGTGAACTATGATACAGTTACAGGGGAAGTAAGAGTATCAAAAGAGTTATTTGATGTACTTAGAGGAGAGCGTATCCGTAAAGATATCGAAGAAGTTGTTACGGAATTAAAGTATACATATTATAAACATTATGCGTATGCGAAGTATTTATCATTTTATAATGCAGAATTGTTGAGCTATGGAATTGATGAATGTGATGCTGAGAAAAAATCAAAAAACATTGTTTATGGAATTGGATTTGTTAGAGAATGTTTTTGCTAAAAATTTAGAAAAAAAGTTGGAATATGATAGGAAAGGTTAGCCTTTGGCAACCATTTGTTTGAAAAAATTAAATAAAAGAATTGGAGAAAGAATATGAAAAAGATTAATTTATTAAAGATATCAACATGCGTAATAGGATTGGGAATGATGCTATCAGGGATAAACTCGATGGCAATGGAAGGAAAGGATGCAAAAGTAAGTGAAGAAGCTGAAATAGCTAAGCGAGTTGCTTCAGAAACAATATTTTATCGGGAACTTTCGTCAGGGAAATGTGTACTTTATGCAAAACGTTATGCTAAAATGATAGTTTATGATGGAATGAGTGAGGATCAGGCAAGAAAGGAAATGGAAAAATATTTATCTGAACTGAAAGGACGTAAGCGTAAAAGAATTTGTAAGGACACACGCATTAAGTTGGCTGCAGCTGGTGTTACTAGAGATGAAATTGAATATATAGTTAAAGTAGATGAAGAATTGTCAGGATCAAAGCAGTATTTCCCAGGTTTCTTCAAATCGTCTCCGCCAACCCTATATCGCACTTGTATAGACTTTATGCCTAGAGACTTGTCGGTAGACAAAAGTTTGCCGAAGTTAAATAAAAATGATCTAATTGAAGGCTCGAGGGATAGATGTGCACATATTTTTAGGGAAATGATAGAAAATGGGTTAAATGCGTCTGCAATAGATGAAGAAATAAAGAGCGACAAATCTAATATTTATATACTTCAGTATGCAACATTGAGATTTATTAAAGGTATGAGTGAGGATGAGGCAAGGAAGCAGGCAGAAATATTTGAAAACAAAATTAGACAGGATAACATTTATGCATACTTTTTCTTGGGATCGATTAATAGAGAAATAAAATATGATAAGGCAGTCGAGCAAGCGGATATAGCGGAGAGAAAATTTAAAGAGGGACATAGCAAAAAAGCTTCGTTATACTATGCAGAATTGATAACTCGTGGCCAAGCGGATTATAAATCGAAAGAGCAGTTATTTGAATTTGAAAGGATGGTTAAAAAGAAGAGCGATATTTATGCGCATATTTATGCACACTATTGTACTGACAGCTTCGTATTTGGCGAATATGATGGAGGAGTAAATAGAGCTAAAGTGGAAAGACTGGCAACAATAGCAGAGAAAGAAATTATTGAAGGGAAAAGCAGTATTTATGCAACACATTATGCTGATTTGATAGTTGATAAAGTGGATGAAGCAGAGGCGAGAAAACGAGCAGAATTATTTGAAGCTGAGAAAAAAAGAGAAGGTAAAAGCGATATTTTTACTCGTGCTTACGTGCATTTGATATTCAAGGGAGTAGATAGAGAAAAGGCAAAGAAAATAGCAAAGTTAGCAAAGAAATCAATATCAACAGGGAAGGGCTACGATTACTCACTCAGGTATGCCGAACTAGTAACTTCCGGTCTAAATTCGAAATCAGCAGCTCAACGAACAGAAAATTATGAGTGGAAGCTAAGCGAAGGTGGGAGTGAAGCATATGCAAAGCTCTATGCAGAATTATATGACAGAGGTATGTATATATTTGATATTGAAAAGCAAGCAAAATTAGCAGAAAGGGAAGTAATCGAAGGGAAAAGTTATGATTATGCATTATATTATTCAGACTTAATAATGAGTGGATTAAGCGAAGGTATGGCAAGAGAAAAGGCGGAACAATTCGAACAGAAGAATAAATCAGAAAAAAGTGAGACGTTTTTGCAATTTTATAAAAAGTCATTAAAACAAATGATAGGCGAAGATGCAGCAAGAAGGCAGGCAATAATAGCGGATGAGAAATTTAATGAAGGACATAGTGAAGAGGCTTCGTTATATTATGCAGAATTGATAACAAGCGGCTTACATATTAATGTGGCTGCAAAACAGTTGGCAGTATTTGAAGAAAAGAGAAAGGAAGGAATGAGCGACTTCTATGCACGTTGCTTTGCAAAAGCAATTGGTAGAGGAACAGACTTGAGTAAAGCCAAAATGCAGGCAGAAATAGCTGAGAAATTTTTAATTGGTAAAAAAATTTGTAGAATAGGAGGAGCTGTGGATAAAATTGAAGCATTTCATTATGCAGAATTGGTAATAAATGGTGTAGATGAATGCCTGGCAAAGAAAAGTGCAGAGTCACTTGGAATAGAAGCAGGATTGTATAAGAGAGTCTTTTGCTAATGACTAGATAAAAATTGAATTAGTATATTAAAGTAGTATATTAATTTATGATAGAGTAAGTAAAAGTTAAAAAAATTTATAACATAATGAGAATATATTAAATTTATGTTAAGATTATGTTAAATTCAAGAAATTGGCTGGAATATATGATATAATATGAGTATAAAAAATTATGGAGGAAATACAAATATGAAAAAGAATAATTTATTAAAAATATCTACATGTGTATTGGGATTGGGAATGATGTTGTCAGGAATAAATTCAATGGCAATGGAAGGAAACAATCGACCAAAACGAATGAGGTTAGAGGAAAATAATGATTTGACATTTGATAATGTCTACAGAGAAGCAATGGCAGCTGGCAAAAGTGATTGCTATGCTAGGTATTATGCTAAATTGGTTGCAATAAGGAGAATGAACAGGGATACAGCAGCAAAATGTGCAGCGGTATATGATAAAAAGATGCGAGAGGGAAAAGGTCGCTTCTATGCAAGACATTATGCTGAACTAATTGTCTTAGAGGGTGTTGGTGTAGAGGAAGCAGAATTAAGAGCATCAATATATGAAGAAGAAAGAGCTTCAGGCGTAAAAAGCGAAATAGCAGCTCGTAAAGCTAAAATGATAATACTTGATCATAAAAGAGCAAGAGAAGATGTTGTCGCTCCATTTAGAGAGGATATGTTAGTTGAGCAAATGCTTGCGGAGGGTAAGAGCTGTGAATTTGCAATCTTCTTTGCAAAAGCAGTTTCTAGAGGAATAGATGCAAAAACAGCTGCGAAAATAGCAGAAATATCAGAAGCAGAAACATCAAGAAAAGGGAAAAGTACAACATATGCATTTTATTATGCTAAACTAATAGTACTTGGCAATTTAGAAGAAGAAACAGCAAGAAAACAAGCAGCAATATATGATAAAATGATGATAGAAGGAAGGACCAAGATTTATTCGCATTGCTATGCAGAGGCAATTTGTAACGGAAGAAGTCGAGAAAATGCTGAGAGACAAGCAAGTATAGCAGAAGAGGAAGCTAAAATTGGAAAAAGTAAAGAATATGCGCTTCGTTATGCAAAGCTAATAGTTGATGGCTTAAGTGAAAGAGATGCAAGAAGACAAGCAGAGAGAAGAGCTTATCGTCCGGAAAGACGTCGCGGAGAGGTAGCTAGAGACTTAATAGGCATAGCAGAGAAAGAAATGATTAAAGGATATAGCGAAAAGTATGCATTCTATTATGCAAAATTAATAGTTAATGGCGTGGAAGAGAGAGAGGCAAGAAAACAAGCAGAAATATTTGAAAGAGAATTAAGAGAAGGAGCTAGCGAGTTTTATGCTAATTGCTATGCAGCAGCAATCATCAAGGGAAAGAGTGAAGCAGTAGCTAGGAGATTAGCAAAGATAGTAGAGAAAGAGCTAACGATGGGAAGAAGCGAAATATATGCAAATTGTTATGCAGAACTAGTAATCTGGGGAGCAAGAGAAGAGGTAGCAAGAAGGCAAGCAGAAGAATTTGAGAGAAAAGGCTTAGGAAAAAGTGGCTCTGACTCTGATGTTGCAGAAGCGGTAGCTAGTAGAAAAGAACAGGAAGAGTTAGCTAGAAGGCAGGCAATTGTAGTAGAAAAAGAAATAAGAGCAGGACAAAGTAAAACATATGCTTCTTATTTTGCAAAACTATTAGTTGTTGATGGAATGGATGAAAGAACAGCTAGAAAAAAGGCATTAGCATTTGAAAGACAAATGTTTGAAAAGGAAGAGAATGAGCGTAAACATGCTGAAGCAGCTGGCAAAGAAGTGAACAAAAAGGTAGCTGCAGAGGAAAAAAATATTGCAGCAAACGAGGTAGCAAAAGGGAATAGTGTTACATATGCGCTATATTATGAAAAATTAATAATTAGTGGAATGAACAAAGATTCAGCAAAAAAACAAGCATCAATATTTGAAGAGAAAATTATAGAAGGTAGGAGCTATTTATATGCAGACTACTATGCAAATGCAATAATGAGAGGCGTAGACCAATACTTAGCTGAGGCAAAAGCGCAAGTATATGAACGCTTAGTACAATCAGGAAAAAGTGTCGAAGAAGCTAGAGTAATAGCAAACGGAATAAAGTAATAATTAACAGACGAGAATTGAAGGATATATGGATTTATAAGAATCGGGAGGGAAATAAAATGAAAAAGTTATTAAAATTATCAATCTGTGCGTTAGGATTAGGAATGATGTTATCAGGAATGAGCTCAATGGCAATGCAATTAAACGATGCGGACTCAGCAAATTTCGAGCGGGTTTATGCTAGAGAGATTCAAGAAGGAAAATGTGATATTTATGCTCAGTACTATGCTAGATTAATAATTATACGTGGTATGAGCGAAGAACAGGCTAGGAAACATGCAGAAAAGTTTACTGAAGATTATTACAATGGAGTTCGAGATATCCGTAGAAGTGGTAAAAGCGACATTTATTCGCACTTCTTTGTAAGGCTAATGATTGAAGGAAGAGATGGACTTGAAGCAAGTAGAGCTGCAGAAGTAGCAGAGGAAGAAATTAAAGCAGGTCATAGCCTTGAGGAAATGGAAGCATGTCTAATAGGAAGGTTCCGTCCGGTTAAAAGAGTCGAAACTGTTGAAGCTGAGAAGAAACCAGAAGCAAAAAGAATGAATTTCTTTGATGCTTATCGCACAGATTTAATAGCTGGTGGAATGAGCGAGGAATTAGCAACAAAAAAAGCAGAAGTATTTGAAAGTTTAGTAGAATCTGGTAAAAGTTTAGAAGAAGCTAAGGCTATAGTAGATTCAATGAAGTAATTTATTTCAAATTAGAGAGTGAGGGCTGTGCTTTTTGCACGGCTCTTGATTTTTTTTTGAAAAGAATATGAAAATTTTAAGAAATCGAACGTCGATAGGGCTTTATAAAGAATGAATAAAGCAATAAAATTTAATCAAAAGTAAAGAAAAATATTAAATTTCTGTTAAATGTGAGAAATGATAATGAAAATGTGTTAAAATATTTATGTAAAGAAAAAATTTTGGAGAGAATTTTGGAGGGAACAATGAAAAGTATAAATAAATTATTAAAAACTTCAGCTTACGTAATTGGATTGAGTGCTATTATTGGAACAGGAATACTAGCAATTGATTCAACAACATCAGAAAATGAACCAATTTGCTGTTATTTATGGGAAGTAGATCGTGAAGATGCAGAATCAACTAAGTCAACTAGTTCTCTTAATGGAGAGCCAAGCTATGAAAATGAACCGGTTGAATACCTATCTGATAGAGATGAAGAAGAAATTAATAAAAGATTGCAAAAGAAAAAGAAACCAGTTAGTAGAGTAAAGAAAGGTAAAGTAGAAATAGTAGAAGATAACTTGACGCTTGAAGAAATAGCTGAGATAAGAAGTAAAAAGAAAAAGTGTATATATGATGAGGAAAGAGAACAAGGTAAGGGCCATTTTTATGCAGATTACTACTCAATGTTGGTAGTTGAAAGAGGTGTCGAAGAAGAGGAAGCAAGATGGCGATCTGAAATTTATGAAAGGGAAAGAATATGTGGGAAAAGTCATCCTTATGCAGACTATTTTACTGAACGTTGGATGCGCCCAGGAAGATTTTTTTATGTTTCGGGAAGATTTGGTGCTGGTAGATTGGATGCTTCGTATTATGAAGAACAGATTAAAGCTGGTAAGAGCGAAGTGTATGCAGCCTATTATGCAGGGAATTCACATAAAATATTGTTTTGTAGAGAGCTAATAGAAAGACAAGCAAAAGCATTTGAAAAGGAAATAATGTCAGGGAAAAGCGAAATATATGCAAATTATTATGCAATATTGACTCAGGATAGAAGAATGTTATTTGAACCTGTTGCAAGAAGGCAGGCAGAAGTATTTGAAAGTAAGATGAATCAAGGTTGTGGATTCGACTATTCGGATTATTTTGCTAAGGCCAGCGTATTATATGGGATGAGCGAAGATAAGGCGGATTATTTTGCTAAGATCTATGTGGACGAAAACCGCAAGGTGCGTTTTCAAGCAAGTAATATTGAGGAAGAAGTAGAATTAAGAGATTATGCAGCTTTTGTTGTAGACTTAATGGCAGGTGATGGACGAACTATGGGGGCGGCACGTGATATAGCGAGTTCTTATAAATACTTAAAAAAATGTATGAGATATCATGATAAGACAGTGAGATATTATAGCATTTTATTGAGATTACGTGATGAAAGTAAAGCAAAGTGGACTAGTGAAGACAGAACTAGATTTGATTTTAGGATTAGAATATATGATCAAGAAGTAAAAAGTGCTAAAAGTCATGAATATGCAGACTACTATGCTTCATTATGCGTTGAAAAGTATAGAGACAGTATAGATAAAATAATGAAAATGCAATGGAATAATACTTTTGAAGATGCAGAATTAAGAAAAAAGGCAGAATTGTATGAAAATGAATTGATTCAGGGAAAGACTGTGACGTATGCGGGTTACTATATGAATCTAATTTCAAGAGGCGATATCCCAGAGGATATGGCGAGAAAAAGAACGGAAGTATATGAATCATCAATAAGGTCGGATCATAGCAGCATTTATTCAGATTATTATTCAATTTTAGTAGTCTGCGGAGGCATGGATACAAAATTAGCAGATGATATAGCAAAGGTATACGAAACAGAGATAAAGAAAAGAAAAAGTATGGCATATGCAATGTGTTATGCATCATTAACTGTTAAGACAGAGCTAAGCGAGGCCGCAGCTAGAAAGTATGCGGCAATATATTCAAAAAAAGTTAGACTTGAAGGTAAAAGTCACGATTTTGCACATTATTATATCAAATCGATGATAGATAGAAGGTTTGACGAAGGTTTAATAGAGAGGCAAGCAGAGATATATGATAAAACAAAGAAATCAGGCAAGAGCGAGGTATATTCAGACTATTTTGCATTGATAAAAACATTATGTGGATTAGACGATAGCACAGCGACAGAAGTAGCAAAAGAGTATGAGCAACAAAGAAATGCTGGGGAAAGTCACTTCTATGCTGACTGTTATGCAATTTCGAGAGTAGTGAAGCATTGCAATGACAGATTATCAGAACAATTGGCAGAAGTATATGAATCAGAGATGAAATGTGGAAGAAGTAGATACTATGCAGGATATTATGCTGAGTTATTATTAGAGAGGCATTATGATAAAAAGATAGCTTCATATCAGGCAAATAGATATGAAAATGAAATGGAAGCAAATACAAAATGTCCATATGGGGATTATTATCTTTTATTATCGGCAAGAAATGATTACGAAGAGGTTGTAAAAAGAAGTATAGACTTTGAAGAAAGAGAGGCAAGGTCAGAAAAAAGTGAGCTTTATTCAAAATACTACACGGACTTGATTAAAAATAAAGGGCTATCAATATCAGATGCAAGAAAACAAGCAAAAATATATGAAGAAGAATTGATAAATGGTAAGACAGCTGATTATGCAGACTACTATGCATCATTAATTGTATCAGGAAAGTCAAATAAAACAAAGGCAGCGTTAGAAGCTGAATGCTATGATAAAGAAGTAAGAGATGGAAAAAGTAAAAGCTATGCCAATTGGTATGTGTTTTTAATCTCAAGTGGACTTCATGAGGACAAAGCAAGAATAGCTGCGGATATATGCGACAAGAAAAGCAAAGAAGGAAAGAGTAAGAATTATTTAGAATTTTACATAATGTTGACGGTATTTAAAAATGTCAATGAAAAGGATGCCGATGTAATGGCAAACAGGTATGAAAAAGAAATAGTTGAGAACGGTCATAGCAAGGAATATTCGAGCTATTTTGTAATGTTACTTGGATTTAGAAAGGTTGATGAAGCAACGGCTAGAGGAGTGGCATCAGTATATGAAAAAGAAGTACTAAGTGGCAAGAGTTGCGAAGATGCTGACTATTACGTAAGAAGCTTTGTTCTAAATGATTCAGATGGAAACAGATCTAGGGATATGTCAATACCATATTAGCATTTGGCAGTTTGATGTGAATGTGGTAGAATAATGGCTGAATATTTATTGATTTAGTTTAGGAGGAAGTATGTCTAGTTTGAAAATTATAGTAATGGTATATGCATTGGGGATTGGTCTATTAGTAAATTGTAAGAATGTTTTATCAATTGACTTGGATGAGTTTAGCCATGATGAAGAAAAATTAAAAGTGGAGAAGAATTTGGAAGAGAAACAGGCAGCAATATATAATGCGGAAATAAGAAAAGGGAAGAGTTGTATTTATTCTAAGTATTATGCCATGTTGGTTATAAAAAGAAATATGAAAGAGGATATAGCAGGAAGGCAGGCAAAAGTCTATGAAAAAGAGATAAATTTAGGAAAAAGTGCGACATATTCAAACTATTATTCCGAATTGGTTATGACTTCGAAGCTTAATGAAGAACAAATTAGAATGCGTTCAAGTATATATGAGCAAGAAATTATCTCAGGTAAGAGTCATGCTTATGCAGATTACTATTCGTTACTTGAAATTAAAGTGGGAAAAGAAAAAGCAAGAAAATGTGCAGAAATATATGAGAATGAAATGAAAGCTGGCAAGAATAAAAAGTATGCGAGTTACTATGCATGTTTAATTGTTTGCAAAAATATTGACAAGTCTTTAGCTGAGGCTTTAACTGATACATACTTGAATGAGCGAAAGTTGGGAAAAAGTTATTTTTATTCAGATTATTTTGCAATCCTTACAGTGAGTCGAAAAGTTGGTCAAGATGAAGCAAGGGAAAAGGCAGAAGTGTACGATAAATTACTACAGGAAGGGAAAAGCCCACTCTATGCAGAACATTATATAGATCTGATTGAACATTTAGATAAAGATACGGCAGCCAAGCAATCTGAAATATATGACAGAGAAAGAACAAGTGGAAAAGAGCATGACTATGCAGATTATTACTCTATGTTGATTATGCATTCAGATGAGGAGACGGCCAGAAAGCAATCTGATATATATAATAAAGAAATTAAATCAGGAAAGAGCCCACTTTATGCAGATTACTATGCAGCACTTGCTGCCAGTGAATGTGAAGAAGAGATTCAACTTAGAAAACAAGCAGAAAAATATGAAGATCTGGTGGCTAGGGAAGGAAAAAGTATAGTTTATGCTAGATATTATTTAAATATATTTAAATATATCAACGATGAAGCTAAGGCAAGGCGTCAGACTGAGACATATGAAAAGGAAATAAAAGCAGGGAAAAGTGAAGATTATGCTGATTGTTATGCTGCGCTAGTGATGTATTCCGATGAAAAGGTAGCAAGAGAACAGGCTAAAGTATATGATGATACAATTGCATCAGGTAATAGTAAAATATATGCAGATTATTATACTTTGTTAGTTACGAAAAGAAATAGAAATAAAATATTAGCAAGATGTCAAGCAAAGAAATATGAGAAACTGATTGAAAGTGGTAAAGGACGATTTTATGCTGACTATTATCTTGAATTGATTAAGTATTTTGATAAAGAAGAAGTAAATATTCAAGCGGAGGCATATGAAAAAGCAAGAAATTTAGGAAAGAGCTATGACTATTCGAACTGTTATGCGACGTTGATATCAAGGACTACAGATAAAATTGCATGCGAACAGGCAGAAATATATGAGAAAATGATAAAAGAAGAAAAGAGAAGCTATCTTTATGCAAATTATTATATTGATCTAGTTTTAAGCGTAGGGGAGAACATGGCTAGAAAGAAGTCAGAAGTATATGAAGAGAAAATGAAATCGGGTAAGAGCCATGACTACTCGAAGTACTATGCGGACATATTCTTTTGCATAGATGAAGAAAAGGCTAAAGCGCAAGCAGAAATATATGAAAAGGAAAGAAGATTGGGCAGGAGCCATAACTACGCAGACTATTATGCATCAATCACCAGCAGACTTAGTAATGTGGGAGAGTCAGTGGCAAGGAAACGTTCAGAAATCTACGACAGAGAAATTACTTATGGCAGGAATAAATTTTATGCAGATTATTACTCTTTGTTGATAACAGAAAGACTTTTATCTGATAATAGAGCTAGAAAACAGGCAAAGATATATGAAGATTTACTTGCAATTGGTAAGAATTCTTTATATGCGGATTACTATGCAGAACTATCTGTTAGTACAAATTATATAGATATTGATAAAAAAGCAGAAATATATGAGAAAGAACGAAAATCGGGCAAGAGTTATGAATATGCAAGTTACTATTCATCATTGATAGGCAGCAGTAATGAAGAAAACTCCAGGAAGCGGGCAGAAATTTATGAGCAAAAGGTTAGATCTGGAAGAGGGAAAGTATATGCAGATTACTATTCTTTATTAATTGTCGAGAAAAAATTAGAAGAAAAAGTGGCAGATAGAAGAGCTAGCATGTATGAAAAGGAATTTGAAGTGCGCAAGAAAAGTAAGACTTATGCAGAACATTATTCGGAAGTGATCGAATATGTAGATGAACCAAGAGCTAGAGAAATGACAAAGATATATGAAAAAGAGGTTAGATCCGGTAGAAGCAAAGAGTATTCTGATTATTATTCAAAATTGATTGTAAATAACAGATTTAGTCAAAGTCAAGCGAGAAGGCAGACCGAAGTATATACAAATGAGATGTCGGGTGGATATGAATATGCAAATTACTGCGCTATGCTTGTCATAGATAGAAAAATTTTAATAGAAGATGCAAAAAAACAAGCTAAAATTTATTGTGAGCAAATAAAAAGTGGAAAAAACCATGAATATTCGGACCATTATGCAACAATAGTTGCAGCAGACAATATAAGCGAAGAAATAGCCAGAAAGCAGACGGAAACGTTTTTAAAAGAAAAAGGTCTAGGAAAGACTAATATTTATGCAAATTACTATGCCACTCTTGTATATGTGAGAAATATTAAAGAAGATGAAGCAAGAGTGAGAAGCGAAGTGTATGAGTTTGAAAGGAATAGAGGTAGAAGCCATTTGTATGCAGACTTCTATGTGATCCTATTATTTGAAAAATATCTTTCTGAAAATAAGGCAAAGGTTTATGCTGAAATATATGAAGAAGGAAAATTGTCAAATAAAAGTGAGAATTATATTAATTATTGCATAAAAATGGTTATGGAAATGAAGTTTAAACTTAAAGATGCTAGACTTATGGCAGAAATCTACGATAATATGTTACGAATCGGTAAGGATATTGATTATGCAAGTAAGTATTCTTATGTATCATACATGTACGGATTTAAATTGAATGGAAGAGAGATAGACGAAATAATAAAACAAACAATCGTAGAGAAGGTTTCTTCTAAAGACTTTAAGAAAATGATGGATTGTATTGATCTAATAACGAAAAATTTTATAAAAAAGAAAATTAGATCTTGACATAAATGAGTTATCTGTGATATAATGGATAAACGATGGGTGGCTTGGTTGACTGAATCTAATATCCCTACTTTGCTTATTTTTGAGAGTTACCTGTCGTTAATTGTCGTTATAGCTCAGCTGGATAGAGCGACCGCCTCCTAAGCGGTAGGCCGGAGGTTCAAATCCTCTTAGCGACGCCATGATGTCATCTGGAATTTTCACTTCTGGATGACTTTTTTTATTATTTTTTTTACTAAACATAAGGAATTTTAGAAATTGAATATTGGATTTAGGTGAAGATATGAGAAAGTATAGTAAAATATTAGGATTAGCAATAGGAATGTGTACAATTGTAACCGGAATCTTTGCAACAGATGTAAATCAGAACGCAGTTGGCATGATGTGCGAAGATAAGTTCTCAGCAGGTTATAAAAAAATTTATAATGAATGCCTGGCTAAAAGGGGAGATTGCATTTATGCAACGTTTTATGCAATTTATAAAGAGGATTTCCCAAATAAAAGTGAAAAAGAATTGAATTATTTAACTGAACAGTTCGCAAAGGTATACAAAGAAACAGTGGGCACAGGCAAAAGTCACTTCTACTCTCTTCGTTATGCTCAATTATTGACGATGCATTTGTTCCCGATTGAAAAACTTGAAGAAATTTCAAAAGCATATGAAAGAGAAAGAATATATAATAATAGCCATTACTATGCAGATTATTATAGTTGGGCAACTTTAGTTAAGAATATGAGTGAAAGTAGTGCAAAAGTATGTGCAAG
This sequence comes from uncultured Eubacteriales bacterium, assembly GCA_934489735.1. Classification (GTDB taxonomy): domain Bacteria; phylum Bacillota; class Clostridia; order Oscillospirales; family Acutalibacteraceae; genus CAKSSR01. The sequence continues at coordinate 33,933 of CAKSSR010000005.1, read as the reverse complement.
AATATATGAAGAGAAAAGGAATAAGTTATTTAGTTATTATTATTCTAACTACTATGTGGAATTGATTGTTGACCGAAAGGTAATGCCAAGTGTAGCACATAAATGGTCCAAGATATATGAAGGGGAAAGAAATGAAGGCAAAAGTTACAGTTACGCTGACTGCTATTCGACTTTGATTATCGAAAGGGGACTAAATGAAAAGGAAGCAAGAAGATATGCTGAAATGAATGAGAGCTTGGCAGAGAAAAAAGTAAGAGATTGTTATGACTTTTTACTTGTCGCTGATGAGGTTAATGATGTCCCTAAGAGACAAATAAAGATATATGAGTTTTTTAGAAGGAAAAGGAAGAGTATTTATTATGCATATGCATTCTCTAGAACCATAATGAATGAAAATTTTGACGTGAATGATGCAGAAAAGTTTGCCTCAATGTACGAAATAAAAAGAAATGAAGGAGAAAGCCACCTTAGAGCATACTATTGTACAAATTTGATCGTGAATCATAATGTAACAAGTAGATTGGCATCGATGCAAACAAATATATATGAGTCTCAAATAAAGAAGGGTAAGAGCCATTATTATGCAGATCACTATGCTTATTTGATTGTAACAAGGTCTATTGAAAAAGTTTTAGATAAGTTTAATTATAATTATACTATGAATGGACTCTTCGATTATATTGATATAGAAATCTCAAATCAATTGGAGATGGATGATGAAATTGTCCAAGAATCAAGTATAAAAAAACAGGCAGAACTGTATGAAAAAAGAAGAGGACTTGGCTATGACCATGGAAATGCTTTGTATTATATAAAGATATATGATAAATTTGATTATAGTGACGTTGCCTGTAAGATGAATATCTATGATCAGAAAAGGCAAGAAGGACAAAGTCATTACTATGCGGAAGCATATGCTGATGCATATGATGCTGAAGTTAATAATTTTGATGAGGCTCATGGCAAAGCATTGGAATATGAAAAGAAAAGTTATAAGGATATTGGACAATTTATTTATTATGGCCACAAAAAAGAGAAAATTAATGAGTTTTGTCAGCAGGCTTTACCTGAGATAGCAAAAGAAAGATGGAATAAATTGAAAAATACAGGCGTAAGTGATTACTTTGCAGAATATTATATAAATAATGAAAATGTACAGGGAATGACCAATGAATTGAATACTAATCGTTCACTTGCTTATGAAAGAGAAAGAAATAAGGGGAAAAGTAGAGCCTATGCATTATATATTGTGGATCTGTTGGATGAGAGTCAGTTGCCTTATGCAAAATGTGTAAAAATGGCTGAAGAATATGAAAAATGTTTGAAGAAGGGTAGCTCTGATTTTATCGCAAGATACTATGCTAGAATAAAAATTGAAAACGAATCATTGCCAAAATGGGTTTTGGATGAGTGGATGTATGTCTTTGAAAGAGAATATGAAATCTCTAAGAGCGTTGAGTTCGCTGACTACTATGCAATGACAAGGATAAAGAATGAGTATATCTCAGAACCTACTTTGAGAAAACAAGCAGCAGTTTATGACTTGCAGCGACAAAGAGGAAAAAGTAAATATTATTCTTATTGCTATGCTAAACTTGATTCGTATAATACCATTGATAAGAAAGATATTGATGAGTATGCAGGAAAATATGAAGAATTGATAGCAATGGGATATGATCTGTATTATGCTGAATTGGTGGCCTTAAGAAATATGTCAAGAGAAACAGCGCTGCAATTGGATAAGAACTATAAATCTCTGGCAGGTGACTGCTACGACCCTTGTAAAGTGGACTATTCTATTGACTATGTTGCTATAGAATCTAATGTATCAGATGAAATTAGAGAAGAAATGAAATGTAAGTATATAGAAATGATTAAGCAGTCTAATGATTTTAAAAGCTCGTATGTATATGCATATTGCTACTCACGTGGCTTGGAAGAGGATGATATACATTCTGTTTTGAAACAATTTAATATTGATATAAAATGCTTAGAGGATTTGAAACGCACTCACGAAATTTTGGATTCAATGATCGAAAAGATTAAATCTGATAAGCTAAAGGAACCAGCAAATAAAAAAATTAAACTGGATTGAAGAAATGGCTAAGATTACTATACGTGATCTTGGCTTTGTTCTATATAAATATAAAGCAATGATTAAGAAAATATTAAAAACAAAAGAAACTGAATGTAAAAATACATAAAATTTGATTGACAAAAAAAGAAAAAGAGGGTATAATATACATATAACTTATATTGTATATTTATTTACAACGGTCAGATAAGTTATGTTGATAGAAATTAAAAATAAATGGGAGGTTGAAGCTATATGGGAGAAGAATTGACAAAGGAAAAAGTAGAGAGCTATAAAGGTGATTTTTTTGGGGGAGAAAGCCCTTTATTTAAGATTGAAGAAAATGATATATGTACGTTAAATGAAAAATTTGATATTATAGATGAAAATGCATTTAATGGAGAATATCTAGGGAAAGTATTTAAAGAAAAAGAAGTTAAAAAAATGAATTTCAACAAGATAAACTTGATAAGAAGGAATGCATTTAAATTATTTAATTATGAAGAGATGTTGGAAATTTATTTCGATCCAGAGGACTCAAACGAAGGAATTAAAATAGAAGAAGGTGCATTTGAAGACTTTAAAAAAGTAGATATGATGTCTGGATTTGATTCAAAAAAGGTTAGTTTGATGTTGTACAAAGAAAGCTTCGGTAATGGCTTTTATGAAAGTTTAGTAGAACTTAAAAATTTATCAATGTACCTAAGAGGCGATGGCTGGGAAGATGAAGATATAAAGGCATTTAAAGAAAGAGGTAAGGAAAATTTTGAAGTTTATGATAGAGAATATAATTTGGTAATAGGAGAAGGCCTTGCGAAAGAAGATGCAAGCAAAACATCAGAGGCTAAGGTTGATGCTAAGAAGGATGTTGAAGCTAAAGGAAAACCTGAAGTTAATGAAAAGAAATATAAGACATGGGATGAGATAGTCGATAAGGACGGAATGATAAGCTTTGTTATTGACCAGTTAGTTGAAAAAGAGTTTAGAATAAAGGCAGATGTTGATATAGATAAAGCAATAGAAACAGATGGTGAGATAAAGTTGCCGAAACAATGTTTTGTCGATATTAAATTAGTCAGTGCAAGTGGAGGAATAGTAGAAGTCTTAAAATTATTATCCAAAGAAAGAAAAGGTAAAGATGATGAATTGTTGCAAGGAGATCCTAAGAATAGGAATTTGGTAAAGAATGCAGTTAAAGAATATATAAAAGGACATTGGGATAAAGTAATTAAAACAGGAATAGAGTATAACGTGAAAATAGTTAAAGGCAATGTAGAGGAAAAAATAAAAGATGAAGGCGCTAGAAAGAAATTCTTAGATGAAAACAACGCTGGCAGCGGAGGAGTAAAAGGCGTAGATGATGTAAAAGAATATATTTATGATATAGTGACAAAGAAAGTAGAAGAAATAAATCAACAAGATATAAAAAATATTATCAAAAATGTAAGCATAATTGCAAAGGAAAGTAAAAAAGAAGATAAGAAATTATATGATTTGTGTAAGACATGTGTGGGCTATATGAGAAAAGCTATGACAAATAAAGGAGAGTGAGATTTATGTTAGAAAAGGGTATGGAATGTTTAGGGGAAATAGCCGAAAGGTTGGAAGAAAAGGATAAAAAAATGGAAGTAGAAGGAACAAATGATGGAGGAATGGCTGTAGAAACAAATAAAATTGCTGAGGAATTTAAATTAGAAAATGGTGTTTTGACTTTCTATGGGGATGAAATTAAAGATTATGGATTTGCCCAGGATGTCTATATCCAACAGGTAATAGCTAATAATGTGACTAAAATAGGAGAAAAGGCATTTGCTTTTTGTATAAACTTGAAAACAATTAATATACCAAATATTAAAGAAACAGGAAGTAAGATATTTGACGGGATAAAAGATTTGACAGTCAACGTTACAACTACTGGTCAATGTAAAGAAATATATTCATCTTTAAGTAATTCCCAAAGACTTAGTGTAGATGACAAGGAAAAGAATCGTATTAGGCTACGCTATAGTGGTAATGAATGGGCAAAAGATACCGAAGAAGGTTCTATCGAAAGGAAGAAAGAAACTATTTGGGTTTACAGAATTAAAAATGCAGGTGAAGACGGTAATTATGATAAGGTAAAAGTTTTAAAATCGTGGCCTCGTGAAAAATATTACGTTGTGCTTCCGGATTTAGATATTTTGTGCGCAGAGGCTGAAGAATTATTAGATGATAAAAAATTAGATGAAGCAGTTAAAAAAGCTCTTGAAATTAGAGAAATTATTGTTGAATATTATGGTTTGCGGACTGAAAATTTTAAAAAACAAGTTAAAGATGATAAACTTGAAGGAGCAGTTAATGTAACGGGTCGTGGAATAGAAGAACGCGTAAAAATAAAAAAATTTCATTATGATTTTAGGACAATATGTAGCAGCACAGAGGAAGATTATAAAAGCGCATTTCGCTTTTGGAATGGAGGAAATAAGGTAGCTAATGAATATGTTGAATGTATATTTTTTAATGACAAGGGCGAAGCATTGACATGGGCTGACGGAAAAGCAGCTGCAAAAAAATATTATAGAGCTGAAATGTATGACGAAGATAACGAAGGCAAATCAAGATTAAGAAAAATAGCATTTGTGGATTCAGATTATTATTATTGTGACAAGCATGATAGAGATAAGAGTGAGTATGCCGTATATGAGAATGTTCAAGAATATCTGTATGGCTTATTTAATTTTGAGGAAACTATCTATTTCAAACGTGAATTTTTAGAAGAAGCAGTAAAAGATATACAGTATATAGGACATGCGCCGCAAGGTTTTTATGAAAAAAGAGTTGATGAGAATGATGGAAATGCTATTTTGAATTATAAATATTATTTAGCTTGCAATAACATAGATGAAGGTAATACTCTTATAAGAAAAAGTGGTAATCAATTCATAATATGTAGACGAGAATATGGTAATGTGGATTCGAGAAAAATTAAAGAAATTAGAAAGATGGTAAGAAAAATTGACAAGTATTTAAAGAGTGATGATGAAAAACCAATAAAAATACCTAAATGGAATTCTTATAGAAAGAAGCTGCAAGACATGTTTAGGGATCCTCCTGTGGAAGAATCAAAGTTTTTGAAGGATTATGGATTTCATATCAATGGGAATTCTGTTAAGTATGGAGATTTAAAAAACTGGACAGATGAACAGCTTGAAAAGCTTATTATTTTAGAAAAAAGATCTGAACAAGTTGGTGGGAAACCAGATTCTGAAGAGGCTAAGGCTGCTAATAAGTTTATGAGACATTTAGAGAAGCGAGTTTTGGTTAGAAGAATTGGGGGAATAAGTGAAGGCGATGGCGAGTCAATTGCTAAGAAATTTAAGAAAAGGCGTGAAATATATATAGGAGATGAAAAAGGAACTGCTCCTATTGATGTGTGTATTTTACTTCCGAATTTAAATAATTTATGCATCAAAGCTGAGAATTTGCTAAATGATAGTGATAATGGAGGTGCAATAGCAGTAGCTAAAAGCATCTATAGCATTATCTCGCAATATCTAGAAGCAAAAGCTAAATTTGATAAGAATGATATAGTGACACCTGACGAATTGACGATGAGTTCTTATTTTAAAGATGAAATTATGAATGAAAATTTGAGGGAGGCGATAAAAAGGGGATGTGATATGCAAGAAACTATAAAAATAAATAAATTTGAGCGTAGCTTTAGTCAAATAGGAAGAAAAGAATATAAAGAAGTTTCATATATAAATGATTTTTGTAAAGAAAATAATATAACATATGATTCACTAGATAGCGTTGAATATTTGCTTTGGCATAATAATCCGGGGGAATCCTTTTTTCAATACAATATGTCCTGGATTGATCATAACAGTGCTGAAAAATTCGACATATTTCAACTTGATGAACGAGGGAAGAAGTTTGTGCTTATTGAAAAAGATTTATCTCAAGAAAATATTCAATCAATTTATGCGAAAGCATCTGTCGTTGCTAATTATAAAAACAATATGCAGAATATGCAGACGGGTTTATGTGTTAAAATGATAAGTAAAAGTGTCCTTGAGTTGTATTACAAAGGGGTAACATATAAAACATATAAAGATTTTTTGAATAAAAAACTTACGTATAATGGAAAAGAATTTTCTATCAAAGATTTGATTTTTACAGATTGGGGGGGGACTTGGAAATCTTTCGATGAAAAATTGCCTGAAGTAGAGAAACATGCAGGTGGTTTAACAGATGGAAAAAATAAAGAAGGAAAAGATGTAAAAGGTTATTATTATTATAAAATTGGAGAAGTAAAGCCAGGAGATAAAAATTTAACAACATTAAGAAATGTGGGTCAAGAAGGTGTATTTTATATATTGTTTAAAGATATTGAAACGATTTGTGAAGAATCTAAAACATTATTAGAAGAGGGGAAAAATGACGAGGCACTACATAAATTTGGGGAAATTATCGATATATATGATGAATTGGTCGGCAAGAAAAGTATGGGAGAAAGGCAATTTATCGAAGAGGCTAATTTTAAAGAAAATATTGAGAATTCAATACCTGGGTGGGATTTTGCCCAAAAGGTATTAAAAATAAATAATTTGTCACTTAATACGAATGATTTTAGCTCTATAAGTAGGCCAGCACTTGAGGAATTATTTACAAAATATAACATATATAAGTATTATTTGACTTGTGGAAGCATAGAAACTGCCGAATTCATTGTAAAGAAAAATGATACCGATTATGTAATATGTAAAAGTTATCCTACTGAAATAAAAAAGATAAAAATAATGTTAGATAAGGTTGAAAGAGTTGGAAAAGCTTTAGAAGTTAACAAAAGAATATTTGAACAATTATCAAAGCTTGAAACAGAGGAAAAAGAAGCATTTTTAGAACAAGAAGCATTTTTAGAACAAGAAGCATTTTCTAAAACGTTTTCATCAGGTAACCATAACACAAAAATCATATTAAATTATCAATGTATTAAGGAAATGGGTAAGGAAGAAATAAAAAATGTTGCTAACTTAATTTCATCAGATAATACGGGAGAAGAATTAGAAGAATTTTTAAAAGGGAAAAATGGAGTAAAAATAGTTAAAGACAGTGAAAGTGAACTAGCGATGGATACAGAAGAGAAATCAATAGAAGGTAAACATAAGCCTGACGAATCAATAGAGGAACAAGAAGATAAAGTAGCAAATGACGAACCTGGTTTAGAAGAACCGAGTGCTAAAAGACGTAAAACTGAATGAAATACTTAAGATCAAGGCTGAGATTACTATATGTGATCTTGGCTTTGGCTTTGAGGACTTGATAGAATTTTTTAGACAATTGTAAATAAAATAAAAAAACAATAGTAGACATCAATCGTAGTATCTACTATTGCTTTATTTAAGCCCAGGATAGAGTTAGGCAAACGACTCTTTTAGCGCCACCCTCTAGCAAAGTTTTAGAGCATTCTCTTAAAGTATTACCTGTAGTCATGACATCGTCACATAAAATTATCTTACTGCCACATACTTCTGCAGCGTAGTCATCATTTATTTGATAAGCGCCAAGGACGTTAAAAGCTCTGTCATATGCATTCAAGTCATGTTGACAAAGGGTATCTTTGATTTTCCTTAGCAAGGGCAAGCAGGGGATTTTAGTATTTTTTGAAAGTCCCTTAGCGAGCAATTCAGTTTGATTATATTTACGTTTAGAGTTCTTTGTTGGTATGAATGTTATATAATCAAAATGTTCTAATTCAGGGAAAGTATTTATTATATAATTCAATAACAAAGCAAAATACTTGTAATAATATCTACGTCCGCCGAATTTAAACTTTAATATAGCCTCTCTAAACGCATCGCTATATTCTGTAAATGCTATGCATTGCACCTGAGTATCCTCACTGATATCAATGATTTTAATACGTCCTTTGTCATCTATCTTTTCGTAGCAGTCGATACAACAAGGTTCACCAGGTTGTATTATTTTATCGCAGCAGATGCATTTATCTGGATATAGCAAGTATAAAATTTTATTTAAGATTTCAAGAAATTTCACTTTTGCATCAACCACCGTATATTTCTTCTGACAAATACAATGATCCGCATATAAATATAACGTCATTGATATTAGCCTTTTCTTTAGAAAATTGAAGGGCTTCCTTAGAATTTTCTTTAATAATCAAATCATTGCAAAGGTTTAGACATTCATTCTTTAAGATTACAGGTTCGAGGGCTCGAGGATTATTTTTAATCTTAGTAAATATAATCATTTTGAATAGAGGTGCTAATATTTTAATACATGATTTATAATCTTTGTCTTTCAGCATTCCGATTATAGCTATAATTTTCTTATTATTCAAGTTCTCTCTTATAAATTCAGCAACTGATAGAGCTCCATCGACGTTATGAGCGCCGTCCAATATTATCAAAGGGTTATGGTTTAATATCTCGAGTCTAGCCGGATGGAAGATATTTTGCAGTCCACTGCTTATATTTTCCTCATTTATTGAAAATCCCAATTTATTCATAACTTCTATTATCCCGACAACTATTGAGAAGTTTTCTATTTGATGGTTACCAAGCAATGTTAGATGGTAGACATTTCCTTTATATGAGATTAAGCTTCCATTCAAATCGGATTTAATTTTCTTAAAGTTACTTATATCTACGACAATTAATTTTGAATTTTTCTCAATTGATGCTTGCTTTATGATATCCAGGACTTGACTTTTCTGATTATTTGTCGTCACGACGTAAGAGTTTTCTTTAATTATGCCTACTTTTTCTTTTGCTATTTCAGGGAGGGTATTCCCAAGTATATTCATATGATCCATAGATATAGAAGTTATTGCAGATATCAAGGTATTTTTTATTACATTAGTGGAGTCCAGTCGTCCTCCGAGGCCTGTTTCCAATATAACTATATCACATTTTTGTTCTTTGAACCAGAGCACAGCCATAGCTGTTATTAATTCGAACTGAGTTATAAGCACATTATTCTTTTCCATTTCAATTATTATTGGACATATCTTATTAAATGTCATACAAATATCTTTTTCTGATATCATTTTGTTATTTATTTGAAATCTTTCTCTAAAGTTTATTATATGAGGTGATTTAAACAGGCCTACTTTAAAGTTAGCCGACGTCAATATAGACGATAGCATTGAGCAGACAGATCCTTTTCCATTTGTTCCTGCAATATGTATAATTTTAAGTTCATCTTGAGGATTTGATAATTTAGATAAAAGATATTCAATCCGTTCCAAGCCAGGTTTAATTCCTCTGTTAGAGAATGAATTTATTTTATTAATTACGTCTCTATAATTCAAGTTATACTTTCCTTTTTAATTAATTTTCGAGAAATGATTTCATTTCAGATTCTATTACTTTTATTTTCTCGCTATATATTTTTGCATTTTCTTTTACTGCATTTATTACAGATTCAGGTGCCTTTGATATAAATCCAACATTATTCAATTTAGAGTTAGCAAATTGTAATTCTTTTTGACAATTATCAAGTTCTTTTTGAAGTCTAGCAATTTCTTTATCTTTATCGATCAAAGTTTCAGTTGGAATATAAATACGGATGTCATTTACTACTATAGTAATGGAGTTAGGGATATCAAAATATCTATCAATTTCCAACTTGCTGCTATATGCCAGTTTGCTAATTATTCTCGATGCTTTATCGAATACATTTATATCATTAGTAGCTATAAATACAGGCGTCTTTTTTGATGGAGGCACGTTCATTTCGTTACGTCTGTTTCTAATTGCTCTTATTACATCCATAACTTTTCTCATATTATTTTCATCAGAGCTGAAGTTTAATTTATCATTATATTCAGGGAACTTACTGATAGATATTGACTTTTCATCATGAGGCAAGCTCAAATATAGTTCTTCTGTGATAAATGGCATAAACGGATGTAACATTTTCAATGAATTTACCATAACCCATACCAATACTTTCCTGACGTCTTGAGCCTCTGATTCATCTGCCAATCTTATCTTAGCAATTTCGATATACCAGTCGCAGAATTCGTCCCATATGAAGTCATATATCTTTTGTACTGCTATACCAAGTTCAAATTTTTCAATATTTTCATTAATTTCCTTTATGCACGAGTTAAGTGAGCTTATTATCCATTTATCTTCCAATGCCAAATTTTCAGGGAGATCTAAAGGTACGTCATGTCCTTCTATATTCATCCTGATAAATCTAACCGCATTCCAAATTTTATTAGCAAAGTTTCTACTTGACGTCACTTTTTCTTCAGAATATCTCATATCATTTCCAGGGCTATTTCCTGTTGCCAATGAAAATCTCAAGGCATCTGCACCAAATTCATTGATTATTTGTAATGGATCTATACCATTCCCTAATGATTTTGACATTTTCCTTCCCTGGCTGTCTCTGATTATTCCATGAATGAATATATTTTTAAACGGTGGCTGTTTCATTTGATCCAATCCAGAGAATATCATTCTTGCCACCCAGAAAAATATTATGTCGTATCCCGTTACAAGGGTACTTGTTGGATAAAAGTATTTTAAGTCTTCAGTTTCTTTTGGCCATCCAAGCGTAGCAAAGGGCCATAATGCAGATGAGAACCATGTGTCTAAAGTATCTTCTTCTCTTCTTAAGTTATGGCTGCCACATTTAGGACACTTTGTAACAGAATCTTCTTTTGATACTATAATTTCTTCGCAGTCGTTACAATACCATACAGGTATCCTATGCCCCCACCATAGCTGCCTTGATATGCACCAATCTTTTATATTCTCCATCCAATTGAAGTAAACCTTTTTAAATCTGTCTGGTATAAACTTAATTTCTTCATTCTTTACTACGTCTATAGCTTCTTTTGCAAGTGGTTTCATTTTTACAAACCATTGTTTAGATATTATTGGTTCTATAGTTGAATTGCATCTGTAGCACGTTCCAACGTTATGGACTATTGGCTCGATTTCAATTAAACTTCCCTTTTTCCCTAGTTCGTTAACTATTGCTTCTCTTGCTTCATTTATGCTTAATCCTTTGTATTCGCCGGCATTTTCGTTCATTCTACCATTCTCATCAATTACATGAATTACTTCTAGATTATGACGTCTTCCCACTTCAAAGTCCGATGGATCATGTGCGGGTGTTATTTTAACTACTCCTGTTCCAAAGTCAGTCTCTACATATTCATCTGCAATTACCGGTATCTCTCTGTTGACTATCGGTACTATCACTTTTTTACCAACTAAATCAACATATCTGCTGTCTGATGGATTTACTGCTATAGCTGTGTCTCCTAAAAGTGTTTCAGGTCTAGTAGTTGCAAGCTCTACGTATCCACTTCCGTCACTTATCTCATACTTTATGTGATAAAAGTTGCCATTTGTCTCCGAAAATTCAACTTCCGCATCCGATATCGATGTTCTACAATGAGGGCACCAATTTATTATTCTTTCTCCTCGATATATTAGGCCTCTTTCGTACAAGTTACAGAAGAATTCTTTGATTGCATCTTCGTATTCCTTGTCCATCGTAAACCTAAGTCTCTTCCAGTCGCAAGAAGCACCTAGCTTCTTTATTTGATTTATTATGGTTCCTCCGTATTTCTCTTTCCAATCCATTGCTCTCTTTAAAAACTCTTCTCGCCCTATGTCTTCCTTGCTCAATCCTTCTTTTCTCATAGCCTCTACTATTTTTGCTTCAGTAGCGATAGAGGCATGGTCAGTCCCTGGTAGCCATAACGTATTAAATCCTTTCATACGTTTAAATCTTATTAAAATATCTTGGAGAGTTTCATCCAATGCGTGACCCATATGTAATTTCCCAGTAATATTTGGCGGAGGGATGACAATTGTATATGGTTCTTTAGAATCATCTGGCTCAGAGTGGAATAAATCATTTTCAGTCCAAAAATCATAAATTCTGTCTTCTACTTCTTTTGGATTATATACTTTTGCTAGATCTTTATCCATGATATTATATTGCTACTTAAAATAAGGACAAATAAACTTGTCAAGTAGCTCTCCTTTTTTTATATTTTTTTTAAGAACCTTTGTATTTTCTCAAAAGTCCGACATCATCCTGCAGAAAGCAGGCTATTGTTTTCTATTTAATGATTAATTACGATAAGCAGTTGCCAACCGTATCTCTTTACTTCGGATCCCAATTGTTACTTTATACTATCCGAACATGTTTTATTATATACCATTCCATGTCCCTTTTCAATATGTTTGCTACTTTAACATTGCACCTGCATGATAAAACCTTGCTCTTTGGCAATTTGAAACAAGAAAAATTTTATCGATAAATGCAAAATTGCACGTTTATTTCATAAATTTTTAATGCATGCTTTTGAATTTTCAATATTATTTAGAAGAAAAATTAAAATTTTTATTAAACAAAAGACAAAATTGTAATATGTATTGACAATAATTATATTTTGTGCTATACTTAATGATAGTTAAAGATGAAAGATCTTATACAATTTGAATTGATCGGGTTAGAATAGCTTAAAAGGGTTATTTATTTTCAATTTAAAAGAAGTAATTTAAAAAACTAATGAATGGACGGTGAGTTATCAGTGGGTGCAGATTTGCATTGCCATACAAGGATGTCTGATGGTTCTGTTGGGATAGATGAGCTAATTTATTTGGCTAAGAGACTTAATATAACGACTATTTCAATTACTGATCATGATACCTTTGCAGGGGCTAAGAGAGGAATGATTTTAGGCAAGAGATTTGGAGTAAATGTTATAATGGGGGCAGAGGTTTCTGCTTTTGACTTTGAGAGAAAGAGAAGAGTACATATTCTTTGTTATTTATGTGACAATCCGGATAGATTAGAAGGATTATTTAAAAGAATATCTGAAGAGAGAAAGAAAACAGCTGCAATTATTTTACAAAAGATAATGAGATTATATCCAATATCGCCGGAAATGGTTTCTAAGAGAGCAATCGGAGGCACGAACATATTCAAGCAACACATTATGCATGCTTTAGTAGACGCTGGTTATGAACGTTTAATATTTGGGGAACTTCATGATAAATTATTTAATAGAGAGACAGGGATTGTCAAGTATAACATAGAATATCCAAGTGTTTATGAAATAATAGACTTAATACATGCATCAGGGGGCTTAGCAGTTTTAGCCCATCCATATAAATATGATAGCATTGAGTTAATGCAGGAGTTAGCTTCGAAGAAAGTAATTGATGGAATAGAAGTATGGAGTCCGGGGCATGATAAAGAAAAGATAGAATTTTTAAGTTCATTTGCGATAGAGAACAACTTAGTGCCAACAGGTGGTTCAGATTTTCACGGAATGTATTCAGCGGATAGCGTTCCTTTGGGAGCGAGCAGCACGCCTGTGGAATGTTTAAACTTACTCATGAAAAAGAAGCATAAGTTGTACAGTAAGTAAGTGGATTATTTTAAAGTAAGGGAGCTGTTATTAAGAATATGGAAAAGATTTCTTACAAAACTCAAGGGACATGTGCTAGTGGCATAGAAATTACTTTAGATGATAATGACATAGTGCAAGATGTCAAGTTCATAGGTGGATGCAACGGGAATACAAAAGGGATTTCAGAGTTAGTCAAAGGCATGAAGAAAGAAGAAGTAATAGAGAGACTCAAAGGGATCCAGTGTGGGAACAAGAGGACATCTTGTCCGGACCAGCTTGCAAAAGCATTAGAATCTGTTAAATAGAATGATCTCCACTCAAGAAAGTGGAGAATTTTTTTACCATTTAGGACCGATAAGTAAAGCATGAGGGTGGTATCATGCATAGAAATGTTGAGAAATATCACCAGAAGGATGACATGAATCAGAAAAAAATGAATATATTATAATGATAAAGCAGGTGCAATAGAAGAATAATAAGAAAATAATATTAAATTATAATAAAAACAGTATGAATTTTTGCATCGGCAAATTGTATTTTTATAGATTTTATAAACAATTTAGTAAATGGACAAATAAGTCCTTGTAATAATTTTACAAATGTATTATAATAAATGTAATTTGAATAGAAAGGAGGTCTACTCACAAACAAAATGTTAAAATGATATTATATAGAACAAATATGTTTTGAGTAGAATATTTATGTCATTTACTATATCTCTTTCAAAAATAATAGACAAACTTTCATTAAAGGCTGTATATATGCCAAAGAAACCAGAAGAAATATTTATATCATCTATGAACGTCGGGAAACCTGGGATAGAGCTAGCAGGATTTTTAGACTACTTTGATAATAGCAGAGTATTGATAATAGGTAATACAGAAAATGCTTTTTTAGAACAATTTCCATCGGAGGATAGGTACCGCAGGGTAAAAAACATATTCGACTTTAACCCGCCGGCTGTAATTATAACGAGAAATATGCAACCTCATGAAGAAATGATAAGCGCAGCGAAGGATTGTCAAATCCCACTTTTGATTTCGGAAGACAAAACTAACGAGGTTATTTCATCATTGGTTTCGTATCTAAGCTTTGAACTTGCTCCGAGAATGACAAGACATGCAGCTTTTGTAGAAGTGTACGGCGAAGGAGTCTTATTGGTTGGATCAAGTGGAATAGGGAAGAGTGAAACAGCCGTTCAATTGATAAAAAGAGGGCATAGGTTAATAGCGGATGACGCAGTTGAAATAAGAAAAGTAGAAAAAGATAAACTTATAGGCTCATCTCCTGAGAATGTCAGGCATTTTGTTGAAGTTAGAGGGGTTGGGATTATAAATGCAAGAAGAATATTTGGAATGGGTGCAGTAAAATTAAGCGAGACTATTAATTTAGTTGTCAGCTTAGAATTATGGGACGATACTAAGTTTTATGATAGACTTGGAATAGACAATGACTACACAGAAATGCTAGGAGTAAAGGTGCCGATAGTTACAGTTCCAGTGAAACCAGGTAGAAATTTAGCAGTCATAATAGAAATAGCAGCCATGAATAATAGACAAAAGAAAATGGGATTTAATGCAGCGAGGGAACTGATGGCAAGAGTAGGAATGAAAACTAATCATAAAGAAGTTTCAAATAAAAGGGAAATAGAGTGGTAATGCAAAAAAAGATTATAATTTGTTGAGAGGAGGGCTACCTCGCATAAGAAATATGTTTCAGGTAGCATATACGAGTGTACAATTATTCTGAATTAATAAACATTGCTGAGACAAATGGATGTAAATTCTTTATCAATGAACCATTAAGTAATCATACTACGTTTAAAATAGGAGGGAACGCAGATCTATTCATAAACGTCCCGAATGAAGAAATATTAAAAAAGATGATTAAATATATAGATGAAAATAAAATCCCTAGGTTTATACTTGGAAATGGATCAAATATTTTAGCATCGGATAAAGGATATCAAGGGGTGGTATTGCATTTATGTGATGAATTTAATAAAATAAGTCTTGTTGATGATGCTGATATAAGATGTGGGGCAGGAGTGAGCTTATCTAGGCTGTGCACGTTTGCACGTGATAACTCTTTGTCTGGACTGGAATTTGCATGGGGAATACCAGGCACAGTCGGGGGAGCAGTATTTATGAATGCGGGAGCATATGGCGGAGAAATGAAAGACGTCGTAGTATCAACTGCCCATGTAAAGAATAATGGAATAGAAGAAAAATTTAATTTTGATGAGCTTGGGTTTGCTTATAGATCAAGTGCATATTCAAATAAGAATTACATAATAACATCTGTAAGCCTCAGGTTAAGAAAAGATAAAAAAGAATTAATAAAAGATCGAATGGATGACTATATAGAAAGAAGAAAGTCGAAACAACCACTAGAATATCCAAACGCCGGTAGCGTATTTAAAAGACCTGTTAATAATTTCGCAGGGACTTTGATAGAACAGGCAGGCCTCAAAGGAGTGTCTGTAGGAGGAGCGCAAGTAAGTTTAAAGCATGCAGGATTTATTATAAACAAAGGCAAAGCAACTGGTAAGGATGTAATTGATTTAATAAATGTGGTCAAAGAGAAAGTGTTTGAAAAGAGCAATGTTAATTTAGAATGCGAATTAAAATTTTTAGGGGAATTTAGTAAATAGAAGCCAGCAAATTAAAATAATTTAAAGCTAGTAGACAATGGAAAACAATCTACTAGCATTTTTTTGCCTTTATTCACTTTTTATCATCAAAATGATAACATATTTCATTAGTAAGGGGCTTGTTTGAGAAGAATTCGTCTAGGTTAGATAAGGTCGTTTGAGCAATGTTCTTTAAAGCTTCTTCGGTTAAGAAAGCCTGATGAGAAGTGATGATTACATTTGGATAGGAAACCAATAGGGACAGTATCTTGTCTTTTATTATCGTCCCTGAGAAATCTTCAAAAAATATTTCAGACTCCTCTTCATAGACGTCAAGTCCTGCTCCTCTTATCTTACCTTTGTCAAGGGCATTCAACAAAGCCTTGCTATCTATTAAGGCTCCCCTTGAAGTATTTATAATAAACACTCCTTCTTTCATCTTATTGAATGCATTTTCGTCTAATATGTGGTTGGTTGCTTCCGTCAAAGGACAATGCAGCGAAATTATATCACTTTTCTTTAACAAATCATTAAGAGATAGATATTCGACGTTTAAATTTTTATCTGGATACAAGTCGTATGCTACCACATTCATACCAAACCCTTTACATATATTGATAAATGCTTTACCGATCTTACCGGTTCCTATTACTCCCGCAGTTTTTCCATACAAATCTATGCCAGTCAATCCAGAAATATTGAAATTGAAATCCCTAGTCCTATTATATGCCTTGTGAATCTTTCTATTGATCGACAATAACAAAGCAAAAGCATGCTCTGCAATTGCATTTGGCGAGTAGGAGGGAACTCTGACTACTTTTATTTTACCATATGCCTCCTTGAAGTCAACATTGCTAAACCCAGCGCACCTCAAGGCTATCAATTCTACTCCTATGTTATACAATTGATTAATAGTTTCTTTATCTATTTTATCATTGACAAAAGCGCACACAGCCCGGCAAGAATATGCAAGGGGAACTGTTGCTTTAGACAACTTGTTTTCAAAATATATTAACTCATACTTATTATTCAGCTTATCAAACCATACTTTATCATAAGGTTTGGAATCAAAAAACGCAATTTTCTCCATAAAATCACCATTCCTTTTAAGTTTTTCTTTCAATTTTATTATTTACAATTGTAAAAAGAATAATTAAGTATAAATAAGACAATAATAATTAATATATTTATGTTGAGGAGATAGTTATGAAAGGTAAAATTATAGCTATATGTACTATAAGTATATTATTTGTTGCATTCGCTTTGGCTTTTCCAGTATTTATTAATAACTTTTCAAATGTTTCTGAAAAAACTAAGCCAAGTAAAAGCTTATCTGATCAAATATTACCAGACGATGCTTTTCCTGATGATTTGTTAACCGCAGGTAATAAATCGGATGAAAAAAGTGAAAATAAAATGTATTTAGTGAAGGAACATAACGGATTTATAGGAGTATTTAAGGTTGATCATGCAAATTTTAACTTATGTTATATAAAAGACGTGAAGATATCGAATTTGCCAAAGGAAGATCAAGATTTATTAAGGAAAGGGATATTTGTTTCTAACAAAAGTGAGCTAAACAACTTACTAGAGGACTACTGCAGCTAACAAAAAAGGTGTCGGGGTTAAATCCGGCACCATAAAATTATGCTTTTAATTATTATCCTCTGCGGGAGATGACTTTTTTTTATTCCATCTGTATATTTCTTCAAGCTCTTGTTGAGTTACAATACCATTTTCTAATGAGGATTTCTTTACATTGTCATAAAATCCAGCCTGCGATAGCATTAAGTAAGGAAATACAAATGCAGCGCTTAAAACAGATGAAATTAAAGTATCTACTAATGCCAAATTGCCATTCAAAATTAAGTGAAGTGGTAATTCGACTAATAAACAAGCTAAAGATGTAAGCAAATACCAGCCAATGAAACTTAAAACTAGAATAAATAAGTCCATTTTACGATTTTTCATCATTCTCATAGACAATTTGAGAGATCTCCTTGCGCCTATATCGGGATTTTCAGCGGCCAGGTAAGGAGCCATTGAGTATGATAAAGCTTTAATTATCCCTGGAATGACAAGTGCAAAGGTCCATATGATTACCCATAGATAACTCCATAAAGTAATAGCAAGAATTTTGAAATATTTCTTAATCATTTCTTCACTGAATATCTGTTTGAAGCTAGGGCGTTCACCTCTGTATGAAAGTAGATAGAATTTGTTTACATAAACAGTGAGAGGTAAGAAGAAAAATAGCATTATGATGGTAGAACTAACAATATTGAAGCTGATATTAACATGACCTTTATCATTTACGAAAGCTGACATCGATATGCCTGAGAGTAATCTTAGAATAAGTGCAAGAATAAAGCATTTTAGATAATTATTTTTAAGACACTCTTTGGAATTTTTTTTAATTTCTGACCTTCCATTCATAAATAACACCTCATTTATAACTTAATATAATATTATTATACAATATAATATTATAGAATTCAAGTAAATAATTATTTTTGACCAATAAAAACAAGCCAAAAAAATTGTATATATTTACTATGGAACTTTAATTTTAAAGATATTTAATCATATGGTAAAGTAAAGTACGTAAATTGTATTAGAATCTATTAGAAAAGGGAGACCATTTGATGATCCCCCTTTAGTAAATCCTTATTTTTTTATTTTCTTTTTGATAATAGGCCACAACATTGAACCTAAACTTAATAAAAGTATTCCCGCTTTCTCAAATACCTCAAATTTTGCTAGCGGAGACCCTCGCTCTAGCACACCGCCTCCAGATATTTTCTCAATGTCTTCTTCGCTTAATTCATTATTTGCAGCGCTGATTGCAAAATTTGAAATCTTGTCTAAACTTTCTTCGTCCATCTCTGTGCCTACCATACAAACTTGTAAAATTCCTTTTAATCTTTCTAGATTGCTTGACTCAATTGCTGATTCTATAATCCCTTCATACTTCTCTATTCTATTTTGCAAAACCTGATCTATCTTTATTTCATTATTATTGCTCATCTTCATTAGCTTCCCCCTATTCAGTAGTACTTTGAGAAGTGTCTGCGTCAGTTCTAGGATTATCACGTTCAAAGCAAGCATTTATAAGATCTACTAACATCTGTTTTTGAATATCATTACCAAAAGCTTCTATTTGAATATTCTCTCCATCGAAGCTCTCGCCTTGTTCTTTGTCAAGTAGTTCTAATTTGTCTTTGTCTTGATTCTTTACTATGTAACAACCTATTAAACTATTACCATTGTCATTTACTATGCCGATGGTTTTTAGTGCTCTCATGTTACTTATTGCTTTAAGTGCGTCGTCTCCAAATAAATCTTTTTCAATTGTCGATGGTAAAACTAAAGTTTCTACGTCCCCAACTGTGTCTATGGTGAACTGATCTGATTCTAAAGTATTAATCTCTCCAGCAACATCACCGCTTGCTCCGAGAACTGTAGAACCATCATAATGCCCTAAGTAAATACATGTTCCATAGCTGCCACTGCTTTGAAATTTGCAAGCTTTTAATCCATGTGTGTCAGGAACTTTTCTTGTCTTAGTAAGCCAATTGTAAAATGATTTAGTTTTAGATCCTAGATTCCCTAAACATCCTAAAATATCCATGTGTTACTCTCCCTTCCCTGTTATTTTGTCTTTTATTTTAGCCAAATTCTTCTTTATTGGATCTTTGAGACGCATAGCTACAGGAGTAAGAGCAGCTAAAGCAAGTGCTCCGATTACGAAATACTTATTTTTTGTCATGAATGCTGGTAATCTTGCGACACCGCCATCTATTTCTGCAATCTCTTCATCATTTAATTCGCCATTCAATCCTCTTTTTGTCGTATCAACGAGTGCATTTAATTCTTCGTCACTCATATCTAAATCAATTGTGCATGCTTCTAAGATTCCTCTTAATCTATCATCATTATTACTTTCAATTGCTGCTGCTATTATTTCTGCACACTTCTCGATCATTTCCTTACTTGACTCAGTTTCAACATTAGTTGTTTCTTCATTTACATTTATATTATCCATTGTTATTCCTCCTCTATATTTTAATATCTTTCTATACCATTAATAGCTTTTATAGACTCATTAAGCCTACTTATAGCGTCAGTTATCTCACTTGGACATGGCGCAATCTCTATTGTCGTAGCTCCCTTATCCTTTTCAGGTATTTCTTTGCCCTTTTCAAGAATATAATGGTTTGGTTCTCCTTTAACAAGAGTAAGACCATTCAAGGCATCATCTGCACCATCTGCAACATAATAAATATGTTCTAAATTTCCCATTTCTTTAGATACTTCGGGAAAATCTCTTCTAAAAAATGATTCGTTTATAGTTTTAGGTAACACAAGGGTCCTTACCTCGCCTAATGTGTCTTTAGATCCTCCTAATTCGCTCATCGTTATGGTGTTCATATTCGTTGATGGATCTCTATCGTCTAATGCTCCAAGCCAAAGACATTTATTTATTGCATCCTCGATTTTAATAGGTACCTTGTTTCCGGTCTCTTTATTCATAATCTCTTTTACACCATCGAAAAAATAGAACCTTACGTCATTGTTATCCAAAGCCCTCCTATCTACGAGTAAATCTTTAAATTTGTCTGAAATCCAGCCAAACATAAAATACACTCCTTTCATTGTTTTGTAATATAGTTAGCTACTGCTAACACTTATTATTATACAACATTTAAAATGATATGTCAAGTTAAATTTTAATTTAAATTTTTTATTAATATTTTTATGCAAATTGCTTGGCAGATTCTTAAAATTATAAAACTTTAGCACGCAAAGAGTATTCTAAGCGTGCCACATATATATTAGATTAAATTGATATAGTCACTTCTCACATATCCTGTTTCATTATTATATTCCACTACATACCAGTCTCTATATTGCCCTAATACTTTTACTTCTGAGTCCTTTGGGATCTTCAATATTATACTTGCATCTGTACTTGGTCTGCTTCTCATATTTAAAGGGTCATCTCTTGTTATCACTACTCCGTTTCTGTTTATTAATTTATCTACAAAAGGTAATCCAAAGTATTCAGTTATTGACTTTACAAAGTTCTGAGCTATTTCTGATATATTATTCCTAATCCAATTGGCATCTTGCACATTGTCATGAAAGGCTGTTTCGACCAAAATGCCCGGTGCATTAGTTTTTGATAGTTCAGCCAAGGAAGTTGTTGAAACAGTCTTTACTGCGGCTGGGTTTGGATAAATATCTTTTAAATTTTTTGCAACTATTTCAGCCATTCGTTTACCATCTTCACTATCTCCGTAATAATATACATCTGCTCCTTGAATTTTTCCTGACAAGTTCTCTGGTGCTGCGTTTGAATGGATTGCAAAATGAAAGTCATAGACGCCTTCGTTTGATTCTTTTATTGAGTTCGACACACTTTTTTCTGGATTATTTCTAGTAAATTTAATTCCGTTAGCTCTCAGATAAGGGACCATATCATCGGCTATCAAGTTCATATAATATTCTTCTGTGCCCCCTCCTACGTACTTATTACTTTCTTGGGTTGATGGACTAAGGTAAATTGTTATCATGAATTTTCCTCCTGCTAAGATTATTTTAATATTTTTTTAAAATATGTCTCTGACGGGACATTTGGTAGTCGTATAAACCTACACAAATTATACAAACATTCCGGATCTTTCGTTATTTTATTCAGTCTAGATGTACATCCCAGCGTACATTTGAATCCAATTTCTTTTAATATGCTTTTCGATGACTTGCCTACGGCTCCAAATGGATAAACAAATGCGTCCGGTATGATATTTGAATGCTCTTTTAGCTTTTCCTGTGCTTTCATTATGTCAGTTGTTATTATTTTTTTGTAATGCTCATCTCCTTCGTTGTAAGATCTAGATGCTCCAAGCCTACCGTTTTTACTACTGTGCAGGTCATAGGTATGATTTTGAATTTCTACAAATCCTGACTTTACCATTTCGTTTATGTTCTCCCATGTTATATGAGAATAATTTATATTTTTATCATCTATCTCACTATACCTTTCAGTGCATTTTATAATGGGAGATATAACAATTTTACTATTATACTTAATTGATAGTGGGTATGCGTATACAAAGTTGTTATAATATCCATCATCAAACGTAATTATAATAGGTTTGTCTGGTAAATCTCCTTCGTTGTAGACAAATTTTATCAAGTCTTTTATAAATATCGCTTCATATCCCTTTTCCTTTATCAACTTTAAATCTTCCTCAAACAGTTTAGGTGATATCACATACTTTGATTTATTGTTCCATGACTCTGATAAACTGTGGTACATTATTATGGGCAGCTCTATTTGTTCAGAGCTTGCAGCAACATCTATGTCTCTTATTGAAATAAATATTATTACAGTTAGTATACATATTAAAGGCGCTATAAGCAGATAGTAGACTGGATCTCTCTTTTTGTAATAAAACTTTATATGCATTAGGACCCCTCCAAAAGAATAATATGATTTTGCTAGAGGAAAAATGCTAATTTTCAAAAAAAGTTAAATTATTGTACAAAAAAAGTGATTTTCCTTACATTTGTTTAATGCATGCATACAAATATTTAAAAATTTCAAAAAATGTATTGACAATTGAAATGAAAAGAGTTATGATATAAATACGGTTGGTGTTGGGACCGTATTGCTAAAAAAGTTTTTTATTTTCGATTTCTGTGTCGAGGTGTAGCTCAGTTTGGTAGAGTGCTTGGTTTGGGACCAAGATGCCGCAGGTTCGAGCCCTGTCACCTCGACCATTATTATTTTTGACTGAATCTGTTTATGATTCGGTCTTTTTTTCATGCCAAAAGGTCAACTGTGCAAACCAAGTTGTGAGCGCAGCTGACCAATTTGAGATTTGTAATAAGATTTTTAATTTAAGTCGTCTGGTGAAGGAATAAATTTGTTCTCTGTTTCTAACGCAATTACTCTTAAACATAACATTTTTATAAATTCATCTACAGTTTTTGAATCCTTGAATGACAATGGATCATCATTATCATGCGATTTAGTAAGGACATCATAAATAGTATAATTAAGGCCGTCTTTAGCATTACCTATAAACTCATCGATGGTCATCTTTTCATCGTCTGATTCCAATGATTCTAGATAATTATTCAATCTTTGATACAATGTGCTTTCTGGTTTGATTTCATCAAATTTTTCTTTTACTTTTGGTTGGATCTTATCTTTTACAAACTCATTTGATGAAAATTCTGCAATAAATTCAGTCCAGCTCATTATTCCAAGATTTCTGCCTGTAGTTGGTTGTTCATCCATCTCTTGTACAAATATTTTTCCATCATTGATAGTATCTTGTAATAGATTTAAATCAACATTTCCATTTTCCTTAAGTAATAATTCTGCAGTCTTAAAAAAATAATCTTTGTCTAACAATCTAAAGCAAATGATGTCATCGCCCAATGATAAAGAGCAGAAGACAATATTATCAAATTTATCACCACTTACTTTAGAAATCATATAGTTTCCCATAAAATTCACTCCTTTTGGTTGTTTTATTGTAAAATATTTTAAACCTACACTATTATTATAATATATGTTGATTGCATTTGTCAAGTTATTTTATGCAAGTTGTCAATGAGACTTAATTTATAACGTCTTTACCTGAACCCTTCTTATCCATAGTTGCCAATTCTTCACTTTTTCAGCCTTTCAGCCTTTCAGCTTTATCGCTTTATAAATCAAGATTTTCTTAAAATTTATTGATTCATTGCATTGGATTGTCAATTTTTCTCTATTGAAGTCAAGGGGGTGCCTTAGTGGTGGTGAAATTTGTATTCGCTTTGTAGACCGATTATGACTATTTATCTACTATTGTTATTTGGATCGCATGTGATTCCTTTCTTTTGAGCTGAGATTTGATTAGTACTTTTTGAAAATTATATGAATATTTCAATGGAATTATAATATTTTATTAAGTGATGCTTGTCCAAACATTCAATTTTTTTAAATCGTTCTATTGATATGTTGGTCTAAATCTTGCAATTATAAATCTATATGGTATAATATATTAAAAGTGGTTAGTGCTCTTTTATTTTTTTATCTGGGAGGATTTTTTAATGGGCTTTTTTGATAAGATAAAGTCAGGATTGAGTAAGACTAGAAAGAATCTTAGTGAGAAAATCAATCAGGTTATGAACATGTTTACTAAGATAGATGAAGATTTTTTTGAAGAACTAGAAGAAATATTAATAACCGGAGATGTTGGAATTAAGACTTCTCAAAGTATATGTGATATTCTTAGAAAGAAAGTAAAGTCACAGGGAATAACTAATACATCTGAAATTAAGTCTGTTCTTAAAGATATTATATCTGACATGCTCAGTAAGGAAACTGATAATGAATTATTAATGTCTACTCATCCATCTATTATCCTAGTTGTAGGAGTCAATGGAGTAGGGAAGACGACTACTATTGGAAAGTTGGCTTACAATTTAAAAAAAGAAGGAAAAAGCGTATTATTATGTGCGGCGGACACATTTAGGGCAGGTGCAATTGAGCAATTGTCTATATGGGCAGAAAGATCTGAATGCGACATAGTAAAACAAAGGGAGGGAGCTGACCCGGCATCAGTAGTTTTTGATTCGATATCAAGAGCCAAGGCGAGGAACATAGATGTTATAATATGTGACACAGCGGGCAGATTGCATAATAAAAAGAATTTAATGGAAGAGCTATCTAAAATCAATAGAATAATTGACAGAGAGTTACCGGACTCATCAAAAGAAGTATTATTGGTATTGGATGCTACCACTGGTCAAAATGCGATTAATCAAGCAAAGGAATTTAAAGACATTATAGGAGTAACTGGAATAGCCTTAACGAAACTAGACGGAACTGCCAAGGGAGGGGTTGTAATTCCTATAAAAGAAGAACTATCTTTACCTGTGAAGTTGATAGGAGTAGGGGAAGGAATAGACGACTTACAAGTATTTAAAGCAGAGGACTTTGCAAATGCACTATTTGATTAATCTTTACTAGGAGAAGTTAAAAGAACATGAATTTATTTATAGCTACGAAAAACTTAAATAAGATAAAAGATTACAAGAATTTGATATGTAATTACGATTTGGATATAAACTTAATTACAGAAAATGATCTTGGGATAGAAATTCCTGAAGTAGAGGAGAATGGGTTGACATATAAAGAGAATGCTCAAATAAAAGCTAGATTTACTTATAAAATTGTCAATATGCCAGTACTTGCTGATGATTCAGGGATGGAAGTAAAAGCACTCAATGGAGAGCCAGGGATATATTCTTCAAGATATGAAAGCACAGATGAGAAAAGAGTAAATAAAGTATTAGATAAGATGAAAGACATCAATGATAGAAGTGCTAGATTTATCTGTGCAATATGTTACATTTCAGAGACAGGCGAAGAAACGACTGTACAAGGGGAATGTAAGGGACAAATTGCATTAAAGGCAAGTGAGGTTAAAGGTTTTGGTTACACTCCTATATTTCAAGTAAGCAACGGGAAGACATTTTCAGAGCTTGATGATGAAACTAGAAACAAAATCAACCACAGGAACGACGCATTTAAGCAAATAGTTGAGAAATTGAAATAAAAATTAAGAAGGGAGTGCCATTTGGATAAGAATTTATAGAAATTTTATCAATCAAGTGGCAAAAATTAAAATGTTAACAAGCAAGCAAAGAGCATATTTAAGATCTTTATCAAGTAAAGAGGCTACTATCATAATGATAGGGAAAAACGGAATAAGCGAAGATTTAATCAAAAGTGCGGAGGACGCTTTATCGGCGAGAGAGCTGGTTAAAGGGAAAGTTTTAGAATCATACGACAGACCAATCATAGAGGTGGCAAATGAATTAGCGGAATTGACTCAATCAGAGCTAGTTCAAACAATTGGAAGGAAATTTGTTCTATATAGAAGAAAAGAGAAAGATTCTAAGATAGACATAACTAAGATTAATTAAATCATTGATAGGGGGATTTGGTATGAAAATAGGAATTCTTGGAGGATCTTTTAATCCAATTCATAAAGGACATTTAAATTTAGGACAAAGTGCTGTAAAAGTTTTAAATTTGGATAAGGTTATATTTATTCCGGCAAACCTATCTCCATTCAAAGATAATAAAGATATGATATCTGCTGAGGATAGGTTTAAAATGTGTGAGATTGCTATATCAAAATATGAAAAATTTGAAATATCGGATATAGAAATCAATAAAAATGAGAAGAATTATACCATAGACACTATAAAAGAATTAATCATGCGATATCCAGAAGATGAATTATATTTACTGGTTGGAAGTGATGAGTTCTTATTAATAGACAAATGGAAAGATTATAAAGAAATATTCAAATTAGTTAAGGTTTGCACATTGGCACGTACTCAAAGCGATATTGAAAGAATAAATAATAAAAAGAAGGAATTGGAAAGAGAAAACTTAGATTCTATTATATTGGATTCAGAAATAATAGACGTTTCTGCGACGGAAATAAGAAAAGATATAGGGAAGGCAGATAACAATTTGGTAATTCCTGAAGTAATTGATTATATTAATGAAAATGGAATAAAAATTTAAGCTGATTTGGGATATGGTGAGCGAAATGGACATGAATGATTATAAAAGTGCTATAAAGAAACTACTGAACAAGTCTAGATATGAACATTCTATCAATGTATCAAAGGCGGCTGAGGACATTGCTAAAAGATATGGAATATCAATTAAAAAAGCTAGGATTGCCGGTCTATTGCACGACATAACTAAGAATATGACAAATAAAGAGCAACTTGAAATGATCAATAAATACAATATTGAGATGAGTAAATTAGAACTCAGTATGGATAAATTATGGCATGCCAAGACAGGGGCAGAATATGTCAAGAATGAATTTGCAATTGATGACGAAGAAATAATAAATGCTATAAGATATCACACGACAGGGAAACCTAATATGTCAGATATTGAAAAAGTGATATTTGTAGCAGATGCTATTGCTGAAGACAGAAAATTTAATGGAGTTGATGACATTCGGAAAGCAATTAAGAAAAGTCTTAACGAAGGGGTACTGGCTGCATTGATTGCTTCAATAGATTTCTTAACAATTAAGAAAAAACCTATTCATGATGATACATTTTTAGCATACAATGACATACTATTTGATTAGAAACGACCACGCACACTCGTGACTTTAGTAATGAGTTAGTGGAAGAACCGTAGGAACTACGGGGATAGCTTGGTAAATATCTTTCCGTTAGGAGAGAGTTCCCAAGAACCCTGCGACTTTAGTCGTGGGAGGTTCAGGAGGCTGAATTGAATCAGAAAAAGAAATGAAAAGAGAATTAGAAAAAAGCTTTTGATGGACAGAAAGGGGTTAATATTTATGACAAGTGCAGAATTGAAAGATAAATGCGTAGAATTATTAGAAGAAAGAAAAGCTTCAAATGTCAAAGTGATAGATATAGAAGGAGTTTCAAGTATGTCAGACTATTTTATAATTGCAACAGGGACAAGCAGTACCAACATAATTGCAATGTCTGAATATCTTGAGCTAAAGTTGAAGGAGATTGGTATAAGTCCTAATCATGTTGAGGGATATAGGTCAAGTAATTGGATTTTATTAGATTATGGTGACATTGTAATACATATATTCTTGGAATCTGAAAGAAAGTATTATAACTTGGAAGATTTTTGGCAGAATCAATCAGTACAAAATAGCGATTACGAAAGGGAATAAAAATGAGAGTCATTACAGGAAAAGCTAGGGGAAGAAAACTTGAAACTTTAAAGGGAGATTCGGTTAGACCAACTGCAGATAGAGTTAAAGAAGCGGTATTTAGCATTATTCAATTTGAAGTGGCAGGAAAGAGATTTTTAGATTTGTTTTCTGGCAGTGGACAAATGGGAATAGAAGCATTGAGCAGAGGAGCAAAAGAGGCATATTTTATTGATAAAAACAGAGAAGCTATAGAGATAATAAAGAAAAATATAAAAAAAGCAGAAGTAACTGATAGAGCAATTGTGAAAGAAAACGATTCTTTTAAATTTTTATTAGAGACTCAAACAAAGTTTGACATTGTTTACATAGACCCACCGTTTATGATAGAAAATATGAATCAAATAATAGAAATGGTAACGCATGTAACTAATAATGATGGTTTTATAATATGTGAGACGCCTAAAGATAAGGAACTGGTTTCAAATATAGAAGGGTTTTCTATACTAAGACAATATAAGTATGGAAAGATTATGATAAGCATATTTAGGAAGTGTGCAGAGTGAAGAAAGCAATTTACCCAGGAAGCTTTGATCCACCGACTTTAGGTCATATGGATATAATAAATAGGGCGTCAAAGATATTTGATATGCTAGAGGTAGGAATCTTTGTAAATCCATCGAAAAATTTTACATTTGACTTGGAGCAAAGAGTAAATTTTTTGAAAAAAATGACTCATACTTTAGAAAATGTTGAAATAATTGTTTTTGATGGACTCTTATCTGAATATGTTTTAAGGAATGAGATAAATGCAATTGTCAGAGGAATAAGAGACTTTAACGATTTTCATAACGAACTAAGCATGAGCTTGATAAATAGAAAGTTGAATAAAGACGTCGAAACTGTATTTTTACCAGGCTCTATTGAAAATTTATGCATAAGTTCGAGCGCAGTAAAAGAAATATCTAAATTTGATGGAAATATTAAAGACTTTTTGCCGGAATGCATATATGAAGAAGTAAAGTCTAAGTTGATCAGTAAAAATTAAGAAGGAAGTGAAACTTTTTTATATGAACATAGAAGATTTAATAGATGAATTGGAAGATCTTATAGAAGAATCTTGGAACCTACCACTTACTGGAGGCAGAGTTATAGTTAATTCAGAAAAAATAAAGGAATTGACTGAAAATATAAGACTATCATTACCAAATGAAATAAGACAGGCACAGGCTATTGTAAAGGATAGAGCTCAGATTATAAAGGATGCTAAGAAAGAAGGTGAGTCGATAGTAAAGGTGTCTGAGGATAGGGCAAAGAAAATGGTGGTACAAAGTGAAATAGTTAAGCAAGCAGAAGCAAAAGCCCACAAAATGATACAGGATGCGCAAGCTCAGGTATTGGAAATTAAAAAAGCTGCAAATGATTATGCAGAAAATATTATGCAAAAGGCAGAAGAAGTATTATCAAGTAGTTTAATCGATATAAGAAATATTAAAAAAGAAATAAAATCTTCTACGAAATCTTAATAGAGGTGATTTTAATGAGATGTGAATCATGCAATAAAAAAGGAGCGACTACGCACATACAGACAATAATTGACGGAAAAGTAGTTGACCATGTATTATGTGCAGAATGTGCGAAGAAGTTAGGATATGATGATATATTTTCTAATATATTTAAAGACGCACATAGTAATTTTTTAGACAGCCTATTCGGATTCAGCCAAAAGGAAGAACAAATCGACGAAAAAACATGCGATGTGTGCAATATGACTTTCGATGAGATAGCTGAAACAGGAAAAGTTGGATGCTATAACTGCTATAAGACTTTCTACGACGAGCTAATGCCATCAATAGAAAGAATACATGGTAACGGATCTTTCCATAAGGGAAAGCAAGCATTTTCTTTTAAAGAGAAAAATCCAAATAGCAATGACGAAACATTGACAATATTGAGAAAACAATTGCAAGAAGCTATAGAACTTCAAGAATTTGAAAGAGCTGCTGATATTAGAGATCAAATAAAATTAATAGAGAAGCAGGTGAATGATAATGAATAATATTGAAGAATGTAAAGATATAATTGTTAGTACTAGAATAAGATTGGCTAGAAATTTGAAAGACTATCCATTCCCGGACAGACTTAGAAGTCTATCTAGATATGATGAAATGAATAGAATTGATGAATTGGTTAGAAATGCAATATCAAAAGGTAATTCTGTATTATCGGATAAGTTTAAATATATTGATATGAGTAAACTCGATAGAACATCTGCACTTTCTTTGGTAGAATATCATTTGGTTAGCCCACAGTTTGTAGAAGAAAAAGGTGGAGCCCTTTTACTTATTGATGACAAATCGGTTAGCATTATGATAAATGAAGAAGATCATTTAAGAATTCAAGTGATGAAAAGCGGCTTGTCTTTAGAATCTGCTTACGATATGGCAGATAAAATTGATACCCTCTTAGATCAAGAACTGAATTTTGCATTCGATAAGAAACTTGGCTTCTTGACTCAATGTCCAACTAACTTGGGAACTGGAATGAGAGCCTCGGTTATGCTTCATTTGCCTATGCTAAAGTATAATAAGACTATATCAGAAATATCTAACAGACTTTCAAAATTAGGATTTACTATCAGAGGAACATATGGAGAGGGCTCTACTTCTATAGGAGCTTTGTATCAGTTATCAAATCAAGTGACATTGGGAATAACTGAAGAAGAATCTGTTAAGAATCTTAAGGATGTGGCTTTGAATTTAATAGAATTGGAAAGAAATCTTAGAGAAAAAGTAAAGACTGATATAAATGTGCTAGACAGAATTCATAGATCGTATGGAATTCTTAATAATGCAAGACTTATTGATGAAGAAGAGTTTATGAATTGTATATCTAACGTCAGATTGGGAATATCTATAGGAGAGATAAATTCGATTGATTATGATAAAATTAATTATATGATAGATAACTCACAGTCAGCAAACTTGATAAAGAATAATAATATGTCATCAGAAGAAGATATCTCTTCGAAATTAATAGACGAAATGAGAGCAAATTTTGCAAGAAACATGCTAAAATGAGGTGGTTTTTATGTATAAGTTTAAGGGATTTACTGAAAAGGCAAATATGGCACTTAATTTAGCTATAAAAAGTGCATCTGATATGGGGCATACTTACGTCGGAAGTGAACATATCTTATTAGGATTGGTTTTGGAAGGAACCGGCGTAGCAGCTACTATATTGAAAAGCCACAGGATAGAAAAAGAAAACTTGACTGACATTATTGAAAAAGAAATGGGCACGGCTCCAAAAAGCTATGTCGATGCTGAAGATTTTACACCTAGAACTAAAAGAATTTTACAGATTGCTTTGATGAAGGCGTCAAAACTTGGAACTAATTACGTCGGGACAGAACATTTGCTATTGGCAACACTGGAAGAGAGCGATAGCTATGCTGTTAGATTTCTAGAAGAATTGGGAACTAAGGCCGAAGATATCATAAATGATATAATAAATACTTTTAATCAAGATTTGCATTCCCCTTTTTTGGGCGGAATAATGAATTTGTTTGCTCAGGGAATGAAACAAAGTGCTAATTTTAATGGCAGTGCTAGTAACGGCTCAGAACAGTCTACTAAAGTTTTGAAAGATTTTGGAAGAGATTTGACCGCTTTGGCACAGGCTGGCCAAATAGATCCAGTCGTAGGTAGAAATAATGAAATTGAAAGAGTTATTCAAATACTTAGTAGAAGAACTAAGAATAATCCATGCCTAATAGGAGAACCAGGCGTCGGTAAAACAGCTATAGCAGAAGGATTGGCACTTAAAATAGTTTCATCCGATGTGCCGGAATTGCTAAAGGATAAGAAAATTATTTCATTGGATTTGACAAGCCTTATCGCAGGAACTAAGTATAGAGGAGAATTCGAAGAAAGAATTAAAAAATTTCTTGATGAGGTTAAAGAATCAGGAAATATTATATTATTTATAGACGAACTTCATACGATTATCGGAGCAGGATCAGCAGAAGGAGCTACCGATGTGGCTAATATATTGAAACCATCATTGGCAAGAGGAGAAATTCAAGTTATAGGAGCTACAACTATAACCGAATATAGAAAGTATATAGAAAAAGATGCAGCCCTTGAAAGAAGATTCCAACCGGTTATGGTAGGAGAACCATCAGAAGAGGAAGCAATCGAAATTTTGAAGGGACTTAGGGATAGATATGAGGCCCATCATAAAATTAAAATACCTGACGACGCTATTGAAAGCGCTGTTAAGCTGTCAAGTAGGTATATCACAGACAGATTTTTGCCGGATAAAGCAATTGACTTGATAGATGAAGCAGCCTCTAGAGTTAGATTGAGCGCATATACCGCACCGGAAGATTTGCATAAGCTGGAAGATAAAATAAAGGACTTAAAATCAGAAAAGTCGGCAGCAGTAAATGAACAGGACTTTGAAAGAGCTGCTAAAATTAGAGACGAAGAGAAAGAATTGACTTCTAAACTGGAAGAAGAAAAGAAAAAATGGGAGGGAAAAGCAGAAAAGAATAAAGGATTTGTCTCCCCTGAAGATATAGCTTATGTAGTTTCGAGTTGGACAGGAATTCCAGTTAAACAACTTACTCAAGAAGAAGCAGAAAGACTATTGAATATGGAAAGTATTCTTCATAAGAGAATAATAGGTCAAGATGAGGCAGTTAAAGCAGTATCAAGAGCAATTAGAAGGGCAAGAGTGGGATTGAAAGACCCTAAAAGACCTATAGGTTCATTTATGTTTCTAGGGCCAACAGGCGTCGGAAAGACAGAACTTAGCAAAGCATTGGCAGAAGCAATGTTTTCTGATGAAACGGCTATAATTAGATTCGATATGTCTGAATTTATGGAGAAACATACAGTGTCAAAGTTGATTGGATCACCTCCAGGTTACGTTGGATATGACGAAGGGGGAGTTTTGACAGAGAAAGTTAGAAAAAAACCTTACTCTGTTATACTATTTGATGAGATAGAAAAGGCTAACCCAGATATATTTAATATATTATTACAAATATTGGACGATGGAAGATTGACAGACTCTCAAGGGAGAACCGTGGACTTTAGAAATTCTATCATAATAATGACATCAAATGTAGGAGCAGAATTAATTGCTGAGAAAAAGTCTGCATTGGGCTTCTCAGCTTCTTCAGGAGACAGTGATAAGGATAACGAATATATTAAAAATATGGTCATGGATAAGCTGAAAAAAGAGTTTACGATATAATAGTATTTAATAAGCTCTCTGATGTCGATATAGAGAATATTGCTAAGAAAATGTTGGACAATCTGTCAAAAAGATTGGGCGAATTGGATTTGTTTATAGAATTTACCGACGAGGCAATAAAAGCTATAGCTAAGGCAGGGTTTGATCCGGTTTATGGAGCACGACCACTTAAAAGAGCTATACAATCAAAGATAGAAGATAAATTGTCAGAGGATCTATTAGAAAACAAATTCGGAGAGAATAATAAAATAAAGTGCGATTATGTAAATGATGAGTTCGTATTTGAAGCTTTATAAGATTTTTGTAAGAGATCTGTATCAATGAATAAAGGTACAGGTCTCTAAAATTTACTCTCCTATTAAGAATATCTTAATAAGGAATTGTAAATTTGTTAACCGTATGTGGCCGTATCCTTTTAGCACCATTCTTATTTTCTCCACTTTATATGATACGGGTTGCATTTTTTTACTTTGGCTTTTTTTGTTTGCTCAATTTATCTTTGCCACTATTTATTTGTATAAAGTTAAAGCATCAAGACATGATTTTTAAGTCCTGATGCTCTTTTGTACTATTTGTTGTTCATAGTGCCCTCTAATGTTTCTTTGTCTATTCCAACAATCTCAGCTATTTTATCCTCCGGCATGCCGATTTTTCTCAATTTTTCTGCTATATCTAATGCTTTTTTAATTTTCCCTTTTTCCATTCCTTCTTCTCGGCCTTCTTTTCGACCTTTTTCCATGCCCTTTTCCATGCCCATATCCAGAATTTCTTTACTTAGAACGCACATACCATCAGCCTCCTCTATAAATTCTTCTGTAAATTTTATTCC